>CALRXP010000096.1:0-8841 GCA_943372155.1 Candidatus Endomicrobiellum trichonymphae | reverse complement strand
GGACGCGTGACCGGCGATATCCGCACCCCGAAGCTCAAGATCGACGAGGGCGCCTTCTACGACGGCTCCTGCTCGATGGGCTCCGGCGAAGACAAGCCCCGCCGGCGCCGCGCGCGCGCCGAATCCGACCCGGCCCAACCGGCCGACCCTGTCTCTTAAACCCCCGGAGTTCCCATGATCTCGTTCCTGCGCCGTCATCAGAAGAGCATTTTCGTCGCGACCATCTCCGTTTTCCTCTCCGGCACCTTCGTCGGCCTCGGCGGCTTCTACTTCACGAGCCGGGACAACGACGGAGCCGTGGCCCGCATCGGCAGCAGCAAGATCCCGGCTCAGCGCCTGCTCCTGCGCGCCAACCAGTACGCGGACGCCTTGCGCGCGAAGGGGACCGAAGTCGACGACGCGATGATGACGCGCCTCAAGCGCGAGATGCTCAACGACATGATGATCGAGGAGATGCTCGCCATCAAGGCCGACGAGCTCGGCCTGCTGGTCACCAACGACGAGCTGTCCCGCGATATCCGCGCGACGCCGGCGTTCCAGCGCGGCGGCCAGTTCGACCAGGACGTGTACTTCCAGCAGGTGCGCGCGTTGTTCCGCGAGACGCCCCAGGAGTACGAGCGCTCCCGCCGCAAATCGATCAAGAGCGGCCGCCTCAAGCAACTTCTCTACCGCATGTCCAAGGTCCCTCAGTCCGAGGTGGACGCCACGTACGCTCAGGTCATGAAGGCCGCGCCGAAGAAGGACCAGGCCAAGATCACCAAGGAGTCCGTCGCCCAAAATCTCCAGCAGCAGCGCGCCGTCGAGCTGATCAACCACTGCCTCAAGCAGCTGTCCACGCAGGTGGAGCATCAGATTTGGATGGAGCGCGTCGAAGGAGGAGCGAACTCGTGAGCGAAATCCTCGTCGTCGGCTCCGTCGCGCTCGATTCCGTCAAAACCACCGCCGGCAAGTGCGTGGAGGCCCTCGGCGGCTCCGCCACCTACTTTGCGCTCTCCTCCAGCTACTTCGCCGACGTCTCTTTGGTCGGTGTGGTCGGCGAGGACTTCCCGCGCGAGCACCGCCGCACGCTCGAGCGCCGCGGCGTCGAGCTCTCCGGCCTGAAGACCGCCAAGGGCAAGACCTTCCGCTGGTCCGGCAAGTACGGCAAGGACACCGCCGTGGCCGAGACCCTGGCGACGCACCTCAACGTGTTCAAGGAGTTCAAGCCCGTGCTGTCCGCCGCACAGCGCAAGATGCCGGTCGTGTTCCTCGCGAACATCGACCCCGAGCTGCAGTCCTCGGTGCTGGCGCAGATGCAGGAGCCCGCGCTCGTCGCCTGCGACACGATGAACTATTGGATCGACTCCAAGCCCGCCGCGATCAAGAAGCTTCTCGCCAAGGTCGACGTGTTCTTCTCGAACGACCAGGAAGCGATGAAGCTGACCGGCGCGCCGAACGCGCTCCAGGCCGCGGAGGTCCTCGCCGGCTGGGGGCCCTCGGTCGTCGTCATCAAGAAGGGCGAGCACGGCGCGTTCATGCGGGTCGGCTCCAAGTTCTACGTGTTCCCGGCCTACCCGCTCTCGCGCATCAAGGATCCGACGGGCGCGGGCGATACCTTCGCCGGCGGCTTCCTCGGCTACCTGGCTTCCACGGCCTCATATAAGGATATTTCACATCTCAAGCGCGCTATGGCCTACGGCACGACGATGGCGTCCTTCAACGTCCAGGACTTCTCGACGAAGAACATCGAGGGCCTCGACCGCGACGCGATCGACGAGCGCTTCCACGACTTCGCCGAGCGCATGACGGTGCCGCGCGCGGAAGAGCTGCTCAAGGGCCGGCGCGCCGTCGCTGCGTGATCCGCCTCGAAGGCCTTCGTAAGGACTTCGGCGCGTACACCGCCGTTCACGATCTTAATCTGGAGGTCCGTCCGGGTGAAATCTTCGGATTTCTCGGACCCAACGGCGCCGGCAAGACCACCACGGTCAAGATGATGACCGGGCTGCTCAAGCCCACCGCCGGCCGCGTGCTCGTCGGCGGCAAGGACATGGCGCTCGATCCGATCGCGGCCAAACGCGCGATGGGCCTCGTTCCCGACGAGCCCTTCGTCTACCCCAAGCTCACCGGCGCGGAGTACCTGCGCTTCATCGGGGAGTTGTACGGCGTGCCGTTGTCCGACATGAAGAAACGGGTTCCCGAGCTCTTGGATATGTTCGAGCTCACCCCGTGGGGCGGCGAATTGCTCGAGAGCTATTCCCACGGGATGAGACAGAAGCTCGTCCTCGCGGGAATATTGCTTCACGAGCCCAAGATTTTGGTCCTTGATGAACCGATGGTCGGCCTCGATCCCAAGAGCGGGCGTCTGGTCAAGGACATCTTCCTCAAGCTCGCGGAGCGCGGCACGGCGATCTTCATGTGCACCCACGTGCTCGAAATCGCCGAGAAGCTGTGCGACCGCATCGGCATCATGATCGGCGGCAAGATGATCGCCTGCGGCACGCTCGAGGAGCTGCGGACCCACTCCAAGAAAGACGGACAGGATTTGGAAAGCGTCTTCCTGAGCCTGACCGGCGGCGCCGAGTACACGACGCTACTGAAGTACCTCTAAATGCTCGCCACGTTGCTGCGCCGCCGCGGGCGGACCTTCACGAACACGATCTCCCACTGGACGGGCTACGAGTGGGCCCGCAACGCGGCCTTCGGCTCGGCGGGGTTCGGCCTTCTGTTCGGCCTGCACTACGGTTTTTACCGCCTCCTGAAGTATCTGGCCACGGTCGAGCTGATCGGCCTTCTGCTGACCTGGAAGCTGACGGCGATGCTCCTGCTCATGACGCTCTCCATGGTCGTCGTCTCGAGCCTGCTCACCGCGCTCACCACCTTGTTCTACTCCTACGACCTGAAGTTCCTGCTGAAGGCGCCCGTCAGCCTGCGCGCGATCTTTCTCGACAAGTCGCTTGAGTCCGCGTTCTTCGCCTCCTGGATGATCGGGCTCATCCTCGTGCCCTACGTCGCCGCGATCATGCGCGTTCAGCACCTGGGCGCCGCGTTTTTCATGGGTTTTGTCGTCGCCGTGCCGCCGTTTCTGTTGCTTGCCGCGTCGTTCGGCATCGGCTTCACGTTGCTGCTCCTCTATCTTTTCCCGTCGTCCCGCACCCGGGACGTCGTGTGGGTGTTCTCCTCCTTGTCGTTGACCGTCACCTACGGACTCGTCCGCTTCGCCCAGCCTGAAAAACTCATCCGTCCGGACGCTCTCAAAGTCGTCGCCGAGTATCTCAACTTCCTGCAAGCCCCGACGGCTCCCTATCTTCCGTCCTGGTGGCTCGCTGAGGCCCTGCGCATGGCCGCGGGGGGGAACTGGGCGGGCTGGGCCGTTCGCGCGGGAGGGCTGTGGCTGACCGCGGCGGTGGTCTACGGCCTATTGGTGCTGCTCGCCGGAAAGATTTACTTCATCGGATATAGCGGTGCTCAAGAGGGCGCTTTGCGTAAACGGGAGCACGGCTTCACGCTTCTACCAGAACAACGATTGTTGGGAAGACACATGAGCGCCATCCTTCTGTGGAAGGAACGGACCACGTTTTTTCGAGATGTGAAGCATTGGTCGCAGATCCTGCTCATCATCGGCCTGGTATTCGTCTACCTGTTCAGCATTCGACGCCTCCCGTTGGATTCGGCGGAATTGAGAAGCTTGGTGTCATTTTTGAATGTCGGTACCGCCGGCTTCGTGCTCGCGGCGTTGGGCCTGCGCTTCACGTTCCCGGCGATCAGCCTCGAAGGACGCTCCTGGTGGGTCCTGCGCAGCGCCCCGCTCGACGTGGGCATGGTCATGCGCGAAAAGCTGCTCTTTTCGGCGGTCCCGATCCTCGGGATCTCGCTGACCTTGGGCCTCATGACGAACTGGATCCTCGAAGCGGACCGCTTCACCTCGATCCTGTCTCTCGCGGCGCTGCTCACCGTGGGCTTCGCGATCTGCCGCATGGGGGTGGGCTTCGGCGCGTTGTTTCCGAACTTCGCCGTTGAGAACATCCACCAGATCGAGTCCTCCGTGGGCGGCTTCGTGTACATGGCGGCCTGCTTGTTCTACGTCGGCCTGACCATCGCTGTCCTCGCCGCGCCGATGCAGATGCATTTCGCGGAGCGCTTCGGCACCGGCGTCTGGAATTCGCAGATCGCGCTTTACTCAGGGGCCGGCTGGCTTCTGCTCAACGCCGTCGCCATGATCGTGCCCTGGGAATTGGGGCATAAGGCCTTGGAGAACCATGAATAAATTGATCGTCGCTCTCGTGCTCGCCGCGTCGGCCCCCGTTCCGGCGTTCGCCGCCGCGCCCCAGGTCGCAGTCGTCATCGACGACTTCGGCCTGAACTACAAGAAGACGCCGCCCGACGAGGAGTGGCTGGCCCTGCCGTCGACGATGACCTTCGCCGTCATGCCGGAGTCTCCGCGCACCAAAAAAATCGCCCCGATGACGCTCGCCGCGGCCGCTTCGAAGGAGCTCATCATTCACTACCCCTTCGATCCCTTCCAGTCCCTCAAGCTGGCGAAGGACAAGGTCGATCCGGAGGACGTCGAGAAGACCCGCAAGCTCCTCGAGAAGGCCATGAAGCAGATCCCGAACGCGAAGGGCCTCAATAACCACCGGTCCTATCGCGGCACCCAGAACCGGCCGCTGATGAACGCCTTTATGGCCCAGCTTAAGCCCACGGGCATGTACTTCATCGACTCCAAGGTCTCCGAAAAGAGCGTGGCCTATGCCGAGGCGAAGGCCGCCGGCATTCCCGCGGCCATGAACTACATCTTCCTCGACACCGCCGAGCTCCACACCCAGGCGTTCTGCGCCAAGGGCCTCAAGACGGCCGTCGCGCACGCCCGCAAGACCGGCTCGGCCATCGCCATCGGTCACCATTACTTCCGCACGACGTTCGACTGCCTGAAAGAAGAAATGCCGAAATACGAGAAGGAAGGAATCGAGTTCGTGCGGGGCTCGGCGCTCGCGCGCTGATTACAGCGCTTCGCGCTTGGTGCGGGAGAGCGTCAGCTCGAACTTCTGGAGGGGGGCGCCCGGAATCCCCGAGAAAGCGCGAAGGAGCAGCTCGTTCTTGCCCTTGAGCGAGAAGATCAGGCGGTGGGTGGCGCCGTTGTCGAAGAGCAGGTCCATCTGCCGCTCCGCCGGGGCCTTCGCGGTCGGCGTGGAGAGCTCGGGCTCGGCGGCGGCGCCGACGAGCGCCCCTCCCTTGAGCGACGCCTCAGGGACGACGCTCGTGGTCATCACGGCCTCGTAGCTTCCGCGCTGCTTGCCGGGCGTCAGCGTCAGACGGTCCGTCAGGCGCTCCCGGAACTGGCGCTCCTTCGTGTCGAGGATCACCTCGGTCTTCCCGTTCCAGCCAGTCTTGACCGTCAGCAGGAGCGCATAGCGTCCCATCGCGTGGTAAAGGTCGCCTTCCCAGCGTCCGTCCAGCTCGCGAAGATCGGTTTTGGCCTGGGCGTTGGGGCGGATCGGCAGATCGGGAAGCATCGGGGCCGTGAGCGTCGCGCTCGAGCACTCGACGGGGGAAAAAACGTCCCCGGACAGCTTGGGGGGATTGCCGTTGGCGCAGCGCCGGGGCGCCGCGAACAACGGGGCCGCGCCGGCCGTCAGGAACGCCGCGACGAACACGAGGTTCAAGTCTTTCATCGGGAAAATCGTAGCGGCGGTGGGACTCGAACCCACAAGGGCGTGAACCCGATCGATTTTGAGTCGATTGCGTCTGCCATTCCGCCACGCCGCCTACAGGGCCATCTTACCAAAAATGGGGTCTGACCTCCCGTTGTTGCCTTCCGCTTATAATGGATTCATAACACCCCCCGGGGGTATCGTGGGGTATGGACCGAATCAAACAGCTGGTGCTGGGCAAGCCGCGGGACATCCGCGACCCGGACGTCTTTCATAAGATTTCGCTGGCGGCCTTCCTGGCCTGGGTCGGCTTAGGGGCGGACGGGCTTTCTTCCTCGGCCTACGGCCCAGACGAGGCGTATCGCGCGCTCGGCGGCCACACGCATCTGGCCTTGATCCTAGTCGTCATGACGGCGGTCACGATCTTCGTGATCTCGATCGCCTATTCGAACCTCATCGAGCATTTCCCGGGCGGCGGCGGCGGCTATCTCGTGGCCACCAAGCTCCTGGGGGAGAAAGCCGGGGTCGTGTCCGGGTGCGCCTTGCTCGTGGACTACGTGCTAACGATCTCGGTGTCCGTCGCCTCGGCCTGCGACGCGATGTATTCCTTCCTGCCCCCTCATTGGCTCGGCACGAAGCTCGTCGCCGCGGGGCTCGCGTTGCTCCTGCTCCTCGTTTTGAACCTGCGCGGGGTAAAGGAGTCCGTCACCTTTCTCGCGCCGATCTTCATGTTCTTCGTGGTCTCCCACGTATTCATGATCCTATACGTCGTCGGGGTCCACTTCACGGGCTTGCCCGAGGTGTTCCACGCCGCCGGAACCGATCTTCATCGTTCCATCGGCGTGATGGGCTTCGCCCCGGTGGCCTTCATTCTCCTGCGCGCCTACTCGATGGGCGGCGGCACCTACACCGGCATCGAGGCCGTCAGCAACGGCGTCGGCATGCTCCGCGAGCCCCGCGTGCAGACCGGCAAGCGCACCATGCTTCTGATGTCCTCGTCGCTGGCCTTCACCGCGGGCGGTATTTTGCTCGGCTACCTACTGGTCAAGGCGGCACCGGTCGAGGGGATGACGATGAACGCGGTCCTTCTCGAGAACCTTTACGGCGGCTGGGGTCCTTTCGGTCGCGTGCTGATCGTGGCGACCTTGTTCTCCGAGGCCGCCCTGCTTCTCGTCGCCGCCCAGGCGGGCTTCCTCGACGGGCCGCGCGTGCTCTCCAACATGGCGCTCGACTCCTGGGTGCCGCACAGCTTCGCGCGCCTGTCGGACCGGCTCGTCACGCAAAACGGCGTCTTTCTGATGGGCGTTTCGGCGATGGCGACCTTGATCTACACGAAGGGGAACATCACGACGCTCGTCGTCATGTACTCGATCAACGTCTTCCTGACCTTCTCGCTCACCGAGCTCGGCATGTCGCGCCACTGGATCGTCCATCGCGCGGCCGAGCCGCGCTGGAAGAGCCAGCTCGCCATCCACGGCACGGGCCTCGTCATGTGCGTGAGCATTCTCTGCGTGACCCTGTACGAGAAGTTCCTCGACGGCGGCTGGATCACCGCCGTGATCACGACACTGACGATTCTTCTGTGTTTCTGGGTGCGCCGGCACTACCGCGAGACGCGGCAGGGACTGAGCGGCTTGGAGAAGATCCTGGAGGCGTCGCCGTTGACGGGCGAAAAGACCGAGCCGGCGCGGCTCGATCCCAAGGCCCCCACGGCTGTGCTGACCGTGTCGGACTTCTCCGGCTACGGCCTGCATCATATCCTGGCGATCCAGCGCCTGCTCCCGGGATACTTCAAGAATTTCATTTTCGTCTCCGTCGGAGTGCTCGACTCCGGCAATTTCAAGGGCGGCGACGCCGTCGACGAGCTCGAGAAGAACAAGCGCGCCCACCTGGAGAAATACGCCGCCTGGTCCCGTCAGCACGGCCTGGAGGCCGATACGCGCTTCGCCGTGGGCACGGAGGCGATCGATACGCTCGAAAAAACCATCATCGAGCTGTCACGCGAGTATCCGCGCATGATCGTCTTCACCGGCAAGCTTATCTTCAAAGAGCAGCGTTGGTACCAGTCCTTTCTTCATAACGAGACCGCCTCCGCCATCCAACGGCGGCTGCAGTTCAACGGGGTGCAGGTCGTGGTTTTGCCGGTGCGGGTGTACTAACGCCGCGATAAGGGGGCGTTCATGGCTTCATAACGGGGGCGATGGGTATCCTGTGAGCATGAAATACCTCTTCGTCCTCCTCATTATGTCGTTCACCACTTTGGCCGCCGCCCAATCGGAGCCGGAGCTCCGGCGGGAGGTCGAAGAAATGAAGAAGCGCCTGTCCGAGCTCGAGAAGAAGGCTCAGCCGAAGAAGGAAGTGAAGGTTCCCCAGTCGAAATCGGAGCCTTTCGCCTTCGCGGACTTCACCTGGCTCAACGGCAACAGCCGCGTGAGCAAGCCGCTCGTGGACAACGCCTATTTCACCGGCCAGTTCATGGTGGACGTCAATTACACCCAGGACTTCAACAATCCGAAGGACCACAGCCTCGTCGGGGCCTGCGAGGTCGGACGGACGGGCGAGTTTCAGCTCCAGCACCTGGGCGTCGGCGGCGATCTCCACTACGGCCCCGTACGCGGCCGGGTGATGACCCAGTTCGGGATGTACTCGCAGATGACTCCGCGCAACGACAGCAGCCCCCAGCGCGGCCAGTGGGGCCTCGACAACGCCTACCGCTACCTGTCCGAGGCCTACGGCGGCTATCACTGGGACGTGATGCACGGAGTCAACCTCGACGCGGGCATTTTCATGTCCTATGTCGGCCTGTTCAGCTACTACCAGAACGAAAACTGGGCCTACACCCCGTCCTACGTCTCCGCGAATACGCCCTGGTTCTTCAACGGCCTGCGCGCGCAGTTCTTCCCGTCGGAGACGCTCAAGATCGAGCCGTGGCTAGTCAACGGCTTCCAGACCTACGGCCGCCAGAACGAGGACCCGGGAATCGGGACGCAGGTGCTGTGGCGGCCGACCGGGAATTGGTCCTTGCTCTCGAACAACTACTGGGGCCACGATACTCAGAACAACCCTCGCCGCCAGCGGTGGCACACCGACAACAGCGTGCAGTACAAGTATTGGGACGCGCCCCAGGCGAGCGGCGTCAGCAAGGCCGCGTTTTCGATCACGGCCGACGCGGGCTGCGAGGAAGGGGGCGGGGTGAGCTGCTTCGGCGGCAACG
>CALRXP010000095.1:0-8873 GCA_943372155.1 Candidatus Endomicrobiellum trichonymphae | reverse complement strand
AGGGAGTCCGCGATGGGATACGTCGGTCCTTTATACAGCGCGAAGGCGAGGCCGATCGAACCCAGGACGAGGAACGGCAGGGCGAGGTGCAGCCAATGAGGGAGATGTCCCTCGTGGTGCGCCCCCTCTTCCCCCGCCTCCTCGTGGTGCTCGGCGACGGCGGCGTGAGCCTCGGCCGCGTGCTCTTCCGGCTTGGCTTCGGGCTTCGCTTCCGCATGCTCCGCCGCCGGCGCGGCGACCGACGCCGCGACCGGCGCGGCCGTGATGGTCGGCTTGGCGAGCAGGCGATAGACGAGCTCGTTGCGGTTGAGCAGGTAGCCCGACGTCAGGGCGAGGAAGGCGAGCAGGACGAGCGGTCCCGTCATCAGGAACGGCGACTCATGCGCGTGGTGGTGCTTCTCGTGATCGCGGTCGTCCCCCCAGAACGTCAGGATGAACAGGCGCGACATGTAGAAGGCCGTCATCAGCGCGGTGCCGAGCATGATCCAGAAGATCGGCTGGTTGGCGTGGTAGATGTTGGCCAGGATCATGTCCTTGGAGAAGTAGCCGGACGTTCCCGGGATGCCGGCGATGGCGAGGATGGCGCAGCCCATCGTCAGGAAGGTGACCGGCATCTTCTTCGACAGGCCGCCCATGAGGCGCATGTCGTTGGTGTGCACGGAGTGGATGACCGAGCCCGCGCCGAGGAACAAAAGGGCCTTGAAGAAGGCGTGCGTGGTCAGGTGGAAGAGGCCGGCGGTGTAGCCGCCGACGCCGAGCGCGCACATCATGAAGCCGAGCTGGGAGACCGTGGAGAAGGCCAGCACGCGTTTGATGTCGTAGCTGACCAGCGCCATCGCGGCGGCCAGGAAGGCCGTCGCGCAGCCGATCCACGCCGCCGCGAGCATCGCGTCGGGCGCGGCGAGGAAGACGAAGTACAGGCGGGCGACCACGAAGATGCCGGCCGCGACCATGGTCGCGGCGTGGATCAGCGCGGAGCCGGGCGTCGGGCCTTCCATCGCGTCGGGCAGCCAGATGAACAGCGGGAACTGCGCCGACTTGCCCATGGCGCCGAAAAGGATTCCGATGGCGATCACGGTCGCCACCGTCGGGGTCATGTAGCCCTGGTTGATGAACTGGTGGATCTGCGTGATCTGGAAGGAGCCGACCTTCGCGAAGATGAAGAGCAACGCGACGTACAGGCCGGAGTCGCCGAGCTTGGTCGTCATGAACGCCTTCTTCTGGGCCTCGGTCGGGCCCTCTTTCTCGAACCAGAAGCCGATCAGGAGGTAGGAGGCCAAGCCCATGAGCTCCCAGCTCATGAAGCCGACGAGGATGTTGCTCGAGACGACGAGGCCGAGCATCGACGACGTGAAGAAGGACACGAAGGCGAAGTAGCGCCTATAGCGAGTGTCCTCATGCATGTAGGAAATCGAGTAGAGCTGCACCATCAAGCTGACGAGCGTCACCACGACGAGCAGGATCGCGGCGGGGCCGTCGATCAGGACGCCGACCGGCATGTCGTAGATGAAGGACTTGCCGCCGATCGAGGCCGCGAAGGAGAACCAGGGCCAGTTGTGCTCGTACGGAAGCGGAATGCTCCCCCCCGCCACGGTCGCGAGGATGGACAGGGACATCCCCAGGCAGATGGCCATGGCGCCGATGCCGATCCAGGGCGCCGGCGAATGCGGGTCTTCTTTCGCGCCGAACATCATGATCAAAGAGGCGGCGAAAGGAATCAGCGGTATCAGGTAGGCGTGTTCGATCATCGCATTAGCCCTTGAGGAGGTTGAAGTCTTCGGCGTACACGGTGTCCGTGCCGCGGTAGATCGCGAGCAGCAAAGCGAGGCCGACGACGATCTCGGCGGCGGCCACGGTCATGACGAACAGGGCCAAGGTCTGGCCGGTCACCCCCTCCGGATGGAGGAAGCGGTCGAACGCGGCGAGGTTGATGTTGGCCGCGTTGAACATGAGCTCGATCGACATCAGGATGCCGATGATGTTGCGGCGGGTCAGCGCGCCGAAAATGCCGATCAGGAACAGGAGGCCGGCCACGACCATGTAGTGCGTGAGGGTCAGGGGAGCGTTCATCGGGCGTTCTCCGTGCGGGTGAAGAAGACGGCGCCGAGCAGGGCGGCGAGCAGGACGAGGGAGATCAGCTCGAAGGGCAGGATCCACTCACCCATGAACAGGCGGCCGATGTCGTGCGTTCCGGGCTTCGCCGCGACGGTCGCGACGTTGGCGGAGTAGAGCCGGGCGATCTTGAACAGGCCGACGGCAGCGACGCCGCAGACGAGCAGGGCGGCCATCCACCGCTCGTTGACCTGGCGCAGGTGAAGGTCCGACGCGCGACCGAGCAGCATGACGACGAACATCACGAGGACGGCGATGCCAGACACATAGACCATGATCTGGGCGCCGAATAAGAAGTCGGCTCCAAGCGAAGCGTAAAGACCCGCCACGCCGGCCAAGGACAGGCCGAGGAACAGCGAGGAGTGGACGGTGTTGCGGTGCAGGACCACGGCGAGCGCGGATGCGAGCACCAGGGCCGAGAGCGAGTAGAAAACGATCTGGTCGATCATCTTAAGATCTCCTCGGCTGGACTTCGTGGATGCTCACCTGGCCTTCGGGATCCTTGAAGTCCTGGGCTTTGCGGTCGAAATACTTGCCGATGAACGGAAAGTCTTTTTTCCAACACCGCACCATCTCGTCGCGCTTGGTGAAGATGACTTCGTAGTCGAGGGAATGCCACACCGACTTGGGCTTGGTGGGGCAGGCTTCCTCGCACAGACGGCAGAAGTTGCACTTGCCGAAGTCGATCGAGTACCAGTCCACCTTGGCGATCTTCTTGCCGGTCTCGTTCTTGGCGTTCTCGAGCTGGATGCAGTTCGAGGGGCAGGCCTTCACGCAGAGGTTGCAGGAGATGCAGACGTTGGAGTCGAAGAGCAACGCGCCGCGGAAGGCCTCGAAGGGAACCAGCTTCTCGTCGGGGTAGTGGATCGTGACGGCCGGCTTGAACATGTACTTCAGCGTGATCCAGTGACCCTGGACGATCGCCTTGGTGTTGTTCGCGATGCGCGAGAAATAGTTGATCATGGTTTTATTTCAGCCAGAACGCGAGGTAGAGTCCGGCGATGGCGATGTTCACGAAGCTCCACGGGAGCAGGAACTTCCAGGTGAAATCCATGAGCTGGTCCACGCGGAAGCGCGGCAAGGTCCAGCGGATCCATAGGAACACGAACATCATGAGCATCGCCTTGCCGAGCATCCACATCCAGCTGGGGATGAGCGTGAACGGCACGGCGTTGATCGGAGAGGCCCCGCCGCCAAGGAAGAACGTGGCGAGCAGGAAGCTTCCGAGCAGGACGTACGCGTACTCGGCCAAGAAGAAGATGGACCACTTCATGCCGGAGTACTCGGTGTGGAAGCCGCTGACGAGCTCGGACTCGGCCTCGGGGATGTCGAAGGGCGTGCGGTTGGTTTCGGCCACCGACGCGATCAGGAAGATCACGAAGGCGAGCTGTCCTACCACCGGATAGAAAATAAACCAGCGCGGAATGACGCCGTGCCAGTAGCCGGCCTGCGCGTTGGAGATCACCTGCAGGTCCAGCGAGCCCGCGAACATCAGCACGGGCACAATGGAGAAGCCGCGGGGCAGTTCGTAGCTCACGATCTGAGCGGCGCCGCGCAGGCCGCCGAGCAGGGAGTACTTGTTGCCCGAGGCCCAGCCCGCCATGACCACGCCGATCACCGAGATGCCGGCGAAGGCGAAGATGTACAAAGTGCCGATGTCGAGGTTCGCCGCCTGCATGCCGTCGCCGAAGAGAACGGGGGCGAAGGCGATGATGCAGGGCGCCACCACGAGGCCCGGCGCCAGGGCGTGGACCCACTTGTCGGCGGCGGCCGGCGTGATGTCTTCCTTAAGAAGGAGCTTGATGCCGTCGATCGCGGTCTGCGCCCAGCCGTGGAAGTTCCAGCCGGAGGGGCTGCCGGCGTAGGTCGGGCCGACGCGGGACTGAATGTGGGCGGAAATCTTGCGCTCCCACCAGATCGACCACAGGCCGTTGATGAGCACGACGTGCAGGACGATGAGGACCTTGATCGCGGTCCAGATCGCGTCCACCGCGAGCGGCGCGAGCTTGACCGGGAACACGACGGTCGGGCCGAACAGGAAGAACTTCTTGAACGGCTCCCCCCCGAGGATCGCGTAGACGCGGGCGGCCCAGACGGAGAGCTCGCCGATGGCGAAGCCGGTGAGGCCGAGGCCCAAGAAGATGCCGACGAGCATGCCGGCGCCCCACTGGAAGCCGGGACGGGACCAGCGGTTGGCGAACACCTGGGTGGGCCAAGTCGTGAAGCGGTCCTCGATGAGACGGCCGTTCGCGCGGTTGAACACGGGCGTCGGCGGCACGTATTTCGGCGGCGCAGGCTTAGGCGCGGGCGCGGCGGCGGCCGGAGCGGCAGCAGGAGCGGCAGCAGGAGCGGGCGCGGGCACCGCCGCGGGTTCGGGCTTCTTCTCTTCGGGTTTGTCGCTCATGTTAGCGGTCCACCTCGCCGAGGACGATGTCGATGGAGCCGAGGAGCGCGATCACGTCGGAGACCTTCATGCCGACGAGCTTTTCCTGGAGCATCGCGAGATTGATGAAGGACGGCGCGTGCACGTGCATGCGGAAGGGCGAGATGCCGCCGTCGGAGGCGAGATAGATGCCGAGGTCGCCGCGCGAGGCTTCGACGTGGGCGTACGCCTCGCCGGGGACGGGCTTCGGGACCTTGGCGAAGCCGCTGGCCATGAACGGGCCGGCGGGAAGCTTGGCGATCGCCTGCTCGATGATGCGCACCGACTGGCGCATTTCCGAGACGCGGCAGAAGTAGCGGTCCCAGCACGAGCCGTCCGTGCCGACGGGCACGTCGAAGTCGTAGTTTTCGTAGCCGGAATACGGGGCGAATTTGCGGACGTCGTAATTCACGCCCGAGCCACGCAGGTTCGGACCGGACAGCGCCCAGCTCTTGGCCTCCTCCGCGGTCACGATGCCCACGCCCTTGGTGCGGGCCATGAAGATCGGGTTGTACGTCAGGAGCGTGTCGTACTCGTCGAGGCGGGGCTTGAAGTACTCGATGAACTCCCCCGTCCGCTTGAGCCATTCCGGGCTCGCGTCGACCATCACGCCGCCGAGGCGGATGTAGTTGTACGTCAGGCGCGCGCCGCACAGCATCTCGAAAAGATCGAGGACCATCTCGCGCTCGCGGAACGCGTACAAGAACGGGGTGTAGGCGCCGAGGTCGATGCCGTACGTCCCGAAGAACAGAAGGTGCGAGGCGATGCGGTTCATCTCGCACATGATGACGCGAAGCGCGTCGGCGCGAGGCGTCGTCTTCACGCCGGCGAGCTTCTCGGCCGCCAGGCAGAACACCAGATTGTTGGGCATCGCGGAGACGTAGTCCCAGCGGTCGGTGAGCACGACGCAGTGATGGTAGTTGCGGACCTCGGCGAGCTTCTCGGTGCCGCGGTGCAGGTAGCCGATGTCGGGGACGGCCTTGACGATGACCTCTCCTTCGATCGTGAGGCCGATGCGCAGCACGCCGTGGGTGGAAGGGTGCTGCGGGCCCAGGTTGATGAAGAGCTGGTCGGTCTTGAGCTCCGGCATGGTCGAGGCGTCGGCGGCCGTCATCATGTTACTCATCGAAGCGGTCCTTAACGTGCACGTAGTCTTTGCGCAGCGGATGTCCGACGGTGAAGTCGGGCGTCAAAATCTTGGTCAGGTTCGGGTGCCCCTCGAACTTGATGCCGAGGAGGTCGAACGTCTCGCGCTCCTGCCAGTCGGCGCTCTTGAACATCGGCACGAGGCTCGGCACCGAGGTGCCCTCGCGCGGCTGCTCGAGGCGGACGATCACGCGGAGCTTGTTCTCGACGGAGATGAAGGACCAGAGCAGGTCCATCGCCGGACGGTACGGGTAGCCCGCGGTCGCCGCGGACTCGATCTCGGGCGTCGCCCCGTCGGGCAGGAACGGGTTGAAGTTCTGCTGACGGATGAAGCCCTTCATGTCCACGGGGCCGAGCAGGTCGGTCGCGGTGAGCATGTCGAGGATATCGAAGCCGGAGTCCTTGAGGAACTGCGCGACGGGCTCGATCTGATCCTTGGAGGACAGCCGGACCGTCAGGTAGTCCTTGACGGGCGCGGCGGCCTTTTCGAGCTTCGGGAATTTGGCCTGGAGCTTGGCGAAGAATTCGTCTTGGGTCATATTAAGCGTTGATATCCCGGCTTCCCTTTTCCTGCTGGGAGGTCGCGAGGCCTTTCTTGAGCGACATCTTGGCGATCTTCTCCTGCAGCTTCACGACCGCGTACTGCAGGGCTTCGGGGCGGGGCGGGCAGCCGGCGATGTAGACGTCGACCGGGACGATGCGGTCCACGCCTTTGACGACCGAGTAGGAGTCGTAGTAGGGGCCGCCGCAGTTGGCGCAGGAGCCCATCGAGATCACGAAGCGCGGCTCGGGCATCTGGTGGTAGATCTCGAGGATGGGCTCGGCCATCTTCTTGCAAACCGTGCCGGCGACGATCATCACGTCGGCCTGGCGCGGGCTCGCGCGGGGAATGACGCCCATGCGGTCGAAGTCGAGGCGCGACGCGTAGGAGGCCATCATCTCGATGGCGCAGCAGGCGAGGCCGAAGGTCATCGGCCACATCGACTGGCGGCGGCCCAGGTCGATGAAGTAGTCCGAGGTCGTCAGGAGGAGTTCCCCACCCGGAAGTCCCTTGGTGAGGCCCGGCAGCTTCTCGAGAATCATGGCCATCGTTTTACTCCCAGCTCAGCGCGCCTTTGCGCCAGGCGAACGCGAGGCCCAGCAGCAGAATCGCGACGAAAATACCCATCTCCGCGAGGGCGAGCGTGCCGAGCTGTCGCGCGGTCACGGCCCAAGGGTAGACGTAAAGAACCTCGACGTCGAACAGCACGAACAGCAGGGCGAAGACGTGGAAGCGGATGTTGAGCTTCACTTCGGTCGAACCGACGGCGGGAATGCCGCACTCGTACGTGCTTTCCTTGCGCGCGTAGGGCACGCTCGCTCGCAGGACCTTGGCCGCGCCGAGCGTGACGGCGGCGAAGCCGACCGCGACGACGACGAAGGCGTAGACGACGGCGTAGGCGCTCATCATTTCGCTTTCCTCTGTATAAGAACCTTGAAGACCTCTCCCATCCCTTCCGGGTGGATGAGGGTTTTGAGCTTCGCGCGCTCGCGGTACGCCGAGGCGTCGTCGCCCGCGGCGGCTTCGATGTAGGAAAGAAGGCCGCCGTCGATCAGAAATTTGGAGAGGCTGCCGTACGACTCGAGGCCGAGACGGGCCGAGTAGCCGGCGGAGATCACGGCCTCGAAATCCACGGAGGCGGTGAGGTCGCGGGCGCCGGGCTCGCGGGTCAGTTCGGTTTCCACGGCGTGCTTGCGGAAGGAGCGGGGCGGGTTGGCGGCGTCCGGAGAGAAGCGCTTGCCGTAGTCGATCGAAACGATGAAGCCCTCGTCGATCCGGCCGGCGGCCGTCGTGATCCAAGCACGGGACTCGAGGGAGACCGCGTGGCGCTCGCCGTCGGACAGAACGCCTTGGAGCGCGGCGGCGGAGGCCTCGAGCTCGGGACGCGACAGCGGGCCGCAGACTTCCTGCCCCTTGTCGTTGACGAACACTTCCTTGATCTTACCTCCCTCCGCCTGAAGGAGGTGGACGGGCAGAGCGTCGAGCAACTCGTTGGAGTAGAGAACGCCGGAGAACGCGGGGACCCGGGCGATCTCGGTGTAGGCGGTGACCTTGACGCCGAAGGCCGTCAGACGGCGGACGGCGGTCGTCAGGTCCTTTCGTCCGCGCTCGACCAGGATAAAAGAAACCCGGGCCGCGAGGCCCGGGTGTTTTTCGCGCAGACGCCGCGCGACCTGGCAGGCGAGGGTCCCGTCTCCGCAGCCGGCCTCGACGACATTAAGGAAGCCGGAAGGGCGGGACTGCGCTACACGCTCGAGCAGGATCGCCAAGCGGTCGGCGAGCACTGCTCCGAAGGCGGCGTGCAGTTCGGGAGCGGTATAGAAATCCGCGGCCTTCTCGCGGACGGAATAATACCCCCGTTCAGGGTCGTAGAGCGCGGACTCCATGAAGTCCCTGAACGAGCGCATGGGGCTCTTAGGCGAGGTCTTCGACGCCGAGCGTCTTCTTCTTGCCTTCGGCCTGGACCTTCTGGATGGAGGTCTTCACGGTCGCTTCGATCTTCGCGGAGAGGGCGTCGATGTAATCGCCGCCGGTGCGCAGTCCCGCTTCCTTGACGAGCTTCTTCACCTTGCTGGCAACAACGAGGGCTTCGGCCATGTCAGTTCTCCTTAGCGTCGCACGAAAGTTAACGGATTTAAACAGAAATGACATGCCCGGACATTGACCTAGATCAACGTCCGGGCTCGTCTCGCGTATTCCAAATCTTGGCGCCGGGAAGGATCGAACTTCCGACATGGCGCTTATGAAACGCCCGCTCTACCACTGAGCTACGGCGCCGGAAGGTCGACATTGTATCACATGATCGCACGAATTGTGTACTATCAGTCCATGGCCAAGAAGACCGCCCCGCAGAAAAAGATCACCGTCGTCATCGCGGACGACCAGACTTTGTTTCGCGAGGGCATCAAAGACCTTCTCGAGAATGAGAAGAACATCACCGTCGTCGGCGAGGCCGCCGACGGTCGCGAGGCGCTTCGCCTCGTCAAGAAGCTCAAGCCGAGCGTGATTCTCCTCGACATCAAGCTCCCCCACATGGACGGCATCGAAGCCACGCGCCAGATCCACAAGGACTGCCCCACCACCAACGTCTTGATCCTTTCTTCTTATGAGGACGAGGCGCACGTGATGGAAGCGATCCAGGCCGGCGCGAAC
>CALRXP010000094.1:0-8900 GCA_943372155.1 Candidatus Endomicrobiellum trichonymphae | reverse complement strand
ACGCGATCCAGGAAAAGCGCGTCCTCGACGCTTTGCTCGCCGCGCGCGACAAGAAGCTCTACGGCTCGGTCACCGACTGCGGCGCGGGCGGCTTCTCCTCCGCCATCGGTGAGCTCGGCGCGGACTGCGGCGCGCGCGTGCGCCTCGAGCTGGCCCCCCTCAAGGTCTCCGACCTCGACAGCTGGGAAATCTGGCTGTCCGAGTCCCAAGAGCGCATGGTCCTCGCGGTCAACCCGAAGAACCTCAAGGCGCTCGAGGCCGTGTTCGCCGCGGAAGGCTGCGAGCTCGCCGTCCTGGGCGAGTTCACCAAGACCGGCAAGCTCGAGGTTCTGCACCACGAACGCACGATCGTCGACCTGGACATGAAGTTCCTTCACAAGGGCCTGCCCCGCGTCGAGCGCACCGCCTCTTGGTCGCCGCCGCCCGCGGCCAAACCCGCCGGCGGCGTGACCAAGAAGCCCGGCGAGGCCATCCGCGAGATGGTCGGCCACCTCAACGTCTGCTCCCGCGAGTGGGTGATCCGCCAGTACGACCACGAGGTCCAGGGCGGCACCATCGTCAAGCCCCTCCAGGGAGTGCGTCACGACGGCCCCGGCGACGCCTGCGTCATCTGGCCCCACGCCGCCACCGGCGACATGGAGGATTTCTCCTGCTTCGCCGTCGGCCACGGCCTGAACCCCGATTACGGCCGCATCGATCCTTACTGGATGGCGCTCGCCGCCGTCGACGAGGCCCTGCGCAACCTCACCTGCGTCGGCGCCGATCCGGCGCGCGCGGCCCTGCTCGACAACTTCTGCTGGGCCTCGCCCGACGACCCCAAGCAGCTCGGCGCCCTCATCCGCGCCGCCGAAGGCTGCCGCGACGCGGCCAAGGGCTTCTCCGCCCCGTTCATCTCCGGCAAGGACTCGATGTTCAACCAGTCCAAGGATGAGAAGGGCAAGGACCTCGCCATCCCCGGCACCTTGCTCATCTCCGCCGTCGCTCCGGTTCCGGACGGGCGCAAGGCCGTCACGATGGACTTCAAGGGCGTGGGCAACGCGCTCTACCTCATCGGCCGGACCAACGACGAGCTCGGCGGTTCCCTCTACCACCGCATCCTCGGCCGCACCGGCGGCGAGGTTCCCAAGGTCAACGCTCCCGCCGCCATCGACGGCTTCAAGGCCCTGCACGCGGCGATGACGCGCTCGCTCGTCCTCTCCGCTCACGACCTGTCCGAGGGCGGCCTGGCGCTGTGCGCCGTCGAGATGGGCTTCACCGGGGAATTCGGGTGCTTGCTCGACCTCGATGAAGTGCCTCGCGACCCCCGCATTTACAGCAACGAGACGTTGCTTTTTTCAGAATCCCCCTCCCGCATCCTCGTCGAGGTGGACCCGAAGAACGAATCCGCCTTCTTGCGCCACTTCGGCAAGTCCGCCAAGTCCGCGATGGTCCGCCGCGTCGGACAGACCACCGCGAATCCGATTCTCAAGGTGACGGGGCTCGAGGGCTCCACCCTTCTCGAAGAGCCGCTGAAGGAACTCAAGGAAAAGTGGCAGACCGCCCTGCCCCAGGTGCTCGGATGAAAAAGCCCAAGGTTCTGATCCTCCGCGCCGCCGGCACCAACTGCGAGCTCGAGACTGCCAACGCCTTCAAGGCCGTCGGCGGCGATCCGCATCTGGTCCACATCTCCGAGCTCCGCTCGGGCAAGCAGAAGCTGATGGACTACGCGATCCTGTCGATTCCCGGCGGGTTCTCCTACGGCGACGACGTCGGCGCCGGCAAGGTCTTGGCCAACCAGGTCCGCCACACTTTGACGGACCTCCGTCAGTTCGTCCGCCTCGGCCGCCCGGTCATCGGCATCTGCAACGGCTTTCAGGTCTTGGTCAAAGCCGGTATTCTTCCCCATTCCAATTCCTGCGACCAGAGCGCCTCTTTCACCGTCAACGATTCCGGCAAGTTCGAGACGCGCTGGACCCACCTGCGCATCAACACCCAGTCCTCCTGCCTGTTCTTCAAGGGCCTGCCCGAGATGATCGAGCTGCCCGTCGCCCACGGCGAAGGCAAGCTCGTGCTGAAATCCCCGCGCCACCTCGAGGATTTGAAGAAGACGAAGTCCATCGCCCTGCAGTACGTGACCGAGGACGGCAAGCTCATGGGCTACCCTCACAACCCCAACGGCTCGATCTTCAACATCGCCGGCCTCACCAACCCCGAGGGCAACGTCCTCGGCTTGATGCCCCACCCCGAGCGCTTCGTGTCGCTCCATCACCATCCCAACTGGACGCGCCAGACCTACCGCAAGGCGCCCGTGGGCTTGGAGATGTTCAAGAACGCCGTCGACTACGCGCGGTAAACCGATGCCGGAGCCGGCCCGCAAACCGCTGATTCGACTGCCGGAAAGCTATCTGCTCCTCCCCTTGATTTTGTCCGTGATGGGCACGATCATCTCGGGCGGAGTGGCGTGGAGCCAGACCGGAGGCGGCGCGAATTGGGGCGCCGCGGACCTCGCCGTTTTCGCGATTTTCGCCGGGGCCTTTGTCGCGGTGGTGCTCGTCAGAATCTTCGCCCCGATCGACTGGATCAGCGACGAAGAGATCAAAAAAATGGAGCTCGACGAGTTCATGGAGGAGTACCGCGACGAATCGCGGCGGAAGCTCCTCATGCTGAAACTCCAGTTCGGCGTCGCCTTCGCGGCCCTGGTCGCCGGCTTCCGCTGGGTGAAACTTCTCGGCGACGATCGCGTCATCGGGTCTAAAGATTTGGCCTTCGACGCCCACATTCCCAACGGCGGCGACGGCGCCGCCTTGATGGGGCATACGTTCGGGACCCTCCGGATTCTCGGAAAGGATTGGACAGGCGTCGAGCTCGCCATCATCCTTCCCCTTCTCGGTATTCTCGGGTGGACGATCTGGAACGGGTTAGCCCACCTCATCAAGCTCAACCGGCGCTCGCGCTAGCCGGCGCCAGACAGCATCCTTTTCTGCTCTGTTGCTCTAAAGCAACACACCAAAAAAGGTAACCCCGCCCCTCGACACCCCCGCTGACATCCCCTTTTCCAACAGGTATACTTAAGGCATGTGCGGAATATTCGCCGTCTCCGGACGTCCCGACGCGGCCGAGCTGACCCAGCTCGGCCTTTTCTCTTTACAGCACCGCGGCCAGGAAAGCGCGGGCATCGTGACCGTCAAGAACGGCGAGTTCCAGACGCGCATCGGCATGGGCCTCGTCTCCGAGGTGTTCGCCGACGGCGTGGCGGCGCTCCCGGGACGCGTCGCGATCGGCCATGTGCGCTACGCCACCACCGGCGGCAGCCACATCCGCAACGCCCAGCCGCTCGTCTATAAGACGGGCCACGGCATGCTGGCCATCGGCCATAACGGCAACCTGACCAACGCGATCCAGCTCAAGCACAAGCTCGAGAGCCGCGGCGCCATCTTCCAGTCCACGACCGACTCCGAGGTCATCATCCACCTGCTCGCCCGCCAGGAGGGCCCCGTCGAGGACGCCCTCATCGCGAGCCTGCGCCAGGTCGAGGGCGCCTACTCCCTCATCCTGCTCACGATCGACAAGCTCATCGCCGTCCGCGACCCGTACGGCTTCCGCCCCCTCGTCCTCGGCCGCATCGGCGACGCCCACATCTTCGCCTCGGAAACCACCGCGCTCAACCTGATCGGCGCCGAGCTCGTGCGCGAGATCGAGCCCGGCGAGATGGTCATCGTCGAGGGCACCACGGTCAAGTCGCTCAAGCCCTTCGCCCCCGTGCCCGCTCCGGCGCGTTGCATCTTCGAGCAGGTCTACTTCGCGCGCCCCGACTCGATGATCTTCAACCGCGGCGTGCAGGCCGCGCGCCGCGACCTCGGCAAGGCGCTCGCCCGCGAGATGAACGGCCTCAAGGCCGACATCGTCGTGCCCGTGCCCGACTCCGGCATCCCCGCCGCGCTTGGATTCTCCGAAGAAAGCGGCGTCCCGTTTGAAATCGGGCTCATGCGCTCCCACTATGTCAGCCGCACCTTCATCAAGCCCACGCAGGAGCTGCGCGAGAAGGCGGCGATGTTGAAGTTGGCGCCTGTTCCTGAAACTCTGCGCGGCAAGCGCGTCGTTCTCGTCGACGACTCGATCGTCCGCGGCACGACGTCTAAGCGCATCTGCAAACTGCTCCGCCAGGCCGGCGCGCGAGAGATCCACATGGCGATCACGTCCCCGCCCATCGTCTCCCCCTGCTATTACGGCATCGACACCCCTTACGCGTCCGAGCTTATCGCCAACCAGAACTCCGTCGAGGAGATCCGCAAGTACTTGGGCGTCGACAGCCTGCACTACCTGAGCCTCGCGGGCATGCAGCGCGCGGTGGGCAAGGGCGACGAGTCCGGCTGGTGCACGGCCTGCTTCACGCGGCGTTACCCCACGCCGATTCCCGACTACCAGATCACCGAAGCCGTCAAGTAATCCGCGGGAGACTCCCCATGAACCTTCGCCTGCTCGCGCCGTGCGTCGCTCTCGCGCTTGGAGTCGTGGCCTTAACCGGCTGCGGAGCCGCTCCCATCCGGCAGATCACGACCGACGGGACGCACTACTCGCCGCTCCTCGACCACGACATCAAGGACGACTGCCAGTCGAACGCGCGGCTGTGCGTGCTCGAACCCGTCGCCGGCGGCTTCATGGGCGGCGTCAACCGCTCGCGCACCGCGATCTTCGGGGAGGTGTTCGCCAACACCGCCCAACGCGCGCTCTCGGCCGAAGAGTGCGACCTCGGCATCACTTACCCGAACACGTGGAACGACTCGGTTCAGGTCGTCGACCCCAACGGCAAGTTCCTCGCCCGCGTCGAGGCGGGCGGCTCCCTCCAGGTCGCGCGCGCGTTGTGCCATGCGCTCGAGGAAGGCCGGCCGCTCGCCGCCAAACTCGCCGGCATCGCGCCCAGCTTCGCGGTCGCCCCTCCCGGCTCCCCGGCGCGGCCCCCCCGTGTGTACTCCCTAATGGGCGCCCACGCCCCGGCGGCCGCGCCGTCTATGGCCGCGCCCGCCCCCGCGCAGGGCTTGAGCGCCGCCGACATCGAACGCATCGCCAAGGCCGTGCAGGGCACCGCCGCCCCCGTCGCCGCGTCCGCCGCATCCTTCCCGGCTTCGCCCGCCCCGAACTTCGCCGCGTCCGAGCGCCCCGACGACCTCGCTGTGATCGTCGGCATCGAGTCCTACTCCGACATCGCCTCCAAAGCGAGCTACGCCGAGCGCGACGCCGACGCGTTCAAAGCGCACGTCCGCGCCTTGGGCGTGCCCGAACGCAACATCGTTTTGCTCAAAGGCTCCAAGGCCGGCAAGGCGTCCCTTGAAAAGAACCTGGACGCCTGGCTCCCCCGCCTGGCCAAGGCGGACCGCCGCGTGTACTTCTTCTTCTCCGGCCACGGCGCGCCCGACGTGAAAACCGGCCAGGCGTACCTCGTGCCGTGGGACGGCGATCCGAACTTCCTCGACTCCACCGCCTACCCCGTCGCCAAGCTCTACAAGACGCTCGGCGCACTTCCCGCCAAGCAGGTGCTGGTCGCGATGGACTCCTGCTTCTCCGGCGCGGGCGGTCGCTCCGTGCTCGCCTCCGGCGCGCGTCCGCTCGTGGGCAAGATCGACACCGGCGCGGTGCCCGCCAAGATCACGGTTCTCGCGGCGTCGGCGTCGAACGAGATCTCAGGCTCCCTCGACGACAAGGGCCACGGCGCGTTCACCTACTTCCTGCTCCAGGGACTCGACTCCGGCAAGACGACGCCGAAGGCGCTGTCCGACTACCTGACGCCGCGAGTGCAGGACGAAGCGCGCCGTCTCAACCGCGATCAGACGCCGCAGCTTCAGGGCGACGGATCCTGGTCCCTTCGCTGAAGCGCCTCGCGCTCGTCGTGTTCGCCGCCGCCTGCGCGGCGCCCGCGCCCAAAACCGCCCCGCTCGTCAACCTGCGCGTGTGCGTCGAGAACGAGGCGCAAGTCGAGTCGTGGAGAAAGGCCTTCGTCGCCGCCGCCGCGGTCGAGCCGCGGGAAGGGCGGGACTGCGACCTCGTCGCCAAATCCACGACGATGAACGCGGGCCGCGTCAGCCTGCGTTCGGCGTACGACGGATCGCTCCTCGGCGAGATCGAAGGCCCGGTCGACCTCGTGCCGCGGCTCGCGGCCCTGACCGTGGCGCCCGGAACCGAGCCGTCCGAACGGCTCGCCGCCCAGCGAAAAGCCTCCGGCTTCGGCCGCTAAGGCCTGTAACCGGCGAGGCCTTGTCTTTTTCCAGGAGACAGGCTATATAGGGAAGGTATGCCATCTTTGTCGATTTACTGGAACCGTTGCGAGGGCGACGTCTGGGGCGAGCTCTTCGCCGTCAACCTCAACGATCCCCATTTCGACAATCTCGAGGGCGTGTACATGGTCTGGCTCGGCGGCAACAAGCCCGCCGCCATCTGCGCCGGCTCGGGCCTGATCCGGGAGAAGCTCGCCGAACGGCGCGAGCAACCGGAGATCCAGGCTCTGCGCGAAAAATCCCTGCTCGTCACGTGGGCCAAGGTGGACCGGCCCTCGCGCGAAGGCGTCGAGCGTTGGCTGCTCGATAACCTCCGGCCGAAGATCGCCAACCGCGTGCCCGAGTCGTTGCCGGTCGAGGTGAATCTTCCGGGACGTCCCGGCCAGGCCTCGCCCGACGCGGGGAATCCGCCCAGCCAAATTTTCCAGGACCTCACTCGCCCCGACGCGGCGCCGCCCGCGACCCACGCAGCGACGCCGGCCGCGCCGGAAGCTGCCTCTGCGTCCGCGCAGCCGGCGAGCAAGCCCGCGACCGGAGGCGAGCCTCAGCGGTTGCCGCTTCAGGCCGAGTTTGTGGACTTGGTCAAGAAGGCCAAGGAGACCACGAAGGGCGGCATGTTCGGCGGCGGCGGCAAGGCCAAGCCGGAGGACGAGAAGCTCGTCGGCGACACGGTCCAGCGCATTTTGAAGGAGGCCGTGAAGCTGCGCGCCTCGGACGTGCACCTCGAACCGCTCGACGGCTCCCTGCGCGTGCGCTTCCGCCTCGACGGCATTCTCGAGGAGATGCTTCAGATTCCGAACGCACTGAACATGCGCGTGGTCTCACACGTGCGCGTGGCCTGCGGCCTCGATCCCGAGCGCGGCATCGGCACGAGCAAGCCCGAGGACGCGCGCATGTCTATCTCGCAGGACGGCGTTGAGGTGGACGTGCGCCTGTCCACGTTCCCGACGACGAACGGCGACAAGGCAGTGATGCGCTTGATCCCGCGAGGAACGAAGGTGCCGGCAATCGAGGAGCTCGGACTCTCGGAGAAGACAACCGATGCGCTACGCTCGGTGATCACGAGGCCTCAAGGCATGTTCATCGTGACCGGCCCCACAGGGAGCGGAAAATCGACGACGCTCTACACCTTGCTTCAGCTGGTCAATTCGCCGTCGCGCAATATCGTCACGCTCGAAGACCCCATCGAAAAGAAGATCCCGGGCGTCAACCAGGGCATGATTCAGCCCAAGGCGGGCTTCGGCTTCGCCGAGGGCCTGCGCGCGATCCTGCGCCAGGATCCCAACGTCATCATGGTCGGCGAGATCCGCGATCTCGAGACGGCGGAGATCGCCGTCTCGGCCTCGCTGACCGGCCACATGATCTTCACGACCTTGCATACCAACAGCGCGCTCGGCTCGATCACGCGCCTCTTCGACATGGGCCTGGAGCCGTTCCTGATCGCGTCCGCGCTGACGGCCGTCTCCGCCCAGCGCCTGGCGCGCAAGATCTGCGAGGCCTGCGCCCAGCCGTACGAGCCGACCGCCGCGGAGATCGCGGAGATCGACCACCG
Organism: Candidatus Endomicrobiellum trichonymphae; assembly: GCA_943372155.1. Taxonomy (GTDB): domain Bacteria; phylum Elusimicrobiota; class Elusimicrobia; order UBA1565; family UBA9628; genus GWA2-66-18. The sequence goes on along the minus strand of CALRXP010000094.1, from coordinate 1,100 downwards.
CGTGAAAAGCGGCGGCATCAAGTTCCCGGAAAATCTTCTGAAAAATCTCAAGCGCGGCGCGGGCTGCGTCGCCTGCCGCCAAAGCGGGTACCTCGGACGCGTTCTGCTGTTTGAGTATGTGGCCATCACCCCGACCTTGCGCGCCATGATCTTGAAGAAGGCTTCGCTCGACGACCTGCGCGCGGCCGCGCTCAAGGACGGCAATGAGCCCCTGATCTCCGACGGCCTGCGGCGGGCCGCTGAGGGCATTATCTCCATCTCCGAGGTGTTCCGGGTCGTCGACTCCGTAGACTAATTAGTACCATGGAGTCGTGAAGGTCCTCCTTCTCGGCTCAGGCGGCAGGGAACACGCGATGGCGTGGGCTTTGGCCAAGAGCCCGCGGCTCTCCAAGCTGTGGGCCGCCCCCGGCTCCGACGGCATGGGCGCGCTGGCCGAGCGCGTCGCCCTCGATCCCCTCGACCCCAAGGCCGTGAGCGCGTTCTGCGTCGCCCAGGGCGTCGAATTGCTCGTCGTCGGGCCTGAAGCGCCGCTTGCCGCGGGAGTGGCCGACGCGGTTCGGGCCGCGGGCGTTCCCGTGTTCGGACCGGGCAAAGACGGCGCGCGCCTCGAGTCCTCGAAGGCCTTCGCCAAGGATTTCATGAACCGCCACGGCCTGCCCACCGCGAAGGCGCGCGTCGGCGGTTATGAGGAAGCCCTGACGGCAGTCAGGGCGTTCGGCGGCGCCTGCGTGGTGAAGGCCGACGGCCTGGCCGCCGGCAAAGGCGTGATCGTCTGCTCGACGCTGGCTCAGGCCGAGGCCGCGGTGAAGACGCTGGCGGCGACCGCCGCCGGAGCGTCCCTGCTCGTTGAGGAGCTGCTCACCGGTCCCGAGATCTCGATGATGGCCGTGCTCGACGGGAAATCCTACGCGTTGCTCCCCGCGAGCCAGGACCACAAGCGGCTGCTCGACGGCGACCGGGGGCCCAACACCGGCGGCATGGGCGCGCTGTGCCCCGCTCCGCTCGACGCGGCGCTGCTGGCGACGATCAAGACCGAGGTGTTCGACCGCGCGCTGGCCGGCCTGAAGAAGGACGGCCTCGACTTTCGGGGCGTCCTCTAC
>CALRXP010000093.1:0-8935 GCA_943372155.1 Candidatus Endomicrobiellum trichonymphae | reverse complement strand
GGACCGCGTCGTGACGGGCGTGCTCAGCGTGTATCAACGCATCCTCGGCGTGACGTTCCGCGAGGTCAAAGGCGGCCCCGTCTGGCACCCTGACGTGCGCCTCTTCGAAATCGTCGACGGCAAGACGGGCAAGTTCATCGGCCACTTCTATCTGGACCTGTATCCGCGCGACGGCAAATACACCCACGCCGCGGCGTTCCCCCTTCTGATGGGCCGCGCGATCCCCGACGGCTACGACCAGACCGCCGCCGCGATGGTCGCCAACTTCCCCAAGGCCATCCCGGGCAAGCCCGCGCTCCTGCCGCACGCCGAGGTCGAGACCTTCTTCCACGAATTCGGTCATCTGATGCATCAGACGCTCACGAAGGCCCGCCACATGTCCTTCTCCGGCACGTCGGTCGCGCTCGACTTCGTCGAGGCCCCGTCGCAGATGCTCGAGAATTTCGCCTGGGAGCCGGAAGTCTTGGCCGAGATCTCCGGACGCTGGGACACCGGCGAGAAGCTGCCGGAGGCCCTGTTCAAGAAAATGACCGCCGCGCGCCGCTTCAACGAGGGCGTGCAGACCCTCCAGCAGATCGCGATGGCCTCGGCCGACATGGCCCTGCACGCGCTCGTGCCGGCCGATCCGTCGGCGGAATTCAACCGCGTGGTCTCCGAAATCACCGGCATGCCCTCGGCGCCCGGCGGCAACTCCGCGGCGAGCTTCGGCCACTTGATGGGCGGCTACGGCGCGGGCTACTACTCCTACCTGTGGTCCCTGGTGTTCGCCGAGGACATCTTCTCGGCGTTTAAGGCCGAAGGCGCCCTGAACCCCGCCGTCGGCGGCCGTTATCGCCGCGACATCCTGGAGACGGGCTCCGAGCGCTCCGAAGAGGACTCGCTCAAGGCCTTCCTCGGGCGCGAGCCCAATGAGGACGCGTTCATGAAGTCTCTCGAGGAAGAGAAGACCGAGCCCTCCACGCTCGCCGACGCACGCAAGCGCGTCGGGGCGTTGCCCCAGGGCGTGACCATCGAATTCCGTGAGCACTTCGATCCGAATAATCCTCAGGTCTACATCGAGATCGACGGCCGGCCCGTCTACTGGGAGTACCTGTATCACTCCGAGTCGAACCTGGCGCGCCTGCGGCGCCGCTGGTGGAATCCCCTGACCTGGTTCGCCGGGCTGGGACGACCGTCGGCCGACGTCGGCGCGCGCTATGAAGCGGCGCTGCGCTTCGCCGCCGAGGCGCGCGCCGTCTACGACCGGCGCAATCCCAAGCCGTGAGCGTGTCGGTCCGCGTCCACCAGGGCGCGGGCCCGACCGTGATTTACCTTCCGGGTATTCACGGCGACTGGGGCCTCATCGGGGCGTTTCGCCGCGCCTTGGGATCGCGCGTACGCTTCGTCGAGTTCGCCTACGCGCAGGAAGAGATCACGCTCGAGCGGTTGGCCGAACGCGTGCACGCCGCGTTGACGGAGCAAGGCGTGACCTCGGGCTGGCTCCTCGGCCAATCCTTCGGCTCCCAGGTCGCCTGGGCGCTCGCTGAGAGGGGCTTCCGGGCGGACGGCGTCATTCTCGCGGGCGGCTTCGTGCGCCATCCCTGGCCGTGGGGCGCGCGGCTGTTCCAGGCGCTGTTGGAGACCGTGCCGTGGCCGATCGTCAATCCGGCGTATCGCGCCTATACGGCCGCGTGCAACGCGTTGGCCCGCCGCGGCCCAGAGGAGGCGGAGGAGCTCATGGCCTTCGCGCGCAACCGTCAAAACCGGGACTGGCTCGCGATGAGCCGGCGCCTGAGCCTGATCGCGGGCAACGACCCGCGTTCGACCGCGCGGGCGACGGAAAAGCCCGTTTACTATTTGGGCGGTATGATCGATCCGCTCGTTCCGTGGCCGTTGGTCACGCGTTGGCTCCGGCGCGAATGCCCCGGCTATCGCGGCGAGCTGATCTTGAAATACGCGGATCACAACGTCCTCGGCAGCGCGCCGCGCGAGTCCGCCGAACACGTCCTCTCTTTGATTTCGCGAGTTTGATTCTCCCGACGGGGGTTTTGAGCGTTTTTCTGCTCAAAACCCCCGAGGGAGAAATGGATTCCTGAAGTCCGGTCACATCCCGGCGAACCGCCACCGCAAGCGCGCCATGAACGTGCGTCCGACGGCCGGGACGACGAACCGCTCAAGCCGTCCTCCCGACGAAGCGAGGATGCCGCGCGTCGCGTAACCCTCGTCGAGGACGTTGCGCGCTCCGAGGCTCACGGTCCAGTCTCCCCGCTCGAGCGAGGCGTCGAGGTCCATCGTGCAGTATCCCGGGAGCTTTTTCTCGACGTTCCCCTCGTCGCCGAAGAAACGGCTCGAGCCGACGCACTGCCCTCCGGCGCCCGCGCGGAAGCCGCCGGGAAAGGGAATCGACGTTCCCAGCGCCAGCCGGTGCTTGGCCACGCCCGGAATCTCCGCGCCCGGGTTCACCGTCTGCGTTCCCGTGAACAGCGCGTCGTCGAGCTGGAACAGCGACTGGAAGGTTGCCTCGACGTAGGTGTAGTTCAGGTACGAATCCGCTTTGCCGATGCGAGGCCGCAAAGAGATCTCGACGCCCTGACGGCGCGTGCGGTCGATGTTGCGGTTTGAGCCGAAGCCGCCGACGGGATCGAAGACGGCGTAGATCTCGTTGTACGCCATTGAACGGTAAATGGCGACGTCCGCCTCGCCCCAGGCGGGATTCCTCCAAGCCCCGCCGAACTCGGTATTGCGGGTCTTCACGGGGAGTAGGTCGGGCGACGACGTGAACGGCCCGAGCGCGGACAGCTCGCCTGCGGTCGGCGCGCGGAAGGCTTCCGCGTAGGACGCGCGCACGGAGGCGCCTCCCCCCACTTCCCAGTTCAAGCCGACGCGCGGACTCATCTTCGCGTAAGAACGGAAGCCGTCCTTCGACGGCGTCACCCGGTTCTTGAAGTCGAGCGTCGAACGGTCCCAGCGGGCGCCCGCGGTGAGCACGGGGCCCGAGAGCCAGAGGTCGGCGGTGCCCGTCAGCCACGAGCCCAGGCGCGTATCGCGCGTCCCTGTCGCGTTGGCGAAGGCGGCCGCGCCGAAGAAGCCGGCCGATGTGGACTCCGCCTCGGCGCGCGTGCCTTCCACGCCGCCGTTGAGCGTCAGACGCCGTCCGGCGGCCGAGCCGTCGGCGGTCAGCTGGCCGGCGCCGCCCGCGGAGCGGAGCTTCGCCGAGCTCGACGAGACCGACGTGCGCCCCTTATTGAGAGGCGTGTTCTCCAGGCGTTCGCGGAACTGCCCCAGGACGGCGCCTGACAGCCAGCCGTTGAGACGGCGTCGCCCGTTGAGCGCCACCGAGTTAAGCAGGGAGTCCGTCTTGACGATGCTCACGCGCTGACGCGGATCCGCCTCGAATTCACCCTGCCGCAGCGAGCCGCCCTGGTCGAGGCGGTCGTCGGCGAATTCGTAGGTGAGACGCGCGTCCCCCTCCTCGGACTTTCGTCCGAGGCTGCCGTTGATCGTGGTCAGGCGCGAGGATGCGCCTCGCCGGTAGCCGTCCTCGCGGACGTGCGCGCCGCCGGCGGAGTAGTCGAAGCCGCCGGCCTCTCCGCGCACGGATGCGTCGGAGTCGACGCGGCCGTACGAGCCGACGCCGGCCGAGGCCGTGCCCTCCGTCTTCTTCACGCCGCGCTTGGTGAAGATCGCGACGACGCCCCCGAGCGCGTCCTTGCCGTAGATCGTGTTCGGCCCGGGCAGGACCTCCACGCGCTCGATGCTCTCGAGCGGGATAAGCTGCCAGTTCACCTGGCCGAGGTCGGCCTCGTTGACGCGCACGCCGTCGACCAGGACGATCGTCGCGGGCACGGGCGTGGCGTTCCACCCGCGCTGATCGAGCGTGGGCGAGAACGGGCTGCCGGTCTGGTTATAAAGGACGGCACCGGGCAGGCGACCGATGGCGTCGGCGACGGTGTCCCCGCCCAGGCGCTTCAGATCGGCGGCATCGAGCACCCGCACGGTTCCGGGATAGCGGCGTTCGTCGACGGGGGCGTCGGGCAGGCGGGAAGCGGCGCGGACTTCCTTGAACAGCGAGTCTTCGACGAGGGCGGCGGGGCGAGCCGCCGAAGGCAGGAGCGACAGGACGGCGGCGAGGACGACGGGACGTGACGGGACCATGGTTGGGTCCTCCTTACTCGAGGTTGCCCGACGCAGGTCTCCTGACTTACGGGTCGTCGCCCTTCTGCCGCGTCTTCCCATCCCGTTCCGGGGACAGTGACTTTGGCGGGCTCACCGTTTACAGTGGCGGTACCGTGCCGGAATCACACCGGCTTCCTACAGATGCGTCGGGGTAAGACGCAAACAGTTTAGCAAATCGCTCACGCCAGCCGGGAGACCTCACCGCGCAGCGACCACAGCACCGCGAGTTGCAACGCGAACACGCCGAGGACGACGCCGGCGAACGGGGACAGGCGCTGTGCGTGGATCAGCAGCGGAAACGCCGCGGCGGCCCCGAGGATACGGCCGGTCTGCATCAAGGTGATCCCGAGCGAGTAGTAGAAGCCGGCGTTCCGGTCCCCCGGGGACAGGCGCATCAAGGTGTACTGCGCGACCGAGCCGATCATGAGCTCGCCGAGGGTGATCAGAAGCATGCCGCCGAACACCCACAACTGCGATGTCATTCCCCACCCCGCGAGCAGGACGCCGGCCACGGTCAGGGCCATCCCGCCGGTGATGGCGACCCAGGATTTCTGGAACAGCTTCGTGGCCTGCACCGCGAACGCCGCGCACAGCACCGTATTGAGGATCATCATGCTCGAGAAGCGGCGCAGTCCCTCGCCGGGGTGCAGCATCTCGAGGCGGCCCGCCCCGCCTTCCAAAAAAAACTCGTAGAAGAACGACCAGCCCATCAGGACGACCGCGCATCGAAAAAAAGTCCATTTCGAAGCCTGGCCCGTCCCCCCCGTCAGCGAGCGGCCGCCGCCGGAGGTCGCCTCGCGGCGCGGCAGGATTTTACGCCCGATGAAGAACGCGGTCAAAGACGTCGCCGCATCGAAGAGCATCAGAGGCGTCAGGCCGAGGCGCGAGCCGAGCGCGGCGACGGAGAAGCTGAAGATCTGCGCGAAGTTGTTGACCATACGCATCCATCCCAGCGCCTCCTTCTGGTGGACGTGCTCCACCTGATCCATCAGGAGCATGCGCTGGACGACGTTCATCAACGCTTCCGAGAATTGGGCGAGCATGCCGAAGCCCAAGATCAGCCAGATCGAGTCCTGAAAGGGAAGCAGGCCAAGCCCCGTCGCAGACATGAGAAGGGCGGCGAGCACCAAGGTCCGGGACGGGAAGCGGTCGGTGAGCGCGCCGCCGACGAGGGTGCCCGCGACCATGGTGAGCTTCAGCGCGGAGAGCACGCCGGTTCCCTGCGCGGTCGAGACCCCGCGGTGCACGAGCAGGATCGTGATGAGGCTGAGGCCGATCGAGCCGACCTTGTTGGTGAAGGTCGTGAGCAGGACGGGACGGCTCTGCCGGAAAGCCGGAGAGTCGGTGATCAGAACCGAAGGCTTCCGCCGAAGTTGAAGTACTTCGTGTCGGGCGAACCTTTCGCCCGAGTGAGCTCGTAGCTGAGATCGACGCCCACGTCCTTATACTTGAGCGCGACGCCCGCGCCGCCCGTCGCCGAGTTGGGCTGGGGCTGGATGCTGTAGCGCGTGGCGGAGAGCGAGACGTAGGGCACGCACTCCCGCCAGCGGCCGTACTCGAGGCGCGCGGAGCCGGAGCGCTCGGGGAAGCCGTTGACGAGCGAGGCCGTCTCGGCCAGGCGCGGGCGCAGGCGCACGAAGGCCGGCACCTGGCTGAATTCCTGGTCGTACACCGAGCGCGTGGCGTCGAGGGACAACGTGACGTCCCAAGCGGTGATCGAAGCGTTGAGGCCGAGGTCGTGTTGATTGATGACGACGTTGCGCTCCACCGGAACAGCGGGCGTCGCCGGGACGATCTGGGAGTGGCGGGTTTGGTTCCAGAACGCGCCGATCTCGATGTCCTCGAGCACGGCGTCCTCATCCTTGTCGTCGAAGAGGAAGGTCCAGGCCACGTCGGCGCCGAACGAGCGGTTGGCGTAGAAGTCGTTGCGCGGGGTCACGGAGGCCGTGATGCCGGCGGACAGGTTCTCCCCCTGGTAGGACCCGCGCAGGCCGGCGGTGCGCGTCGTGCCGGTGGAGCCGTCGAAGCGGTAGTCGGAGTAGCTTCCTTTGAGGCGCCAGGCATCGCCGAACTGCAGGTAGGCGCCGCGGCCGAGGTAGCCGCCGGTGCCGATGGTGCCGCGAGCGCCGGTTTTCCAGAGAGGGCGGGCGGTTTCGTCGGCGCGAAGGGCTGAACCAGACAGCAACAGAGACGCGAGGAGCAGGAATCGGATCATGATTCCCGTATTGTAGCTTTTAGACGAACATCGCGAGAAACGCGTTCATGCGGCGGGCGACGTCCAGCAGGAGGCCGTGCAGCTGCAGCGGCTCCGCGTACACCTCGACCGGGCGAACCATGTCCACGGTCGCGATCGGGATGGTGAAGCAGAAGGTCGAGCCCGAGCCCTTCCAGGACTCGGCCCAGATGCGGCCGCCGTGGAGCTCGACCATCGCGCGCGCGAGGGTCAGGCCCAGGCCCGTGCCGGACGACTGGCGCTGGGCGGAACCGGCGGCCTGCTCGAACATGCCGAAAATCTTCTCCAGCTCCTCGTGCGGGATGCCGCAGCCCGTGTCCTTGACCTTGAAGAGCAAGGTGCCGGCGTGCTCGTACTTGCCCTCGGAGACGGTGACGGTCACCAGGCCGCGGGCCGGCGTGAACTTGATCGCGTTGGAGATCAGGTTCATCAGGACCTGCACGACGCGGCGGCTCTCGGCCGAGCAGCGCGGCAGGAGCGGCGCATACTCCTTGTTGATCTTCACGCCCTTGGCCGTGGCCATGGCGCGAAGGCTGTCGGCGGCGTCGTCGACCAACGTGCGGGCGTCACAGGGTTCCTTGACGATCGCGAGCTTGCCGGCCGCGATCTTGCTGTAATCCATGATGTCGTTCACGAGGCCCTCGAGCCTCATGGTGTTTCGGATCGCCAAGGAAAGCATCTGCTTCTCGTCGCCCTGCAGGCGGCTCTCGATCTGCTCCGACAGGATCTCGAGGCCGAGGCGGATGGACGTCACCGGCGCGCGGAGCTCGTGGGCCAGATAGGCGGCCTGGACCTTGGGCTCGGGGCGGCGGATGGCCTGGGGAATCGCCTTTTTATCGGCGGGCTTCGCGGGCGCCAAGTCGAACTTGGGCACCTCGCGGATCACCATGTCTTCCCACTGCGGCTGTGTCGCGTCCATGTTCGAAGGATACCCCCATCCTGTTACAAGCGTATTACGCCCAAACTTACATCCGATCCATGGAACTTTTTGGCCCCCTCAATCGTATAGTAGGTAGGATGGCCGACATCGACTGGGACGGGCTGATCGACGCGAACGCCAATAAGGCCTATTGCTTCGCTTTGGGGCTTTGCGGCAACGAGGCGGACGCCAAAGAGCTCGTACAGGCGGCTTTTGTCCGGGCCATGGACCGCATCGCCTCGCATGACCCGTCGATGCCCTTCGACGCTTGGTTTTTGACGATTATAAGGCACCTTTACCTGGATGGGCAGAAGAAATACGAGAAACGTTTCGGCCAATCCCTGGAGGTCCCGGTCGGCGAAGCGGGGCTGTCGGTCGCCGATGCGGTCCCCGACCATCGGGAGGCGTCCTTGCTGGAGCGGCTGGAACGCGAGGAGAACTCGAAGTTGGTGCGCCGGGCGATGCGGGTCCTGACGCCGGACGCCCGGGCGGTCCTGCTGATGGTGGATTTGGAAGGGATGGGCTACGAAGAGGCCGCCGCCGCGATGGGTTGCCCGTTGAACACGTTGCGCTCGCGCATCGTCCGCGCCCGCGCCGCGCTGAAGGAACGATTGTTGGCCCTGGAGGTATCATTATGAATGAAGACGACGATGCCCGTTTAGCGAAAGCCGCGATGAAGTCCATTCGCGTGTCCGCCCCGGAAAGCTTGAAGGCGGACCTGAAGCGCTTGGCCCGCAACCGCAAACAGGCGCCCTCGATCTGGGCCGGGCTTCGCGAGTCTATATCGGGCGGTGCTTGGGCGTACGGCGCGGGCGCCGCGTTCGCCTCGGCCGCGGTCGGCGCGTTTATCCTTCATTCGGTTCCGGCGAGGGAGCCTGCGGTCAAGCCCGCCACGGTTATCGAGACCGTAGCGCCCCAGGCGCTCTCCGACCTTTGGTCGGACGACGACGGAGAAGACAATGATGAGATTTAGCCTCGCCGTCGCGTTGGCGCTGGCGGCGGCGCCGCTCCAGGCCCGCCCTCGCGCGCCGCTTCCGGGCGCGGATGCCCTCCTGCTGAAGGCCCTCGCCGGTCCCGCGACCGGCTACGCCGCGGTCGAACGCGTGCAGGTTTTTCTTCCCGGCAAGAAGCCCAAGGCGTTGAAGGTCAACGTCGCGGGCCTGCCCGGACGTGTGCGCCGCGAAGTTCTGCCGCCTAAGAAGAAGGCGGCTCCGCTCGTTCAAATCGAGGTTCGGGAAAAGCCGGAGGCCGGGCTGGCCCGAATTCGGTCGATCTATGAGATGACAGTGTCCACGGGCGGCGTCGTGGCCAAGCGCAAAACCTGGAAGATCGACCTGCGCCTGAAATCCGGCATCCTGCGCCGGACGCTGTGGGTGGACCGCGACAGCGGCCTGTTGATGAAGCGGGAGACGTATCGCGACGACGGTAGCCTGCGGCGGCGGGAGCGGCTCGTGAAGCTCGAACTTCCCTCCACCGTTCCAGCGTTCCGCGAGGCCCCCCCGTCTGGGCCGTGGATGCCGCCGGGCTTCTTGCCCGCGAGCGAGGACGGCGGCGCGAAGCGGTTCACGAACGGGCTCGAATCCTACGAGATCCGCGGCGGCGCGGTGATCGGAGACCTCGCCGAGGAC
>CALRXP010000092.1:0-8941 GCA_943372155.1 Candidatus Endomicrobiellum trichonymphae | reverse complement strand
GAGCGAGCAGCTCTTCGACGTCGCGAAGTCGATCGGCCTTCACTTGCGGCTCGAGCTCTTCGAGCGGATCGGCGGGGACGGCCGGAAAGCCTTTGGCGAACAACGGAGCGAACACGCCCTGCGTCAGCGGCGCGTTGGCCGCGACGACGCGCTGACGATACTCATGATTCAAGATTTCGTTGAGGAATTCCCCTCCGAGCGCGAGAAGCTCCGCTGTGGTGGACTTCTTCGCGGGCCGGATCTCGACGGAGAACGAGGACTTCGTCTCGTCGACGAACACCTGGGCGCGCGTGCCGAGCGCGAGCGCGCCGGCGGCGAGGCCCTCGGGGCCGTACAACGGCTTGCCGAGCGCGAGGTGACAGGAACCCTTGGAAATCTTCATCTTTCCTTCCGGCTCTCTTCCCAGGGCTGGGTGATGCCGAGCGGATCGCGCGGGCCCGTGTCGGCGTCGGCCTCGGCGAGCAGGGCCGCGATCTCGGCCCGCTGCTCCGGCGTGAGGCTCGCTTGCGGCATCTCCGTCCGTCCGCCCGCCGCTTCGGCGAGCGCGAGCGCGCGGCGCAAGGTCTCAGCCCGCAGGCCGAGGCCGTCGCGCGTAAGCGACCAGCGCAAAACCTGGTTGGCGTACTCCCGTTTGAACGCCGCGGCCAAGGCCTTGGTCGTGAGCTTTTTCTTCGGCCACAGCTCGACCGCGCCGCCCTTGCCTTTGCGGCTGACGAGCACGTAGGCGTCGCCCGTCAGGACGTACGCCGCACCGAGCAAGGCCTGCTCGTCGACGGCGGCCAGCCTGACCGTGACGGAGGCGGGCATCAGGAGATCGTGACGCCCTCGCCGGCCGAGGCGACGGGGTGATAGGGATTTCCGCTCAGCTCGACGGCGCGAGGCTCGAGGATCGGCGCGATGTCCGGCGCGCCCATGTGCTTGATGTAGCTGCGGTGGACGCCGACGCACTGCGCCTTGTACGCGCATTTCGTCCGGCAGCCTTCCTGGTAGGTGACCTTGAAGCCCGCCAGAGTGTTCCATACGAACGGCCAAAGCCGCGTGGGCACGGTGCACAGAGAGAAGTGATACAAGCGCGCGTCTTTGAATTTTTTGAGCTTCTCGTAGTTGCGGTCGAGGTGGCCCGCGCACTCCGATTGGGTGAACTTGAGCTGGGACTTGTACTGCTCGGCGAATCCCTCGATCTCCTCGAACAGGAACACGACGCGGTCCACCCACGGATGCTCGGCCAGGAGATAGTCGAGCAGGCCGTCAAGATAGCGCGCCTGGACCTTGGTCATGATGATCCGGATCTCGACGAGCTGGCCGGGGCGGCGATGCTTTTTGAGGTGGCGAAGGCCGAGGGTCGTCTGCTCGAAGCTCTTGGGCGTGCGCGAGATGCTTTCGTGCGTCGCGGCCGTCGGGCCGAACATCGGCACCGCGATCTCGAAGGGCGTCTGCGCGATGCCGCACACGCGGCGCGCGAAGTCCTCGTAGGCGAACATGCGGCCGTTGCTCAGCAGGCGGATCAGGTTCTGCGGGAACTCGATGCGCAGATGCGCGAGGATCTTGAGGAAATCCGGGTGATTCGTCGGCTCGCCGCCGGTGAGGTTGAAGTAGTCGCGTTCTTCGTCGAACTTGACGAAGGTGCGCAGGCCGGACTTGTAATCGGCGATCTTCTTTTTGATCTCGTCGAAGGCGTACTTATCCGTGGTGTGCCGGAAGCCCTCGACGGGGTTCGAGCAGAACACGCACGCGATGTTGCACTGCGGCCAGATCGGGAAATCGGGCATCAGCGGACCGCCTTGACCGCCTCGGCGATAGGATGAAGCTCGTCGTCGCCGACGCGCTTGAGATATTCGTTCCACACGCCTTCGCAACGGTCGAACAGCGCGCAGCCCTTGCACTTGGCGGGCTTGCTGCGGCCCGCGACCACGCGGCCCGCGCCGACGTCGTCGTTCTTGAAGTCCGGCGCCCAGTGGCGGGTGCGGAAGGTGGCGACCTCGCGGATCTCGGAGATCTGGTCGAGGTGGTCGGGGAAGTGGCACAGCGGGACGTAGCGCGCCACGAAGTCCTTGGTCCCCCCCGCCCGCCCGATGTCGAGCGCCTCTCTCATAAACGGAGCCGCTTCGGAGATCTTCGGAACGAGGCCGTGGAAGTTGGTGTAGGCGCCGCCGTAGGTCGGATCGACGAAGATGAATTCGACATGATGAATCTTCTGATCCAAAAATAAACGTGCTATGTCGGGAAGGTGCTTCATATTCTGCTTGATCACCGTACAGTTCCCGAAAATCCGTTCGAGTCCTTCCTTCCGGACGTTCTCGATGCCCTTCAAAAGGTCGACGAAGGATCCTTCCGCGTACGTGAGCTCGTCGTGGAGCTTGGCATTGTGGCCGTGGATCGAGAAGACGAGGTCGGTCACGCCCGCCGCCACGGTTTCCTTGGCGAATTCAGGATACGCGAGCATCCGGCCGTTGGTCACGACGACGATGTCCTTAAAACCGAGCTTCTTGGCGGTCTTCACCAAGGGAATGAAGTCGCGGCGGATCGTGGTCTCGCCGCCGATCATCTCGAGATACTCGACGCCGGCCGCCTTCGCCTGGACCATCTCCTCAACGATCGCGCGCGTGGACTTGTCCGGCAGGTCGCGCTTGTTGAGGTCGATGCAGAAGTGGCAGTGGCTGTTGCAGGAGAAGCCGGTGAACAGGACGAGCTTCTGCGTGCGCCCGCCCTGAGGCGGCGTCCAGTCGGAGCTCTGGGCTTGGCTCATGAGGGCAGCTCCTTCTTGAGCGACCAGAGGTACTTGCCCTTCACGAACTCGCGCTTGACCACGCCCATTTTGATCAAGGTCTCGGCCGCATTGATGACCGCGTTCTCGTCCTTGCAGTCCTTGCACAACGGCAGATCCTCGGCGACGGCGAGGAACTGCTTGGTCGTGACGTTGTTCTTGATCTTGAGGACCTCGACGACGCATTGCTCGTTGTCGGTCAGGACGCCGCCGCGGCCTTCGTGCTGCTCCATGCGCGGCCCGTGGGCGTCGTAGCGCTCGGGGATGGTCAGGATCGGTTTGATTTCGTCGGTGCCGAAGTAGCGCGCGTAGCTGGCGTCCCAGCCGATGCAGCGGTCGTTGTACACGCACTTCTTGCACTCGTCGGTCTTCATCGTGTGCGCCTGCGCGGTCTGGTCCAAGTCGCGCTTCTCGCCGAGCGGATTGACGACCATCGTGTTGAAAGCCGACCACCCCAACATCTGCTGTTCGTAGCCGGGCAAAACGCAGGGCGTAAAATGGAGCAGCAGGGGCGGCTTGGGATAATTGATCTTCGTGAAGACCTCATAGGCCTTCTTGATGTAGGGCGCGATCTCCGTCATGGTCACGCCGATCTTCCCCCCGACCTTCGCGTTCAGCTTCATGTTGCCCTCGTACAAGGGCGCGATGATGACGAAGTTCGAAAGCTGGAGCTTGAGCAGGAATAGCTCGTAGAACTCGACGAGATGCCGGTAGTTCAGCTCGTTCAAGACGATATTGACGCCGATCCCGACGTTCAATTTCTTGAGATTTTCAATCGAGCGAAGGTTCTTCTCGAAGGCGCCCGGAACCGCCACCAATTTGTCGTGGAGCTCGGCCGTGTGGCCGTGCAGCGAGTACTTCACGAAGGTCAGTCCGGCGTCTCTCAACGTCTTGGCGTACTCATAGTCCGCGATGCGGATGCCATTGGTCTGAATACGAACATACCCGTAGCCGATCTTCTTGGCGAGCGCGATGAGCTTGGGGAGCTCAGGGCGGATCGTGGGCTCGCCGCCGGTAAATCCGAGTCGCCGGTAGCCGTTCTTATACGCCATGTACATGAACTCGACCGCTTTCTCGAAAGGGAGATCGTTCGGTTCTTTACGCCACTCGAAGTCCTGCGAACAGAAAAGGCATTTCGCCGAACAATTGTAGTTCAGCAATATGTCGAAGCACTTCGTGCCGTCATAGCTCTCGCGGTCGATCCGCTCGAGCTTGGGCAGTTCCGCCATGATCCGGGGAGCGTCAGCCACCGCAGGCCTCCTTCGCGTAAGAACGGACGGCGTCCAGGAAAAGATCGACCTCGGCCGCCGTGTTGTAGGCGCCGAGAGAGGCGCGCGCGGTCGCGTCGACGCCGAGGCGCCGGTGCTGGAGATGCGCGCAATGCTCGCCGACCCGGATCGCGATGAAGCGGCCCGGAAGCTCATGGTTCAGAAAAAGGTTGAAGTCGACGGGCGAGAAATCGGGATGGGCGGCGGCGAAGGTGACGAGACTGCCTTTCTCGAGGTCGTCGACTCGGCCGAGCACGCGGACCTCGGGCGTCTTGGCCAGGCCCTCAGCGAGGCGTCGCACGAGCGCGCCGACGTGGGCGCGAAGCCCCGCCTGGGGCAAGGACTCCCGCACCTTCAGCGCCTCGCGCAGGCCGATCGCCCCGCCGAAGTTCTGCACGCCGGCCTCGAAGCGGCCGGGCGCGTCGAGGTACACGGGCTCGGGCGCGCTCTTGAGGTCCCAGGAAACGGACTTCACCGTTCCCCCTCCGAGCTTCCACGTTCCCAGGCGATTGAGCTCGGTCTCATGGCCCCACAGCACGCCGGTGCCGAACGGGCCGCCGACCTTGTGTCCGGAGAACGCGACGAAATCCGCGCCGAGCGTGGAGACGTCTTCGCGATGGGAGCCGAGATACTGCGCGTCGTCGACGAACACCTTGATCCCTTTGCGGCGAGCGAGCTTCGCGGCCTCCGCGACGGGAACCACGCCGCCCATCACGTTGGACGCGTGCGTGATCGCCAGCAGGGCCGTCTTGTCGTCGAGCAGCGACGCGAGAACGTCGAGATCAAGGCGGCCCTCGTCCGTCGGGCAGATCACCAGCTCGATTTCGCCGCGCCGGGCCTTATCGAGAAAGGGCAGCGCGACGGCGTTATGTTCGAGATCGGTGATCACGACCTTGCGGCGCGCCGGCTCATACGGGAAGGCGTTGCACACGATGTTCGCGGCCTCGGTCGTTCCCGAGGTGAACACGACCTCGTTGGACCCGTCGGCGCGCAAGAACGAAGCCACCGCGCCGCGCGCGTCCTGAAACCAGTCCTCGACCTGCTGGCTGAGCAGGTGGGTGGAGCGCTTGCCGCCGCAGCCGCCCCAATTGGCGTAAAAATCCGCGATCTTCGCGGCGACGCTCCCCGGCTTGAGCGCCGTGCACGCGCTGTCGAGGTAGACGAGGCGCTTGCCGTTCACCTCGCGCGCGAGAGCCGGATAAAGCGCGCGGACGGCCTCGACGTCGAGGGCGGGAGCGGCGGCTTGGGCAGGCGTCAGGGGTTGACCGCCTTGACGAGCGGCATCGGGCGCAGCTCGCCGTACACCTCGAGATAGTCGCGCCGCGGCCCGGGGCAGGCCTCGCGCATCACGCATCCGTCGCACTCTGCGATCTGCTGCTTCTCGGCGAGGTGCACGCCGGGCTTGTGCTCCCGCATCTTGCGGTAGTCGGCGTGATGATCCTTGTAATCGATGACGAAGCAGACCGGGATGTGATCGACATCGAAGTCGACGCCGGTCTCCGCGCACGCCTTGAAGGCGGCGTTCAGAAAGGGCGCGGCGTCCTCGAAGCGCGGCATGATCAGCTCGTTGCCCTTCGCCCGGCCCATGCCTTTGCAGTAGCTGAACTGGATCCACTCGAAGCCCGGTAGCTCCTTGGCGGCGAAGCGCACGAACTTCTCCGCGTGGCGGTAGTTCAAGGAGTGGACGATGTAGTTCAGCCGGACCTTGGAGCCCTGCTCGATGAGCATCTTCACGCCCGCGACGCGCAGGTCGAAGGCGCCGGGGGTCTCCGTGACCTCGAGATCGAGCGCGGCGTCGTGAGCCGAAAAGTTGATGTTGAAGAAGTTGACCAGGCCGCGGATCAGCTTCAGGCGCTTGGGGTCGTAACGCGTCAGGAGGACGCCGTTGGTCTGAAACTCGATGATCTTCCCCTTCTTGCGGGCGTGAAGGAGGATTTCGAGCAGCTCGGCGGGGTCCTTGAGCATCGGGTCGCCGCCGGAAATCTGGACGTGACCGGTCTTATCCTTGTCGATCTCGTCGAGGAGGTATTTCTGGGCGAAGGTGCCGCTGCGGCCCTCGGAGGAACAGAAAACGCACTTGATGTTGCAGACACCATTGACCGGGAGGTGGAGTGCCATGAAGGTGGCTCATACTGTACAACATAACCGCGCGCCCGGAAATCAGCCTATATCGGGCAGGTCGTGACGCCGCCGATGACGGGGCACGGGCAGCAACGCGCGGTGATTTCGGGGTTGGTGGCCGCGTTCGGGACGACGGGAATCATGTACTGCTTCGAGTAGAACCCGTCGATCAAGGTCGCGTAATAGCCGGCGCCGCACATGATGTGAGTGCCGCCGGCCGGCGTGCCGTAGGTCCACATGTTGGTCGTGCAAAGGCCCGTCGTGCCTTGACGGGAGGTGATCGGCTTGACCGTGTTGATCGTACCGTCGATAACGCCCGTGACGGTCGCGTTACCCGCGACGGCCAGGTTGCCGCCGCCCGCCGTGGCCGCATAGATCGACAGGTTCCCGGCCCCGTCCAAGCTCATCGTGGTCGTGTGGTTCGGGTGCAAGAGAGCGTCGTGAGTATAGAAATTGAGCGTCGAACCGCTCATTTGAAGGAGCGCGCCGGCCGCGAGGGCGCTGTTCCACCACTGGCCGCCGTCGTACCACTCGTTGCTGGCGAGGTGCATGTAGTTGCCGCCGGAGGAAAGGAACGCGTTGCCGACCTTGATCGCGCCGTTCTGGGCGACGTCGAGCTTCACCGCAGGATTGGTGATGCCGATGCCGACCATCGACGCGTTGCCGTTGTCACGGGCCAGATAGGTATTGCCCGTGGTGATCATGTTGGTGTACACACCGGAGGGCGCGGGGTAATACGTGGAGAGGGTGACGCTTTCCGATTCCAGTTCGGGAACCGCGCAGAGCATCATCGCAAAAGCCGCCGTGGTCGTCACGAAGCGGCGGCTGAAAGTAATGTCGAAGCGAAGTTTGATTTCGGCCATGGTACCCCCAACACTCGGAGTGTATCAGGGGTCTCCCGGTTCGTCAAGACCTGCAAAAGCCTGTCTTATTCCAGGCCTAAGGCGGGCATCGTCGCCCTCAAAAAGGCGGCTTTCGAGCCCGGGGACAGGGCTCCGGGACGCAGGCCGTCCCAGACGCAGGAAAGGGCTTCCGGGAAGTCGAAATCCCGGCTCAAAGCCTCTCTAAAACGATGCAAATAGCCCGTGACCCCGCGGGAACTGGGCTCCAAGGACACTCCGGCCAGCGCCCGGGAGGAAGCCTGAAGGTCGGAAAGCTCCCTTCGCGCCGCCTCGAGCCCGTCCCAGCCGAACACGAGCGGGGCCCGGGGGTGGGTTTTAAGGCAGTAATAATGGAAGTCGGCCTGAGAATATCCCCGAGCGACGAAGTCCGCCGATTTTACCGAGGCCGGGCCTACAAGCAAACCCGGGCCCGGCGCGGTGCGAACGGTCAGGCCGGCGCCCGCCTCATAGCCTAGAAAGGTCAAGGCACCCTTGATCGCCGCCGCCACGGAGCGCGCGCGTTCGGCCGTGAGCGGGTCCGCGCCGGACAGTTCCACCTTGGGAACGGCGGGCGTCCACGCGACCATCGTTCCATCGTCGGCGCGCAGCCTCAGGCTCATGGGCTTATGTTACAATAAAATTCATGGCTCCCCGGCGCTACCCCGACACCGGCGTGTTCTACCGCGCGCTCGACCGAGAGTTCCCCCTCATCGTGCGAGGCGAGGGCTGCTGGCTCATCGATGACCAGGGCAAGCGCTACCTCGACGCCTGCGGCGGCGCGTACGTGGCCAACCTCGGACACGGAGTGTCGGAGGTCGCCGACGCGGTGGCCGATCAGATCCGCAAGGTCGCCTACGTCAACGGCACCGCCTTCACCAACGAGCCCGCCGAGGCGCTGGCCGCCGAGCTGAAATCGCTCAGCCCCAAGGGCCTCGACTTCGCCTATTTCCTTTCCTCCGGCTCCGAAGCCGTCGAGGCCGCGCTCAAGCTCGCCCGCCAGCATTGGGTCGAGTCCGGCAAGCCGGGCAAGCACAAGATCATCGCCCGCACCCCCGGATACCACGGCAACACCTTGCTCGCCCTCTCCGCCTCCGCCCGTGAGCAGTACAAGAAGATGTTCGGACCCTGGCTCGTTCCCGTGACCATGATCGGCGCGCCGTATCCGTACCGCCGCGAGGCCGGCTCTCCCGAGATGACCGCCGACGCGCTCGAGGCCGCCATCCTTAAAGAGGGCGCCGACACCGTCGCCGCCTTCATCGCCGAGCCTGTCGGTGGCTCCTCCACCGGCGCCTCGGTCCCGCCCTCGAACTACTTCAAGCGGGTCCGCGAGATCTGCGACAAGCACGACGTTTTGTTCGTCGCGGATGAGGTCCTCTCCGGATGCGGCCGCACCGGCAAGTGGGCCGCGATCGAACACTTCGGCGTGGTCCCCGACATCATGACCTTGGGTAAGGGTCTGTCGGGAGGTTACATTCCGTTGTCCGCCGTGCTCGCCACGAAAAAGGTGATTGATCCGATCGCCAAGGGCTCCGGCGCCTTCAAGCACGCGCAAACGTTCTCGCATTCGCCCGCCATCTGCGCCGCGGGCCTTGCCGCGGTCCGGCACATCAAGTCTAAAGGACTCGTCGCGCGTAGCGCGACGATGGGCGCCGTGCTTCAAAAGAAGCTCTCCGCCCTCCTAGAACTCCCTTTCGTGGGAGACGTCCGCGGCCGCGGCCTCCTGGCCGGCGTCGAATTCGTCGCCGACAAGAAGACCAAGGCGCCTTTCCCCCGCGCGATGAAGTTCGCCGAGTCCTTCGTCGCCGCCGCGCAGGACGCCGGTCTCGTCCTGTGGCCCAACACCGGCCACGCCGACGGCGAGAACGGCGACCTCGTCATGTTCGCGCCCCCGTTCATCGTCTCCGAAT
>CALRXP010000091.1:0-9059 GCA_943372155.1 Candidatus Endomicrobiellum trichonymphae | reverse complement strand
AGCGTGGAAAATACCGCCCGCGCCGGCGGCGACGAGCCCGGCGGTGATCTCCGCGAGGTTTTCCACGTATGTCGGGTTGTAGCGCACGCCTTCGGCCACGCGCATCGCCTTTCCTTCCGAAAGATTCTTGCGCACCTGAAGGACGAAATTCTTCGGCTCCCACTGCCAGCCGTACGCGCCGCTGGTCCGGATCACGAGATTCCGGGAGTCCGCGGCGAGCACCCCGCGCTCGGCCTCGGCCTTCTGGCGGCCGTATTCGTTGATGGGACTTGGAACGTCTTCCTCTGTATAGGTTCCCTGGACCCCGTCGAACACGTAATCCGAGGAATAGAAGATCATGCGGGCGCCGAACTCGCGGCAGGCGGCTGCCACGTTGAGGGTCCCGTCCACGTTCACCCGGCGGGTCTCCGCGGGGTGCAGTTCGCAGTAGTCCACGAAAGGGTTCGCGGCGGGAACGGCGACCACGTCGGGGCGGTGGGCGGCCAAGAGGGCGGTCACCTTGGCCTTGTCCCGCATATCGAGCTGTAAAAAGCCCCCGGAGGCGTGGCAGTGGTAGGTGGCGGCCGAGACCTGAGCGCCCTGAGAGGTCCAGGTCCGCAGGAGGGCGTTGCCCACCAGGCCGGTACCGCCTACGACCAAGACCTTCTCTTTCACCCCAAAAGTGTACCAAATCCGCATATATCGCGTCTTTAGCCCCTTGGGGACCTCCCCCGGGGGGCCGGAAGGCCCATGCGCCCAAAGTCGGGGCCGGGTATACTGAGTCATCGACCAGAACACGCTTCGCCGGACCGGACTGATGACCGCGTGGGCCCTCCTCTGGACCGCTTTGCCCGCGGCCGCCCAGGACCCGTTATCCCGCCGCCCCGCGGCCATGGGCGACGGCCATCTGGGCCTCGCTTTCCAGGGGGGAGTCGCCGCTCCTGCCCAGCTGAATTCGATGTTCGACGCCGCCAAGAACCGCCCCGCGGGGGTTCTCGCGCCCGAGCCCCAGACTGGCGAGCAGGCCGGTTCGCCCAACAAGCGCCTCGAGACCCTTTATAACCGTCCGTCGCTCTCCACCCTTCATCAGCAGCTCGTCGTTCCCGTGCCCAACGAGACCCCGGCCTACCGCCGTACCTTTAAGATCATGCTCGCCAATCCCGACAAGACCGACCGCTGGGACGACCTGATCCTGCGCTACGCCAAGATCTACAAGCTCGACAGCCGTCTGCTCAAGTCCATCATGGCGGCCGAGTCCGAATTCGACCCCAAGGCCGTCTCGCCCGCCGGCGCGCGCGGCCTCATGCAGGTCATGCCCGTCACCGCGGAAGGGGTCGGCATCGCCGCCGCCCGTCTCAACGATCCCGCCGCCGGCGTGAAGGCCGGCGCCGCCTACATCCAGGACCTTTTCAGAGCCGCCTGGCGCATCTTCAATCTCAAGGGCGTGCGCTACACCGACGCGCCGATGTGGGTCGTCCAGCGCGTGATCGCCGCTTACCACGCCGGCCCGAAGTTCCTGACCCGCCTCAAGCTCTATCCCTCGACCCGCTCCTATGTGCGCAAGGTCGTCCTCTTCTACCACTCGAAGGTCACCGATCTCCGGCGCCCCGCGGGAGTCCAACTCGCCCTGCCGTCCTACAGCGAGACCGTGACCCCGAGCGGCGTGATGTACTAAGATAGCCGGGATGAGATCCGCCCGCTTCGCCGCCCTTCTCCTGCTCGCCGCCTGCGCCGGGCCCAAGCCCTGCACCCGGACGCTGTGCGTGGACAAGCTCGACGGGACTTTCGAGCAGACAGGCTGGAACGCGACGATACGGGAAACCGCCGAGTCGCCTAAACCTCCGGTCGTCTCGGATTCCACGGTCACGATGATCTACGGCACGGCCGAATTCCGCAACGGCAAGACGAAGGTCGTCGCCTCCGAAGGCGCGTCGTTCAAGTTCTCGGTGTCCACCCGCGCCGTCTCCTCCATCGAGGTTTCCTCTGGCTCGGTCACCGTCTCGCTCTCGAGCGCCGCGCCCGTCGCGCTCATCCCCGGCGTGCCCTACGCCCTGCCCAAGCCCTAAGTCTTTTGCTTAAATACCGCCCATGAAGAAGGCTCTGATCACGGGCGTCACCGGCCAGGACGGATCGTACCTCGCGGAGTTCCTGCTCAAAAAGGGCTACGAGGTGCACGGCATCAAGCGCCGCGCTTCGCTCTTCAACACCGACCGCATCGACCACCTCTTTCAGGACCCGCACGAGAAAAAGCTGCGCTTCATCCTGCACTACGGCGACATGACGGACACGTCGAGCCTGCTGCGCGTGCTGCAGATCGTCAAGCCCGACGAGATCTACAACCTGGCCGCGCAAAGCCACGTCGCCGTCAGCTTCCAGGAGCCCGAGTACACCGCCAACGTCGACGCTCTCGGGACCCTTCGCCTGCTCGAGGCGATCCGCACCCTCGGCTGGACCAAGAAGACCAAGTTCTACCAGGCCTCCACCTCGGAGCTGTTCGGCAAGGTGCAGGAGATTCCGCAGCGCGAGACCACGCCCTTTTACCCGCGCTCGCCCTACGGCGTGGCCAAGCTGTACGCGTACTGGATCACGATCAACTACCGCGAGGCCTACGGGATCTACGCGTGCAACGGCATCCTCTTCAACCACGAGTCGCCCCGCCGAGGCGAGACCTTCGTGACGCGCAAGATCACCCGCGGCCTGGCGCGCATCAAGCTCGGGCTCGACAAGACGATCTGGCTCGGAAACCTCGACGCCAAGCGCGACTGGGGCCACGCGCGCGATTTCGTCGAGATGATGTGGCTCATGCTTCAGAAGCCCAAGCCCGCCGACTACGTGGCGGCCACGGGCCGGCAGAATTCCGTGCGCGAGTTCGTCGAGGCCGCGGCCTCCGAGCTCGGCTTCGACCTCGTCTGGAAGGGGAAGGGCGCCGCGGAAAAAGGCGTGGACCGCCGGACCGGCCAGGTCATCGTGGAGCTGGATCCGCGCTACCTGCGCCCGACCGAGGTGGACACCTTGCTCGGCGACGCCTCAAAAGCCGCCAAGGCACTGGGTTGGAAACCGCGAGTGAGCTTCGACGCTTTGGTGCGCGAGATGGCCCGCGAGGATCTGCTGCTGGCCGAGCGTGAAGCGCTGGTCAAGAAGGCGGGCTACTCCAGCCCGCGTCGAGCTGCGGATTAGCGTCTCGGCCGGCCGCAAGCGGCCGGCACAAACGCCGCTGAGGAAATCCTCTAGCGTTTAGCCCTGATATAGGACGATGCCCGCGACGATCGCGGCCACCAGGGAAACGCCGATCGCCACGTAGAGGAGCAGACGCATCTCCTCGTCCCAGCGGAATAAAGGAGGAAGCTTCTCCACGCGCGGCGGCATGATCAACGCGGGGGCGGCGGGCACGGGCTCCGGCGCCGGGGGCACGGTCTTGGGCGCAGGCGTCAAATAGCCCTCGACCTCCTGCGTGATCTCGCGGCGGCGGGCTTCGCCGACCTCCCGGGCGCGCTGGGTCGAGTCGTCGACGGGCGGGGGAGTGGCGCGCTTGCCTCGCGCCTCGCGTTCGGCCTCGACGTCGGCGTAGAGACGGGCCCGCTCCTCATCGAGCGCGTGGCGCATCTCGGCCACCTCGCGGTCGGCGCGGGCGCGCAGCTCAGCCTTGAGCTTCTCCGCCTTGGCCTTCAGCTGCTCCGACTCGGCGGCGAGGCGGCTCATGCCGACGGCCAGCTCCTTCTGCACGCGCTCCCGCTCCACGTCCTGACGGATCTCCGCCTCGTGGGCCTTCTCGAAGGCCTCGACGCCCTCGCGGCGGATCTGTTCGGCGGCCTCGACGGCCTTGTCGGCCTTCGCCTGCTCGGCGGCTTGGCGCTCGTCGAAGGTCTTTTGCAGGCCCTCGATCACGGTCTGCAGGCGCCGCGCCTCGTCCTCGCTGCGGCGGGTCAGCAGGCGCGACTGTTCCAGGGCGGTCTGCGCCGCGTTCAGGCCGCGGCTCAATTCCTCGACGCGAGCGCGGGCTCCCAGAAGTTCCGAGTCGGTCTTGTCCACGCGGGCGGCCATCGCCTCGTAGGTCGCGCGGGCCTCGGCCGTGGCGGCGAGATACTCCTCGCGCGCGGCCGTCGCCTTTGCGACCTCCGCGCGCGACGCCTTGAGCTCGTCCTCGAGCTCGCGGCGGCGCCGAGCTCCGTCCTCAAGCTCGGCCCGCTGACGGCGGCCCTCGTCCTCAAGAACGCGCGCGTCGGCGTTCGCTTTCTCGAGAGACGCCTGCGCGGCGGCGGCGGCCTGCTCGCGCGTGGCCGCGGCGGTATCGAGATCGGCGCGCAAGGACTCGATGTGTGCCTCATGCCCGGCGTTCTTCTGCCGGAGCTGAGAAAGATTGCGGCGCGCGGCGGCGAGTTCCTCTTCGCGGCGCTGGGACTCGACGGTGGACGCCTCGAGCTTGAGAGCCAGAGCGCGGGACTCCTCGCGCGCGCGGGACAGCTCGATATCCGTCCGCGCGGCGCCTTCCTCGGCGGTATCGGCACGGGAGAGGAGCGCGGCGCGCTCCGCAGTCAGCCGGCGCAGATCCGCTTCGAGCTCCGAGGCTCGCGCGGTCAGAGAGCCCGACGTCGCGGCCAGATCCGATTCGGCCTCCAGGCGCCGGTTACGTTCGGCCTCGAGCGCGGCGCCAAGCTGGACGCGGGCCTCGGCGGCGACCTTCAAGGTCTCATCGAGCTCGCGCGCGAGCGAAGTCGAGGAGGCGGCCTCGCGGTGCAGCGCGGAGGCGGTCTCCTGCAGGTCATCGACGCGGGTCGTAAGCTCCCGCACCCGCTCGCGCAACCGCTCCTTGGCCTTGAGCTCGGTCTCGAGCTCGATCGAGCGCGCCCGCAGGCGGCGCTCGAGCTCCTCGACGCGGACCTCCAGGCGGACGGCGTCCATGGCGTCGGACTCCGCCGCGGTGGGGGGAGCCGACAGAGGAACGTCGGCGGCCGCCTTCGGATCAGGAGCGTCCACGTTCCATCTCCTGACGTAGGCGGTCGAGCGCCTCGGTCTGCTCCTTCCAGCGCTCGCGCAACGCGCGGCGCTCCGCGTCCATCTCGTCCTCGAGCTTGGCGCGTTCCTCCTCGAAGTGGGCGCGCAGGATCGCGCGCTCCTCTTCGAGCGCCGCCTCGCGGCGCGACAGCTCGTTCTCGAGGCGCGCGGCGGCCTGCAGTTCGGCGCGGCGCGCGGCCTGCACCGCGGCGTCGGCCCGCTCGCGCTCCTGCTTCATCGAGAGCGAGATACGCTCGATCTCGACACGCATGCGGTCGCGGTATTCGCCGAGCGCGGCTACGGCCATACGCGCCTTCTCCGCGGCGGCGGACTCGGCGCGTCGCGACGCCTCGAGCGCGCGTTCCGCGTGCTCGGCGTGGGACTGGGCCACGGCGAGGCCCTGGGCGTAGGCGGCCTGGCCCTGCTCGCGGGCGTCGCGCATGGCGGCGGCGCGCGCTTCATTGAGGAGAACCTCGACGTCAGCCACGCGCGCGGCCGCGTCGCGGCGCGCCTGGCGAGCAGCCTGGAGCTCGTCCTCGGCCGCCTCGCGCTCAGCGTTGAGGCGGGCGCGCTCTTCGCGCAGGGACGCCTCGAGCCGAACAGGAAGCTCGGATTCGAGCCGGCGCGCGCGCTCCATGGCCCGTTCGCCCTCGGCGCGGAGGGCCTCCGCGCGTTCGAGCGTCGCGGCGGTCTCGGCCTGGACCCGGGCTCGTTCGGAGGCGAGCGCCTCGGCGGCGGCGCGTTCGCGCGCTTGCGCTCCGGCCGCGTTCTCGCGAGCCTGATTGATCTCATCAACGAGGCGCTGGGATTCGCGCTCGAAGGACGCCGACGTCGCGCTCATCGAACGGAGCTCGGCCTCGAGCGCCGCCAGACGGGCCAGGGCGTTTCGCTCCGACGCCTCGGCGCGGATGGATCGGCCCGCGGCGGACTCCGATTCGCGTTGCGCCTCGACGCGCTCCTGGTCGAGTCGCGAGGCCAGAGACTCGCGCGAGGCCGCGTCCGCGCGGGCGGCGGCGAAACCCGTCTCGCCCGCCTCCGCCCGCCGGATCGCGGCGTCGAGCCGTGCGCGCAGGGACGCCGCTTCGGCATCCTTCGCGTCGGAATCGAGCTGCACCCGGTCGAGCCGCGCCTGGAGCTCCCGCGCTCCACGCAGGCGCGCCATCGCCTCGCGCTCCCAATCCTCCGCGCGGGCGGCGGCGTGATCCGCCTCGAGGCGCGCGGCGGCGAGCGCGGCGGCGGCGGCCTCGGTCTCACGCCGCGCGGCGGCCGCCTCCTCCCGCGCGGCGGCGCCCGCGGCGCGCTCGTCGCGCAGCAGCAGGGCCAGCTTCGCCGCGGAATCTTTCATGCGCTCGCGGGCTTCGCGCTCGCGCTCGACGAGCGCGTCCTTGGCTGCCAGCCGCTCGTGATACTCGGCCGCTTCGGCCTGGGCAAGCTCCAGCTTCTTGAGGGCCTCGCGCAATTCCGCGTAAGCGCCGGCGGGGGGGATGACCAGGTCGGCCAGACGTCCTCCGAATCCTTCGACGGCCGCGCTCTCGCCGCGCTCGACGGCGCGCGCGCGCGAAGCGAGAACCTCTTCGACCTCGCGGCCGAAATCGTCCTTCCAGGCGTGAAGCGGATCCATGGGCACTCCGTAGTATAGGAGGGGAGTGTTACAAAGACAAGTCTAGGTCTTTGGGCCCATTAGGGCTCTGGGACCGCAGGCCCTGACTTTACGGCCCCGTCGGGGACATCCTCGCGTCATGGAACTCCGACGACGCGCCGGGATCGCCGCCGCCCTCATCGGGATCGGGCTGGCCCTGTACCGCCCCCGGCTCGTGCCCGAGCTGCGCCCCGGCACGCGCGGCGCGCCCCGTCCGCCCGCCGCGGCGCTGGCCGCCGCGATCGCCTGGCCTCCGGCGCCCGGGCTCATCTCGCCGCTCGCGGGCTCCGACGGCGCGGCCTTGCCTCCCGACGCGGACGAAGGCGAAGAAGAGCCGGAGGAGGACCTCCTTCGCGACGCTCCCGCCGACCGAGCCTCGTTCGGCGTCCAATTCCCGGCCGGCGGCGCGGCGCCGGTCTCCGCTCTCGCGGAATTTCACCGCGGCATGACCGGCGCGCCGTCTTCGGCCGAGACCGATCTCCCGCGCTCCGCGTGGCATGGCGGCCACGCGGGCCCGGCTCCTCGACCGGAACCGGGGCAGACCGTCGTCGCCAGCGGCGCCGGACGAATCGACGCGGCGGCCAAGGCCAAGCGCGCGACCGTGTTCACGGGCCCGGCCGCGCCGCCCTCCGGCGAGGGCCCGGCGACGGAAGCCCGCGCCGCCGTGGACCCGCGCCGCGCCCCCGCGGCCTCGACCTGGTTCCGCCGTCCCCGCGGGGGTTTTCCGCTCTTCTCGCCTCCGCGCCGCGACGTGGCGCCCGGAGGACGCTCGGCTCAGCTCCGCCGCAAGGCTCGTCCGTTGCTGCTCTCCAAGCTGTTAGGCCGGGGCGCCCTGCGTCCGCCGCCGTCCTCGATCGCGCCGCCAGATCTCTCCGCGCTCGACGCGCGCCGTCCCCTGCTTCTTCCCGGCGGCCGGCCCACGCCGACGCGCCCCTACGACCTCGACCGCATCGAGGCTCAGGATCCGCGCCGGGCGGGAAAGGCCGACCGCAAGCGCGGCGCCCATTGGGACGCGGGCCCCGTCTGGCACGACGGCACGCTTCGCGGGCTGACCAACGGCGAAGGCTGGCTGTGGCTGTGGAAGGAGCGCGCCCGGATTTGGGCCGCGCCCGTCGCGGACTCTCCGCCGTTGCTCCGTCATCAAGGCCTGTGGTGGAGCAAGCAGAAGGGGGTTTGGTTCGCCCTGCACGACGGCGAGCTCTGGAGCTGGCGCCGTTTCTCCGACTGGGAGGCCGAAGGCCTGATCCGGCTCGGTGACGGCGTCGAGCTGATCTACAGCGCCGACTTCACCAAGGTCGCGGTCCTGACGCCGGGCGCCGGCGGCGTCCTCTACGACGCCGCGACCGGCGCGGAGCTCGGCGAGTGGCTTGAGAGCGAGCTACCGCGCCGCCGACCCAAAGCCCCGTCCTCCCTGCGCCTGCCTCACGGGATTTGATATTCTCTCGGCGATGCGCGCGCTTGCCCTCGCCGTCCTGTCTCTCCTCGCCCTCGCGGCCCCCACGCGGGCGCAGGACGAGTACGGTTCCCGCGGCCTCTTCCCGGTCTACCAGTCCGGCAACCAGTGGGTGATCTTCGACAAGCCCCGCAAATCCGCCAACCCCAAGGACCTGATGCCGGGCTCCAAATTCCTCATCATCGGCAGCGTCGGCGCCGACCTTTTCGTGGTCGGCCGCACGAGCGCCACGTACGGCGGCGTGTGCCGCGGCAAGAAGCCGCTCAAGCTCCGCGCCGCCCTGCTCAAGGGGCCGCGCTCGACCGTCGGCGACCCGGTGATGGCGATCAAGGTCCCCGATTCGTTCCAGATGCGCGGCTCCAATGCGCGCTACGTCGCCCTCGAGAACGCCGTGGACGAGCCGCTCTATCAGCTGATCGGCTCCACGCTCACCTTGGCGGCCCTCGAGGAGGCCAAGTCCGGCGCCTATCGCTTCCGGGCCGACGATGAAGGCTCGGCCGCCTTCCTCGCCGACCCGCGCCCGGATAAGATCGCCTCCAAGATCGATTTCGCCGCGCACCCCGTCGTCGCCGGCCTCAAGGCGCCGACCGCGCTCGTCACCGACGCGCAAATCTCCTCGGCCCATCGCCGCTGCCTGCGCCTCGCCGACGGCGACCGCCTCATCGGCAAATGCGTGGAAATGCCGCACGATCTCATGAGCGAAACCGCTCAGCTACGCTTCGTCGCCTACGACCCCGGCGGCAACGGCAGCCCGTTCCTTCTCGCCTACACGAAGGGGGAACCCCTCTGGGGTCACGAGCGCTGGGGCTTCGTCCTGCGCGGCACAGGGGCGCGGCTTTTCCTGCGCGACGCGATGGATCCGAGATGTCGCGAAGGCTTTTAGTGCCGGCGCTCGCGCTTAAATAAGCCGATCAGCGCCCAGCCCATCACGAACAGCGCCACGATCTTCGGCATCATCGCCGAGAGCACGCCGCGCAGCTGAGCGCTGAACAAAAT
>CALRXP010000090.1:0-9086 GCA_943372155.1 Candidatus Endomicrobiellum trichonymphae | reverse complement strand
GAGAATTTCCGCCACGGGGCCTCTTCCTCAGGACGCACGACGTCGAGGAGCGTTTCCAGCGTCAGCCAGGCCGCCCCGGGCCCGATGCCCGCCAGCGGATCATCCTGGTCGGCCGCCGTCCGGGCCAGGCCTGAGTACATCCTCGTTATGTCCATGAGCGTGCCTTCCGCGCCTCCCAGTATTAATGTCAGGCCATATTGATCGGCGGAGTGCTTGAGCGTGGAAAAGCCCCAGGACGTGAGCTCGCCGTGAAAACGGCCCAAACCGTGCTCGCGCAGGAGCCGGACCGCCGGGACGTTCAGGGACTTGGCCAGCGCCTCCTTCGCGCGCACGGCGCCGCGAAAGCGCCTGTCGTTGTTCTCCGGAGTGAAGCCGTCGTACTGCGTGGGAATGTCGGCGATCAAAGTCTCCGGCAGAAGCTCTCCGGCCTGCATCATCGACGCGTACAAGAACGGCTTGAGGACGCTTCCGGTGCTGCGCGGCTGTCGCGCGATGTCGACGGCATAGCCCGAGCTTTCATAGTCGTGCACCTTGCTGTTGCCGACGTAGGCGAGAAGCGAGCCGTCCCGGTTGTCGAGGATTACGGCGGCGGCGTTCTTGATTCCGCGGTTTCCCAGCGCCTCGGAGCGTCGCGCCACGATCTCGAGCGCGTCTTTCTGCAATCGCGCGTCGAGCGTCGTGTCGAACCGGGGCCGGGAGGAGCCGCGGCGCGCGTTCAAAGTCGCGAGCAAATGGGGGGCCAAGTGCGGGAATGGGCGCGGAGTGTCCGGCAGCCGCTCGCGCAGAGCCAGCGACAGCTCGAGGTCGTCGAGCTTGCCGGCGGCGCGCAGAGCGCGCAGGAGGCGGTCGCGCTTTTTGAGGAACGTCTCGCGGTTGCGCCCCGCGTGCACGAAGGCCGGATTATTCGGCAGCACAGCCAAGGCGGCGGCTTCGGCCCAGCTCAGACGCTCCGGGGCGCGTCCGAAGATCCGCCAGGAGGCGGCTTCCAGCCCGACGACGTTCTCTCCGAACGGCGCGCGCTCGCAATATAAGCCGAGGATTTTATTCTTGGAGAGAGTTCTCTCCAGTTTCAGCGCGAGGGCCATTTCATAGAGCTTTTCCACGACGGTCCGCGGCGGGTCGCGCCGGGAGAGGCGCACGACCTGCATCGTCAGAGTGCTGCCGCCGCTGACGACGCGCCGGCGCGCGAGATTGAGCTTCGCCGCGCGGACGACGGCCGCGAGGTCGACGCCGCGGTGGGCGTAGAACCTCTTATCTTCCTGGACGAGGAGCGCCGCCTCGAACTTGGGCGCGACCGCGCTCGAGGGCGGGAAGCGCCATTGCCCGTCCGCGGCGACCCGGGCGTCGAGCAGCTCTCCTCCGCGGGCGAAGAGCGCCGGCGACCAGACCTCCGGGAAGCGGACCGCAGGCAGCGACCAGAACGTGATTGCCGGCGCCCCGAGCAGGCCGAGGAGGATCAGCGCCCGGATTCCACGGCGATCCATCGCCCCCCCGAGTTCGCGTTGAGCGTCGATTCGTACATGGCCTCCGCGACGGCGGCCGGCAGATAGAAGCGGCCCTGGTAGGCGGCCGTGAACTTGAGCGGAATCTGGATGGCACCCGCCTCCGCGAGGCCGAAGAACGACAGCACGCGGTCGTCGCGCACGTCCTGGTAATCGAGCTTCGTTTCTCCCGCACCGGCCCAAGGCGAGTTGTTTATTTCCCAGCCCGCGGGAGCCAGGAACGCCAAGGCGATGTTGTCGACCTTACGCGGTACGAGGTTCCTCACGGTGACGACGGCCGTGAGCTGTTGGCCCTGGAGCAGCCGCGCCGGGTCAACGGGACGGCCTTGGGCGTCTTTATAATCCACCGTGATCTCGAGACCGTGGGAGGCCGGCAATTCCGCGCCCGCCGCGCTGATCCCACGCGTCACCACGGCGACGTAGACCTTGCGCGGGCTCGTGTTGCGTACGGCGACCACGGACCCGCCGTCCGGAAATCCGGACAGACGGAACTTTTTGACGGGCTCGTTCGAAGTGACGGCGACGGGGGCGGCCCCGTTCACCGAGGACTCCAAGGTGAAGCTGCGCTCACCCTCCTGTTCGCCGTAGTACCGCGACAAGGACATCAAGGACTGGGCCAGCGCCTGGGTGTGGTGCCACTGCTCGGAGACGAGGGAGCCAGTGACCTCATCGGCCAAGGGCTTGGCCCGGTCGAACTCCCGGCGCAAGGTCAGCATCTGCAGAACCAGCGACTTGTCGCGCAGCGGCGACGGGAAGTTCTGGCCGCCTTCCTGACCGTAAGGCACTACGATCTCGGTGCTCTGCGCCAGAGCGTCGGAGGCTTCCGTCACGCCGGCGGCCTGATAGGCGCCGGCCAGGAGCCAGCGCGTCAGGCCTTTGAGCTGTGTGTCTTCCCGGAGCTGATTCATCGCCCCTAATTCGGGCTTGCCGGCGAGGGCGAGCGTGTAGAGCCGGTACGCCTGCTCGAGTTTCGTGGGGCTACCCGGGGTCCACGCGAGGGCGCGCTCGCGCTGAAACTTCTCCCAGCGGGGGCGCATCTCGGGCGGCAAAGCGTAGCCGCGCTTCTCGGCTTCGATCAGGAACTGCCCGACGTAGCTCGAGGCGAAATCCTCCTCATGGTCTGCCTGAGGCCAATAATAGAAGCCGCCGCTGGGAGCCTGGAAGCCGCGCAGGCGGTCCAGGCCTCCCTTCACATTTTTCTCGACCTCGATTTTCTCCCGCTCCGTGAGCTTCACGAGTCCGGGCAGGAAGAACTGAGGAAACAAGGTGGACGTCGTCTGCTCGAGGCAGCCGTACGGGTAGCGGATCAGGTCGCCCAGACGCTTCTCGAGGTTGAGCGGCGGGATCGAGGAGGCCTCGAGCGTCACCTCATTGGTGCCCGGCATGCCGTGCGGAACGATCCGGGGCTTCCAGACCTCGCCGGGTTCGAGCCACTTGCCGGTCTGGCGGGCGGTGGGCGGGTTGGGGGCGCGCACCGCCAGATTGATCTCCGCGTGTGCCTGATCGGCGCCGCTTTTCGCCGTGACGCGGATTTTTCCCGTTCCGAGACGCGAGCCGGAGCGCAGGGAGAACCGGGCGACTTTGTCGCCGGATTTCGCGAAGACGAGCTCCGCCGCGGGCGAGCCGGCGACGGTGAACGGCCCGTCGACGGAGATCTGCACGGAGACCTGCTTGACCTTATCATCCATCGCGAACACCGACGCCGGCACGACGATGTCCTCGCCCGGACCGACGACCCGCGGCAAGGTGGGCTGCACCATCAGCGGCTGGCGCACCGGCACGGTTTTGTCGGCGTGTCCGTAGGCGCCGCGCCGCCCGGCGACGACCATCACGCGCAGAGCGCCCACGTAGGAGGATAAGGACACCTCGTGGACCTTTTTTTCTCCGGGCTTGAGCTCGAAGGGTCCCATGAACCGCACGATGGGCGGGAAGCGCCGGGACGACTCCTTCTCGCGTAACTCGCCCAGAGCCTCGGAGCCGCCCAGTGCCAGCAGGCGCTCGAGCTCGCCGCCGTAGGAGCCGATGACGTGGTCGTAGAGGTCCCAGGTCGTCACGCCCAACGCTTCCTTTTTGTAAAAGGCGGCGTGAGGGTCGGGGGTCGCAAACCCCGTCAGGCCGAGCAGCCCCTCGTCGACGACGGCGAGCGTGTAGACCATGGGCCGGCCCTTAGCCTCGGACACGGTCACCTTCTGCTTGGTCTCCGGCCTCCATTCGGCGGCGGCCGCGATCAGGGGAGAGAGCTCGGTCGCCGGATCCTTGACCTTCAGCGGGATCACCCCGTACAGCCGCAGCGGCCGGTCGTTGGCCTTGCCTTCATGCGCCTGAATGACGAAGGCCGCGACGTAGACGTTGGGCGTCATGGCCTTCGTGATCGTCAGCGGCACGGTCGTCGGGCCCGTCGATAGCTCCACCCAGCGCTGCGAGAGCACGCGCGTGCCGTTTTCGATTGAGATGAGCGCGCGCGCCCGCGCTTGCGCCGCCGGCAGCCGCAGCCGCGCCGTCTCCCCGACCATGTAATCCGGCTTGTCGGCGTCGAATGACAATACGTTGGCTCCGGCGCCGCCCTGCTCGCGGGCCCTTCCGGCCCAGCCCGGCCAGTCGATGTAGAAGATTTTCCCCGTGCAGTGGCCGCTCTCCTCGTCGCAGGCGCGAAGGAGATAGCGGCCCCACTCCGGGTAATGGATGTTGAAAGTCCAATTCCCGCGTCCGTCGCGGGTGGAGACGGTACCTTCCCGCACCGCCGCGGTGTTGGTGTTGTTGGCGAACTGGGCCAGTGCGCTGCCGGACTTGTCCCACCACCACTTCCATTCCACCTTATAAACGGTCATCCGAATGTTCGACGCGGACGCCGGCTTGCCGTCGGCATCGAGGCTGACGACGGAGATCTGATGGGTCGTGTCGGTCAGCAGCATCCCGCGCGCGCGGTCGCCTTCCGGGAGCTTGATTCCGACGTAGCGTTCGTACGGGTGGAACGGCACCGTCTGCCGCGTCGAGCTGAAGGCCCCTTCGTTCTCGAAGACGCGGGCGTGGAATTCGGCGTTCAGCGTCCCCGGGGCGGACTGATCGGCCGGAAAAGAGAGGGGGATCTCGGCGCGGCCGTCCGCATCGAGAGTGCCGTCGAACACCGTTCTGCTCTCGGCGCTGAGCGACCGGGCGGGATCGTCGAAAACGTGATCAGTGAAGCGCGTGAACTTCGTCTGCGCGGCCGTCAGCTTCAGGTCGACGGCGGCTTTCAGGCCGCCGGCTTTGGCGCCGTGCAGCCATTGCGCGAAGAGTTTGATCTTCGTGTCCGCGGCCTTGGCGCGCAGGCTCTTGCGGCCGAAGTCGAGCTCGACCTTGAGGCGGTTGGGCAGCACGGCTTCGACGCGCAGCTCCTTGGAAAACTCCGCTCCTCCGACGCGCGCCTTGGCGCTCCACAGGCCGGTCGGGGCGTCCTCCGGGGTGCGGAAGCTGAAGCGATAGAAGCCCCCGACCGGCGCGCGGTTGGTCAAGGTCAGGAACGGCTTGCCCCGCGGGTCGAAGAGGCGCAGCACGGCGGGGTGCCCCGCAGGCAGGCGGCCTTCCCGGTCCTCCACGATCAAGGTCAGGTGGACGTCGTCGCCCGGCCGCCACACGCCGCGCTCTCCGTAGAGAAGCCCTTTCAAGCCGCTCTCGACGCGTTCGCCGCCCGTGTCGAAATGGCTGACCGGCAGGGCCAGGCCGTCGCTCACCTTCAAATATCCCCGGTCGCCGTTCTTGCTCGCCGTCAGGTAGAACGGCTTTCCTTTGGACGAAAACGTCGCGAATCCATTGGCGTCGGTTTCGCTCCGGGCGATGACCGCGCCCTGATAATTGTGGACGGTCACGGCCGCCTTCGAGAGCGGCGCGGCCGTGCGCAGGTTGCTGACCGCGACCCGGAAATCCCCGGTTTGCCCGCGCGAGGCGATCATGCCGATGTTCGAGCCCATGAAATTCCGGCTTTCCTTGGCCCCCGAGGCGAACTCGTAGTAAGCGTCCTTGCAGGGATCCTCGCGCTCGGCCCAATTGGTCCGGACCGCGCCGTCCTCGGCCCATTCCTCGTACCCGCTCCAGTAGCTCGGCTGGACGGTGTTCAAGTCGTCGTGGTCTTTGAGGGGCTCCTCCGGCTTGATCGGCTTGCTTCCGGCCTCCTCCGAGCAGGCGTAGTCGGAGTCGCCGCGGTTGATCGACACGGTCAGGCGCATGAGCGCGCCGCGGTTGCCGCGCAGGAGCTCGCCCGCGTCGAGGGCGAAGCGGCGCCACTGATCGGGCGCCCCGGGCTCCAGACGGATCGTCTTGCGCCACATGAACCGCCCGACGCGCCCCATTTCCTGATCCCCGGGAAGGGCGTTGGTCTGCAGGAACTGGCCGATGTTGTCGGCGTAGACCCGGAACGCCGTCACCTGGACGGAGTGGACGTTGATCGCCTCGAAGGGGATGCTGAGCACGTCGTTGTCGGGGAGGATCACGCCCGCGCCGGTGAAGCGCACCTGGGGCTTGGCCGAGGTGAAACGAAGACGATCATCGAAGCGCCTTTCCAGGCGCCGCCCTTTGGCGTCGCGCACGCCGGTCTCCACCGACGCGACCACGATCCCGTTGACGCGATCCTGGGGGAAGATCTTCAGTGCGTTGCCCTCGACGCGGACGGTGAAGGTACCGGAGGAAAGTCGCACGAGCCCGCGCAGGTCTTGAGCGGGATCCAACGCATCGGAAAACGAGACGAGCACGTATTGCGGACCGTCGGAGATCGCCCGGGCTCCCACGACGCGGAAAGACGCGTCCGCCGGTATCTCGACGTTTTGGACCTCGCGGCGGCGGCCGCCGATGTCGCGGGCGTCGAGCGTCAGTTTCAACGTCTTGGCGGCGGCGCCGCGCGAAAGGCCGCCGATCGAGAAGGCGTGGGATTTCGCGCCCGCCTCGTGCGTCCAGATGATCTGCTGGCCGCCGTCGGCCCACTCCGCCGTCAACGCCTTCTCGACGCGCTGGGCGTCTTCGGCGTCGGCGGTCTCCACCGTGCCGCGCACGTTCCACTTCGCGGGAGCGGCCGCGTCAGGGAATCCACCTCCGAGCTTCAAGCTCATATCTCGCTCCAGCACGGACACGACGAATTCGTAGTCTCCGATCCCCGCCGGGGCGTCCTTAAGGCCGGAGGCTTTGACGCGGACCAGGTACTGGGATCCGGATTTTAAGGACGCCGGCGTCAAAGTCGCCTCCCGCGGACCGGTGGCGACGACCGCCCCCGTGATCTTGGGGATCGTCTCGATGAGACCCTCCAGGCGGGCGCCCAACTGGTCTTTCGCGAAGACGTCCTTGTTGAAGCGGAGGACGATCGCGGCCTTGCGCGACAGGCGTCCGGCGCTGTGCTCGGCGATGAGCTCGCTCCAGAGCGGATGGGATTTTTTGGCCTGAGGCGCGGCTTCGGCTCTGGCGCAGGCGCTCAGAGCGGCGGCGAGCAAGGCGAGAAGTAACGGTCTCATACGGGTCCCCCGAAACGGTTCGGAAAGATACCCGTCTGCTCCGGTGGACCTTACCTAAAAAAAAGAGGCCGGCGGGCCCCGCGAGGGGCGCGCCGGCCTCGAGGCGTTCCTTTAGAAAGGAACTTCTTCGATCGTCTCGTCGCTGCTGGCGGGCTTAGACGAGCCGCCGGAGGAACGGCCCATGGGGGCGCCGCCCTCGCGCTTCTCGAGGAACTGGAAGTCGTCGACGTAGACGACCATCTTCGACGCCTTCTTCCCGTCTTCCTTGCCGGTCCACTCCTCGAGGACGAGGTGGCCCTCGACGTAGATCTGCTGGCCCTTCTTGAGCGAGGACTCGACGAGGTCGGCCATCTTGCGGCCGGTCTCGCGGTTGAAGACCTTCAGGTCGATCCAGACGGGAACGTCGACCCACTCGCCGCTGTTCTTGTCCTTCTTGCGGTTGTTCACCGCGAAACCGACGTTGGCGACCTTGCCGCCGTTGCCGAAGGTTTTGATCTCCGGGTCGCGGGTGAGGCGGCCGATCAGCATGACTTTGTTCAGGTTGGCCATAAAGGGGAACTCCGTTGTCGTCGAATGATCCGTCTGGGAATAGGATACCAGAGCGCGGGCCGTTTTTGTCGTCGAGAAACGGCGATTAAGGCTTGGCGGGCGCGGCGGCGGCCGCGGTCCAGGCGACGATCTTGTCGAACGTCGCGGGGTCTTCGAACATCTGCACTCCGTGGCCGCCGGGCGCGTAGTACGCGGTCGCGGCTTTTTCCGCCTCGAGACCCTTCACGCCGACGAAGGCGTAACCGTCGGCGGGGGCGGCGGCCGCGAAAGTCTTCAGGCCTTTGCGCGTCTTGAGCACGACGCCGCGGTAGTTGCCGGACGGAGAAAGCAGAAGCAGGAAGGGCGTGGTTTTGCGCTCGGCCGCGACCACGGAGGCGAGGTTGGCGCCGATGGAGGCGCCGCCGAAGGCGATGCGCGACTCGGGTACGTTTTTGGACTTGAGCCAGACGGCGCCCGCTCTCAGGTCCTCGGTGGCGGTGGGCCAGGTTCCGTGAGCGTCGAAGCCCGTGAAATCGGTCGAATTCGGCGGGCCCTTCTTGCTGCCCGCGTGGCCGCGAAGGTCGAGGGCCAAGGTGCCGACGCCCTTGCGCGCGAGCGCTTCGGCGAAGCGCGTCCACTCCCCGCCCGCGCTGCCGACGCCGTGCGCCAGGATCACGGTCGCGTGGCCGCTCGTCGCGGGGCGGTAGGAGGCGGAGATCGTCCAGCCGTCCTTGGTCCCAAAGGTCACGGCCTGCGCGGCCGCCAGCACGACGGCGGCGGCGGTCACCGGCATCGCATCGCCAGCTCGTAGCCCGCGTTGTACACCGCGAACACGCTGTCCTGCACGCGCACGACGCTGCGCATGAGCTCCTCGGTCTTATGGCTGAAGTTGTTGTCGTTGGCCCACTTGTTCTCGACGACGAGGCCGCGCACGGCGGTCATGTCGGTGTACAGGGCGTTGAGCGTCAGCTGCAGCTGCTGCACCTGTCCCAGGATCAGGAGCCCGGTCTGGTACATCTCCGGATCGGGCAGGGCCTGGGACTGGGCGATGCGCTGGCGGGCCGTGAGATAATAGAGGTTCTGACGCACCTGGTCGCAGCCCGTCGTCAAGGTCTCAAAGTTGTTGATGATGGTATCGAGGCTGGGCTGGGGATCGGGTTGGGCATAGGCGTAGCGCAGGTTGTCGCCTTGGGCCTTCACGTATTGATGGATCTGCGCGAGGTTGGCGACCTGCTGGGCCACCTGTCCGGCGATGGCCTTCATCACCGGGATCATCATCGGGTCGCTTTGCTGGCGGGCCAGCTTGTCGCGGGCGGTCAGCAGGGCGTCCCAGAAGAAGCGTTCTTGCCAGAGCGTGGGAGCTTGGTTATCAAGAGCGGCCGCCGGCAAGGCGGACGCGAACAAAAGGACGGCGAGGAGAGCCGTGCGCATGACCCGTAGTATAGCGGAAGAACCCCGAAAAGTCAGGCCTGACACTTCCTCCGAATCTTTGTTAACATGGGGGAATGGACACCGACGACGTGCTGGCCCTCGTAGGACGACTCTTCGTCGCCATCATTTTTCTGGCCTCCGCGTTCGGCAA
>CALRXP010000089.1:0-9141 GCA_943372155.1 Candidatus Endomicrobiellum trichonymphae | reverse complement strand
GAGCCAGAGCCTGATCGGCTTCTTCGCGGGGTGGACGCTCGCCGCGACCGCGCTCGCCTTCTATCTCCACCCGCGCGCGGAGTAGCCGGTGGCCGCGTCCCCCCGCGTCTTCACCATCTCCGAGCTGAACGCCCAGGTTCACGAGCTGCTTGAGGCATCCTTCCCGGAGTTGTGGGTCGAGGGCGAGATCTCAAACTGCAAGGCCTACCCCTCCGGCCACACCTACCTGAGCCTCAAGGACGACAAGGCGCAGGTCCGCGCCGTCCTGTTCAAGGGCTCCGCGTTCGGGGTCAAGTTCAAGTTCCAGGACGGCCTCAAGATCCTGGCGCGCGGCCGCGTCACGTCGTATGAAGCGCGAGGAGAACTGCAGTTCATCATTTCCGCCGCCGAGCCGCGGGAGAAGGGCGCATTGCAACTCGCGCTCGAACAGCTCAAGGCCAAGCTGCAGGCCGAGGGCCTCTTCGACGAGGACCGCAAAAAACCGCTGCCCCTTTTCCCTAAATCGGTCGGCGTCGTGACCTCCGGGCAAGGCGCGGCGGTGCGCGACGTGATTCACGTCCTGAGCCGCCGCTGGCCAGGCATCAATATCCGTGTCTGGCCCGTGAAGGTCCAGGGTCCCGGCGCCGCCGACGAGATCGCCGGCGCGATCCAGGGCTTCAACGAGCTCGCGCCCGACACCGACGTTCTGCTCGTCGGCCGCGGCGGCGGCTCGATCGAGGATCTCTGGGCGTTCAACGAGGAGCCGGTCGCCCGCGCGATCGCCGCGTCCGAGATCCCCGTGATCTCCTGCGTCGGGCACGAGACCGACACCACGATCGCCGACTTCGTCGCCGACCTGCGCGCGCCCACACCGTCGGCCGCGGCCGAGATGGCCGTGCAGGAGAAGGCCGCCGTGCTCGACCGGATTGCCGAGCTCAACGACGCCGCGACGCAGATCCTGCGCGACGCGCTCGAGAATCTCGGGCGGAGGCTCGCCTACGCCGCGGCGCATCCGCTCCTATCCGACCCGAGACGCTTGTGGGAGCAGCGCGTCCAGCGCGTGGACGACCTGAGCATGCGCCTGCCTGAGGCGCTGCGGCGCTTGCTCGAGACCCGCGGCCTGCGCCGGGGCGCGGCCGCGGGACGGCTCGACGCGATCTCCCCGCTCAACGTCCTGGCGCGCGGCTACGCAATCGCGACGAGCAAAGGAAAGGTTTTGACGAACGCGCGGCAGGTAAAGAAGGGCGATCCGGTGACCGTGCGCCTCTCACAGGGCGAGCTCAATTGCGAGGTATCTTAAGTGGCCAAGGAACCCAAGACGGAGACGTTTGAGAAATCGCTCGAGTCGCTCGAGGAGCTGGTGCGCGAGCTCGAGGCCGGCGACAAAGGGCTCGACGAGTCCCTGGCGCTCTTCGAAAAGGGAGTCGGTCTTTCCAAGGAGCTGTCCAAGCGCCTGGAGGACGCCAAGACGAAGGTCGAGTCGCTCTCGAAGGAAGGCGGAAAGCTCGTTAAGAAGCCGTTCGCGCCCGAGGACTGACCTGCGCGAGAACGATTTTGTCTTTCATTGAAAACGGCCTCCCAGCGAAATTCCGACCACCGGAGCGCCGGCCGCGTTGACTCGCACACCCGCATCCTTGTACTCATAGCGTCGCAGGAACGCCCAACCGGCCGATAGCTCGGCCCGCAGGACGCCCCAGGAGAGGATTTCCCCCGCCTCGACGCTGAGAGTCTGCTCCCGCATCCAGCGCGAATCGAGATCAGGCCGCCCTCGCGCCGTACCGAAGGAAGGCGACGTGTGATAGCCGGCGCCGGTGAATTTGAGAGACGCCTTCGCCTCGGACTTCGCTCCGAGCAATGGCCCGGTCTTGCGGATGACGGCGATCTCGGGAAGAATTAGCCGGAAAGTCCAGTCCTCGTTGGGGCGCAGGATCGCGCCGAAAAGCGGGACGACCGGCAGGCCGCCGCGCGGATCGACGGCCAAGCCGATCACCCAGGTGCGACGCGGATCGCCCTCGCTGGTCGCGATCACCGAACCCGCGAGGCTGAAGCCCTTCGAATCGACGAACCGGTCTCCGGCGATGCTGGGAGCGAGCTGCGCCGCGAGACCCCAGCCCCTCGCGGTCCACTCGTAGCCGGCGGCGAAGCGGAAGAGCTGAAGCGTGTCCGGGACGAGCTCCGCGGAAGCGACATCCAGATCGGTGCGGCGATAGAATGCGCCCAGGATCACGCGCCCTGCACCGAAGGACCGGCGAGCGTCGAAACGCCAGTCCTGCCGCAGTTCCGAGGCTTTGCCAGAATCTCGTCCCCCTTCGCGCAATCGTCCGGGCGCGACGTACTCGTTGCGGTAGGAGACCTCGAGCGGCGGCCGTCCGGGACGGGCAGGAGCCTGGGCGTGCGCCTCGCCCGCGGTCAGGACGAGCACGACGACGGCGAGCGCGCTCTTCAAAATAACGTGTAGATGAAGGGCGCAGCCGCGGGATGCGCGGCCAAGGCGACGATCAGGCCGACGACCACGACGGCCAGAAGAATCGGGATCATCCACCAGAGCTTCTGCTTCCAGAGGAAGGCGAACAGGCCGTTCACCACCCCAAGCCGTCGGAACGCGTCTCGGACGTAGCGCATGTTTCCCTCCTTGGCTGCGGATTTGCGGGACGGCCCGTCGTCAGGAACGGCCCGACCGCGAGCGCGTCCATCCCGCTCGCGAGGAACGTCGCCACGGCGTCGGCGGGCGCCTCGACGATCGGCTCGCCCTTCAGATTAAAGGAAGTATTGAGCGTCGCGGGAACGCCGGTGCGCGCCCCCAGCGCCTTGGCCAGGCGGTGATATAAAGGAGTCTGAGCGGCGTCGATGGTCTGCACGCGCGAGCTGCCGTCCACGTGCGTGACCGCCGCCAGGCGGTCGCGGCGGTCTTCGCGCGTCTTCGCGGTGGCGAGCATGAAGCGGTACGGATCGGCGGACGGCGGACCGGCGAGATCGAACCACTCGGACGCGTTCTCCGCGCAGATGGACGGAGCGAAGGGACGGTACATTTCGCGGAACTTGATTTTCGCGTTGACCGTGTCCTTCATCGACGCCGGGCGCGGATCGGCCAAGATCGAACGCTGACCGAGCGAGCGCGGGCCCCACTCGGAGCGGCCCTGATGCCAGCCGACGACCTTGCCCTCGGACAGCAGCGCCGAGACGCGGTCGCACAGCTCGTCCTCGCCTTTCAGCTCGACGAAGGGCAGGCCGGCCTCCGTGAGCGCCGCCGCCGCGGACGCCGCCGAATGATCGGCGCCCAAGGCCACGCTTTTCATCTCATAGAGGGCGGGCGGCATCGGCGCCAGGGCGTGCGCCGCGTAGAGCGCCGCGCCCAGCGCGCCGCCCGCGTCGCCGCCGGCGGGTTGGATCCAGATCGCTTCAAATCCTGCTTCGCGCAGGAGGCGCTCGTTGGAGACCGCGTTGAGGGCCACTCCTCCCGCGAGGCACAGCCGGGAAGAGCCGGTGCGGCGGCGCGCCTCCTGAGCGAGGCCGAGCATCAGTTCCTCGCAGACGAGCTGGACGCTGGCCGCGACGTCGCACAGGCGCTTGTCGCCGGCGGGGTCGCCGGATTCGGGCGCGCGCAGCTCGCCGAAAGCCTCGACGAATTTATTCGAGAAGGACCGCGCGGGATCGCGATGAAAGGCGAACCAATCGAGGTCGAGACGGAAGGAGCCGTCGGCGAACGGCTCGATCATCTTGCGGATCTCGGCCGCGAAGCGCGGAGTTCCGTACGGCGCCAGGCCCATGACCTTATACTCCCCCTCATTGACCTCGAAGCCGAGGTAAGCGGTAAAGGCGGAGTAGAGCAGGCCGAGGGAATGGGGATAGCGCATCTCGACATCGAGGTCTAAACGAAACGGCGCGCGGCTTCCGCGCCCGATCGCGGCCGTGGCCCACTCGCCGACGCCGTCCACGGTCAGGGTCGCGGCGTCGTCGAACGGCGAGCATAGGAAGGCGCTCGCGGCGTGAGAGAGGTGGTGCTCGCAGTAGAGAATTTTTTCCGGGGCCACGCCGAGCGCGGACTCCAGGCGCGGTCCGACCCACAGCCGCTCATCAAGCCACGCGCCCATCGCCCTCCGGAACAGCGGACCCGAGGACGGGAAGGTCGAGACGGTCCCGGCGAGGATGCGGGAGAGCTTGCGGAAGGGCTTCTCATAGAAGACGACCGCGTCGAGGTCTTCGATTTTCAGGCCAGCGCGCTCCAGGCAGAAGGCGATCGAGCGTATTGGGAGACTGCGGTCATGCTTTCGCCGTGAAAATCTTTCCTCGGGGGCCGCCGCGACGGGCACGCCGTCGACGACGAGCGCCGCGGCCGCGTCATGATAGTCGAAGCTGAGGCCGAGGACCTTCATCCCGCGCCCTCGAGACGCTTCTTCGGGTCACCGTTCTCGACGGGCGTCCAGGCCGTCGTTCGTTTCCCGCGAACGCCCAGCAGGTCCACGCCCAGAAGGCGAAGCGTCAGGGAGACGGGGCCGAGCACGAGCCAGTACACGACGGTGAGCAGGACCGCGCCGATCGCCGTCGCGATGCGGACGGCGCCCTCGAGAAGGCGGCGAACCGCGTCGTCGAGCAGGCCGCGCAAGGGTTTAGGCCGGCTCGCCTACGAGATCGTATTCCTCGGCGCCGGTGATCTTGATGTCGGCGAAATCGCCGACGCGCAGGTAGTGCGCCGCGGCGGGAATGAGGACCTCGTTGTCGACTTCGGGAGAATCCTGCTCAGTGCGGCCGATGAAGTGCTTGCCCTCTTTACGGTCGATCAGGACCTTGACGGTCTTGCCGATGCGCGAAGCGTTGATGGCCAGCGAGATCGGCTGCTGCGCCTCCATCACGGCCTCGGCGCGGCGCTTCTTCTCCTTCGCCGTGACATCGTCGGCCAGGGTGTAGGCGTGGGTGTTTTCCTCGTGAGAGTACTGGAAGACGCCCAGGCGGTCGAACTTCATTTTCTTGACCCACTCGATCACTTCCTCGTGATCGTCCTTGGTCTCGCCGGGATATCCCGCGATGAGCGTGGTGCGCAGCGCGATGCCCGGCACCTTTTCCCGAATCATGTCGATGAGCTCGGCGGTCTTGGCCTTCGTCGTGCCGCGACGCATCGAGGCGAGCATGCGGTCGGTGATATGTTGCAAAGGCATATCGAGGTATTTGCAAATATTATCCCGTTCCCGCATGACGTCCAGGACGTCGGTCGGGAAGCCCGCAGGGAAGGCGTAATGCAGCCGTATCCAACCAATGCCGTCGACGTCGGACAGGGCTCGTAAGAGGTCCGCCAATCGCCGTTTGCCGTACAAATCCAATCCGTAATACGTTGAGTCCTGAGCGATAAGCAGTATTTCTCTCGTCCCCGCGGCCGCGAGGCGTTTGGCTTCCGCGACAAGATCCTCAATGGGCGTGGACACGTGCTTGCCGCGCATCAACGGGATGGCGCAGAACGAGCACGGCCGGTCGCAGCCCTCGGAAATCTTGAAATAGGCGTAGTGCCGCGGCGTCGTAATGAGCCGCTCGCCGACGAGCTCATGCTTGTAATCCGCGTTGAGCGCTTTCAGCAGGCGCGGAAGATCACGGGTGCCGAAGTACGCGTCCACCTCGGGGATATCCTTCTCGAGATCGTCCTGGTAGCGCTCCGAGAGGCAGCCGGTGACGAACAGCTTCTCGATCTCGCCGCGCTTCTTGGCGCCCGCGTAATCGAGAATGGTATCGATGGACTCCTGCTTGGCGTTGTCGATGAAGCCGCAGGTATTGATCACGACGACCGCGGCGTCGGAGTCGTCCGCGTCGTGGTCGACCTCCATCTTGTTGGCGCGCAGCTGGCCCATCAGCACCTCGGAATCGTAGAGATTCTTCGAGCAGCCGAGCGTGATGACCGAGACCTTGTTCTTCTTGAGGGTTTTCGTGCGCATGGAGGAGGGCGGCGGGAATGATCTCCGACGAGGATTATACCACTTCCGCGAGGATCAACGGGCCCGCGCGGGGCCGCCCGGATTATGGACCTTCATGACAGAGACGGCCTGGCGGTAATAAAGGGTGAAGGCGATGATCCAGGCCAGCAGCAGCGCCGCGGCAAGACCCCGTCCGATCCAGGGATTGATCGCCGGCACGGACGACGGCTCCAGGTTCTCGAGCTTGCGTTTGAACTTGGCAAAGATCACCCCGCAGCCGGGGCATTCCGTCGCACCCGCGGGAGCCTGCACGCCGCAATTGGGGCACTTCATCGCGCTCAGTCTACAAAAAAGTCCTTAAATCATCTACTTTTTCACGACTTGTCGGCCTCGGGGGCAGGTGTTATACTGGGGGTCTGATGGCCCCGACAATGACCCAAGACACCGAATGGATCGAGGTTCCCTTCCGCGCGCTCAAGGAGCACGAGGGCATGCGCCTGGACGCCTTCCTGGCCGTGCGCCTGGGCAAGAAGTACTCGCGCGTCGCCGTCCAGAAGCTCATCGACGACGGCCTGGTGACCCGGACGAGCCGGCCCGTGAAGGCCGCGGCGCGCGTCGGCGAGGGAGAGACCGTCCTCATTCGCTACCCCCGCGTCCAGGAGCCCCCGGTCCCGCACGAGACCATGCCGATTCTCCATCTCGACGAGCGCTTCGTCGTGATCTCCAAACCGGGCGGCACCTTGAGCCACCCGACCGACAAGGTCCTGCACAACACGGTCACCCATCTGCTCTCGAAGCAGCTCGGCCGGAAGGTGTATCTCGCCCACCGCCTCGACCGGGAGACGAGCGGGACGATGGTGCTCGCGCTCGATGTGGACGCCGCCCGCTCGCTGTACGAGCAGTTCGTCGCGCATGGGGTCAAAAAGGAATATCTCGCCGTCGTTTTCGGGGCCGTCGATTGGGAGCATAAAATCGTCGACGCGCCCCTCGGAGAAGAGGGCAAAAGCATCCGCGTGCGCCGCGCCGTAGGCGGCGCGAACGGCCAGGAGGCGATCACCGAGTTCCGCCGCCTGGCGACCGACGGGCGCCTCTCATTGGTCTCGGCCTTGCCGCGTACGG
Source organism: Candidatus Endomicrobiellum trichonymphae (assembly GCA_943372155.1). GTDB lineage: Bacteria > Elusimicrobiota > Elusimicrobia > UBA1565 > UBA9628 > GWA2-66-18. The sequence continues at coordinate 2,146 of CALRXP010000089.1, read as the reverse complement.
GGCGGCTTCACCAGATCCGCGCGCACCTTGCGCACCTCGGCCATCCCCTCGTCGGCGACAAGCTCTACTGCGGCGACGGCGAAGTGTATATGAAGGCCGTGCGCAAAGAAGTCTCCCGCGCCGACCTCGACGCCCTCGGCGCCGACCGTCAGCTGCTGCACGCGTGGAAGCTCTCCTTCAAGCACCCGGGCGACGGCCGCGCGCTGGCCTTCGAAGCCCCGGTCCCCGACGATTTTCCGTTGAGGCCCGCATGAAGACCAACGCTCGCGGCTATAATCCGGTGATCAAGGACGGGGTCGCCTACGTCCAATTCGCCTTCGACGTGGGCCTCGCGATCGGTCTCGATGCCGCCGAAAAATCCGTCAGCAAGAACACGGAACGCGCTCCGATACGCCACCAGCGTCGCGCGCCGAAGTATTTCGAGTTCCAGCCCTATCCGCTGCGCGTGACGCAGACGAGCTCCGTCCAAACGATCGGCGACTGGAAAACCTCCCCTTCCGTCGAAACCGTCGTCTACGACTTCGGCGCGGTCAGCGTGACCTATCAGATCCCGCTCACCGGCCCCTTCTCCGCGCTCGCCCACCTGTCCGAGCTGCTCTACGACAACGGGACTTTGCTCGCCGACAGCCGCCGTCTCGTCGAAGAGCTGCTCAAGACCATCCACCCCTCAGTCAGCCGGCCCAACATCTCTGCCTTCTACGAGGATTACGTCATCTTCCAGATCCGGTCCTTCGACGACCACGGCGCCCACGCCCGCCTGATCGCCGAAGCGCCGACCCTGATCGCCCAGGTCCTGCGCGCCGACGAAGACCTGCGCTCCGAGCAGGAGGTGCAGGACGCGCTCTCCGTCCAGGTCTCCTACGGCTCCGAGGACCTCACCTTGGTGGACTGGGTCGCCGCACTCATCTTCGATTCCGCGGCCGACGACACCCGCGCGGTGCTGGAATTCGCGACGGTCCAGCTGCTGGAGCTCCGGCACCTCGACCATCAGCTGGACTCCGCGCTCGAGCGCTACTACGACGCGTTGACTCGCAGCCCCAAGGGCCCGGTCAGCCTGTTCACCAAGGCCGACGACGAGCTGCGCGAGATCGGCCAGCTTCAGGTCGAGAGCGCCCTGCTTTTCGAGAACATTAACAACGCGATCAAGCTGCTGGGCGACCAGTATCTGGCCCGGCTCTATCAGCAGGCCGCGCGGCGCTATCACCTGACCTCGTGGGACAAGAGCATCCAGCGCAAGCTCAAGACGCTCGAGAGCATATACGACAAGATGGACTCCGCGCTCTCCTCCGCGCGGCTCGAATTCCTCGAGTGGATCGTCATCATCCTCATCGCCCTCGAGCTGATCGTCCCGTTCCTCGCTCCCTTCGTCACCGGCAAGCCCTAAACGCTATAATCCTCCCTCATGGCGATCAAGGCGGTCTTCTTCGACATCGGCAACGTTCTGCTGCGCTTCTCCAATAAACGGATCTTGAGGAAGCTGGCGTGGGCCGTCGGCCGTCACCCGGTCAAGGTCGCCCAGCACATCTGGAAAGGGCGCATCGTCGACAAGATCGAGCGCGGCGAGGTCACCGGCGAGGAGATTCACTCGCTGTTCGTGAAGGACCTCGGCTATACCGGCGACTTCGAGACGTTTAAAGACCTGTGGTGCGACCACTTCACCCTGGATCGCGGCTCGTTCGCGATCCTCAAGAATCTGTCGGGCCGCATGCCGACCTATCTGCTCTCCAACACCAACGCCCTCCACATCGAGCACATCCGGGAACGCTACACCTTCCCAACCCTCGTCAAAGGCGCGATCCTTTCGCACGAGTTGCGCCTGCGCAAGCCGCAGCGCGAGATCTACGAGGCCGCGCTCAAGATGTCCGGGACCTTGCCGGAGGAGACCGTCTTCATCGACGACCTCGAGGAGAACTGCGAGGGCGCGCGCAAGGCCGGCCTGCACGCGATCCGCTATCGCGGGGCGAAGGACCTGAAAAAGAAGCTCGGGGCGCTGGGGCTGTAAAGGCGCGCTTCAGCTCGGAAGAATCTCTTTCTTCCGGCCCTTCAGCAGGTCGAGCTTCGACAGCTCTCCCGCCATCATCGCCGCGACGATAAGGCCGCCGCCGGCGGCGCGCGCGGGCACGAAGGCCTCGCCGCCGAGCGTCCA
>CALRXP010000088.1:0-9147 GCA_943372155.1 Candidatus Endomicrobiellum trichonymphae | reverse complement strand
GATCACGCCGGCCAACGCCTCGGGATTGCGGGGCGGCACGAGTAGCCCGGTCTCGCCGTTCTCCACCACCTCCGGAATGCCTCCGGCGGTCGTGGCGCAGATCGGCACGCCGCAGGCGGCGGCCTCGATCAGGACCGAGCCCATGCCTTCGCCCCACGACGATTGGACGTAGATGTCGAGCGACTTCAACACGGGAATCGGATCGGCGCGGTGCCCGAGAAGGATGACCTTACCGAGAAGGCCCATTCGTTTAATGCTCTCGAAGAGATTGGCTTCCTCGGGACCGCGGCCGGCGATCAAGAATTTCACCTTCGGCCGCTGGAGCAGGACGATGAGCGCGGCGGCGAGGAGCGTGTCGTGATCTTTGTGCGGGACCAGCGCGGCGAGGTTGCCGATGAGCAGAGAATCTTCGCCGAAATTAAACTCGGAGGCGAGCGCCTTTTTGAACGACTTTTTTTCGTCGGGCGACGGAGGGGAATAGCGCGCGGGATCGACGGCGGCCCACTTGCTTTCCTCCGGAGTCACCGGCAGGCCGTCGGGAATCACGGAAAGCCGAGCGGACGGCGCGCCGGAAGTTTTCAGAATCTCCGCGATCGCCTGCGACACGCAAACGATGCGTCCCGCGGCTCCGTATTTCAGACGCGCGCTCAGGCCGCCGACCGGGAAATCCACGCGGCGGTGGCTGACGGCGGGCACGCCCGCCCAGGACGCCCACGCGGCGACGCCGGCGGCGTGACCGGTGTGGGCGTGGATCACGGCGCCCTCGCGGCGCGCCTTCCAGATCAGAGAGACGCCGGAGAGCGGCGTCGTCTCGAACCCTTGCTTACGCGCCTCCGCCTCGAGCTCGCCGCCGGCGCGGGCGCAGACGACGCCGTCGCGGCCGCGCGCGCGCAAAGCCGCCGCGAGATAGAGGAGCTGGCGCTCCCCGCCGCGAAAGCCCGGCTCGCCGTCAAGATGGAAGATTTTTCGTGGCTTCATCGTAGACGTGCTGCGTCGCTTCGTAGAAGGGCGTCAGGTTGAACTCTCTTTCCCAGCGCGCGCGGGCGGCGCGGCCGAAGGCCTCGGCCTTTTTCGGATCGAGGAGCAAGGTCTCGAGCGCGGCGGCGAGCGCGGCGGAATCGCCCGGCGGCACAAGCAGGCCCGTGATCCCGTCCTCGACGAGATCGGGGATGCCGCCCACGGCCGACGCGATCACGGGACGCCCCAGAGCCATCCATTCGAGCACGGCGCGGGAGACCGCCTCCGAACCCAAGGACGGCGCCACGCCGATCCGGCACGCGGCCATGAACGCCTGCTTGTCCTCGACGCGGCCGGGGAACTCGACGACGCCCTCGAGGCCGGCGGGCTTGATCTGCCAGCGCAGACGTTCGAGAAGGCGGCCGTCGCCCGCGCAACGGGCGCGAAGTCCGGGGACCTTCGTCTTGAGTCGAGCGATCGCGTCGATGAGAATCTCGTGGCCTTTGACCTTGTCAAAGCGCGCGATCATCCCGACGAGAGGAGCCACGGGCAGGAAGGTTCCGTGGGCCGGGCCCTCGATGCCCTGCGGCACGCGGACGACGCGCGCGCCGGGAAAGCAGGCTTTGAGCGCGGCCTCGAGCTGGGAATTGGCCGCGATGAAGCAGGCCGTCCGGCCGGCGAGCAAGCGAGGCAAGGTCCCGGTCTTGGGACGGCGCGCGTCCCCGCGCGTGCGGACGACGACGCAGGGGCGCTTGGCGGCGAGCATGAGCGCGGTGACGTGCGCCGAGCCAGTGTGAGCGTTGATGACGCGAGGGGCGAACGTTCCGGCGACGCGGCGCTGCGACGGCCAGGACAACACGCCGGAAGCGCCCGCCGGCCAGCCGCGCACGGTGAGGCCCTGGCGGCGGGCGTCGAGCAGCACCGGGGAATCGGCCCGGCCCCAGAACTCAACGTTGTGACCGTTGCGGACCTGCTCGACGGCCAAGGTCACGGCGTAATGCGCCATGCCGGAGTCCCAGGGCTCGTCTTCGATATGAAGTATATTCACGCGACGGCCCCGACTTTCAGCAAATCCCGGCATGCGGCGTGCACCTGGTCCACGGTGAGCAGACGCATGCAGAGAAAATGGCCTTCGGGGCATTCGCGCGCGCCGTGAAGACCGCAAGGGCGGCAGGCGAGATCCGCCTCGACGACGCGGTGGCCCGGGCCATAGGGGAAGAACCCGAGCTCGCGCGTCGTCGCGCCGAAGATGGCCACCACCGGCACGCCCGCCGCGGCGGCGAGGTGCATGGGGCCGGAGTCGTTGGTCACGAATACGGACAGGCGGCCCATCAAAGCCTTGAGCTCCTCGAGATCGGTTTTGCCGACGAGGTCGAGCGCGCCGCAGTCGCGGGCGATGCGGGCGCCGAGCTCCTTGTCGTCGGGGCCGCCCACGAGCACCGGAGTGAACCCGTCGTTCTTGAGGCGGACGCACAGCTCGGCGAAGCGCTCCGGCAGCCAGCGTTTAGTGGCCCAGGCGGAGCCGGGATGCACGCCGACGAGAGGACCGGAGGGAAGAAGGGCGCTCAGCTTCGCGCTCATCGCGGGAGGAGCGACGTAGCGCGACTCACCCTTCGAGGGCGCCGCGCCCGCCCCGAGAGGCAAGGTCAGCGACAGGTTGCGCTCGAGGTCGTGCATCAGCCAGGAAAAAGGAACCGCGTCCGTGAGCAGGAAGCTTCCCGCGCTCGAGTCGAAGCCGACGCGACGGGGTATAACGGATAATCGCGCGATAAGCGCAGATCGGAAGGAGCGGTGAGGAATCACGGCAAGGTCGAAGCCTCGGGACTTGAGCTCGGCGGCGATCTTCCACGGGCCGGTCAAGCCGCCGTGAACGCCGCGCTTGTCATCGAGCATGATCTCGTCGACCCAAGGCGCGCCGCGGAAGATGTCGGCCGTTTTGGCCAGGGTCAAGACGGTCACGGTGGCGCCCGGAAGAAGCTCCTTGAGGCGGCGAAGGAGCGGCAAGGTCAGCAGGCTGTCGCCCAAAAAGGCGGACTGCATGACGAGGACTTTTTTCGCGCCGCGGGTGTTTCCGTCGCCGCCGTAATCCGCCGAGCTGAGCACGCTCGCGGCCCGAGGCACGCCCCAGGCGGCCAGAGCCTCATGATAGCGGTCCACGGTGTGGCGTTGCAGGCCGGGGGTGGAGACCCGCAAGGCGACGAACAGGCGGCGGGCCAAGGCGTTTTTGCGGTAGGTCGCCGTGTTCGGAACCCGCGCCAAGGTCCGGATAACGAAGGAGCGCAGATTGCCGTGAAGATCGAGGAGATGGGTGAAGCCGCGGTCCTTGATCAGGCGCAAGGCATCGGCGATGCCGGTGAAAGCCACGACCTCGTCCACGCCCGGGTGACCCTTGAGGGCGGCCGCGAACTGGGGTTTGACGAGAACCGTGACCCGGCAATCGGGCCAATGGGCTTTCAGGCTCTTATAAACCGGCCCGGTTAAAACGACGTCACCGAGGCTCGAAAGCCGTATAACGAGTATTTTGGGCGACAACGACGATTATATCATTTCGTCCGGCGGGGGGCCGCGCCTAGGGTGACGCGGAAGAGCGAGCCGCGGTCGCGGGGGAAGGTCGCCTCGACCTTGCCCCGGTGTCGGACGACGATCTCATGGACCAAGGAGAGCCCCAGGCCGGTGCCCTTTCCCACTTCCTTGGTCGTGAAGAAGGGATCGAAAATTTTGCCGCGCAGCTCCTCGGGCACGCCCGTGCCTTCGTCTTCCACCTCGAGATAGACGCCGTTGCCCGAGAGCGGCCCGGAGCGCACCGTCAACCGGCCGCCCTCGGGCATCGCGTCCACCGCGTTGGCGCACAGGTTCATGACCACCTGCTGGATCTGCCCCCGATCGCCCGCCGCGCGCAGGCCGTCCGACAGCTCCCGGACGATCGTCACGCCCTGCGCCCGGGCCTGCGCCTCGATCATGGACAAGGTGGCTTCCACGGCCGCGCCAAGATCGAACTCCTCGATGGGGTTCTGCCCCTGCCGCGAGAAGGTGAGCAGGTTCTGCACGAGCTTGCGACAGCGGAGCGCCTCCTCCTCGATGCCGCGCAACGCGGGCATGATCCCGTCGGAAGGGGACAGCCGGGCGGCGGCGGCCTGGGCGAAGCCGAGTATGCTGCCGAGCGGATTATTGATCTCATGGGCGACGCCGGCGGCCAAACGGCCGAGGGCCGAGAGCTTCTCCGTCTGTCGCAGGTGCTCCTCGCGTCGGGCCAGATCGCGCATCAGCAGAGCCAGCAATGCGAGCGTCAAACCGCCGGCCACCCCCGTGAAAATAAAAATCTTCATCGCGATAACGCGCTCGGTGCGCAGGACATCCTCGAGGCGGTAACGCAGCAGGAGAGAGCCCTTAGTGGAGGGGATGACGAGCTCGAGCATGGGCAACCCGACGAAGGCGGCTTCGCGAGAGGCCGGCGAGCGCAGGCCCTTGGCCCACGGTTGCGTCCCTCCGCCGGGAACGCTCGACAGCGCCGCGACGTTGGCCGACTCCAGGACGACTCCGTCTGCGTCGAGCGCCGCCGCATAAGAGGCCCCGAGCGAGGTCAGGCTGCCGCGAAGGTACGCGGCAAGGAGCTTCTCGTTGCCCTTTTGGAGCCCGACGTCGAGGGAGCGGACGATGTCCGCCTCCTGAGCGCGCGCGGACGCCTCGAGATTAGCCGTGACGACCGAGTGAACGGCGCGACGGGAGGAGACCCCGATCAGGCGCGCGAAAAATAAGAGGGCGACGGCCAGGATCAGCAGGACCTTGCGGTCGAGTTTCACGGCTCCTTGCGCGGGCCCGGGGCGACGGCCTGGCTCAGGACCGCGAAGAGCTCCTTGAGCTCATACGGTTTGGCGATGTACCCGTACGCCCCGCTCTTCATCGAGGCGGTCGCCAAGGCGTTGGTCGCGTAGGCCGTGGCCATGATCACGGGAAGCTGGGGCTGAAGCTGCTTGAGCTTCTTGAGCGTGTCGACGCCGTTGATGCCCGGCATCATGATGTCGCACACGGCGGCGGCGAAGGTGTGACGCTTCGCGTGCTCGAGCGCCTGGGCGCCGTCGTCGGCGGCTACGACCAGATACCCTTTGTCGCGCAAGGCGAACGCCAGCATGTTGCGCTGGTTCTTGTCGTCGTCGATGACAAGGATCGTCGGCAGAATCGGGTCGCTCATAACCGAAGTATAACCCCGGCCCGGGCGGGCGTCAATGGTGAATTATCTAGGTTTTTACTGTATTTTAAGGCTATGGGGCGGTGCGCATTCGAATCGAAAGATCGTTGACGAAGGCATGCAACGTCTTCGATTCATGGAGCCGGGAAAGCGCCCGATCGGTCTTCCCGGCATTGGCCTCGGCCTCGGCCAGGCGCTCGAGGGCGAACCAGCTGAGAGGCGATGCCTCTGCGGCGCGAGCCCACAGCGCCTCGTCGGAGGCCCAGACCGGAAGCTGGGCCAACGTCGTGGCGACGAGCGCCAAGAGGACGCCCGTGGCCGCGGCGCGGAAGGCGCGCGGCTGCAGCGCACGGTTGAGCGCTGAGGCGGCGAGCAACGAGAGAGGGATCGCGGGGAGGTAGGACCAGCGGTCAGCGGCGATCATGCGACCAGATTTAAACAGGCCGAGGGCGGGCAGGAGAAGAATTCCGTAGGCGAGGGCGGCTTGGGCGAGGCCGTCGAGACGCTCGCGTGTGACCGCGAGAAGAATCGTCACTGAAGCGACCGCCGCGAGGGCGACGCTGAAGGGGAAAGGCTCCAGAAGTATGGAGCGCTCGTATAACGGCGCGAGGCCTTGCGGGAACAGCGTCTTCCACGGATAGAAGGCTAAACCGTAGAAGGCCTGGGCGAGACGGTGAGAGACGCCGAAGTTCGCCAAGGAGACGGAAGCGCCGCTTCCGGCCTGGGCCGCGACGTTGATGCCGAGAACAAAAAGCATAATGGGAATGTAAGGGAGCTTCTCTTTCCACCGCGGCTTTCCGTCAAGGCGCACATCAAGCAGAAGCCAAACGACTGGAAGCACGATCGCGAAGACCTTCGCCGTCATGGCGAGGACGGTCACCGCGAGCGCGCGCCGGGGCCAGCCCTTCACGTAGCAGAGCGCGGCGGAAAGCGCCAGAACGCCGCAGAGCACGTCTCGCCGCTCGGTCACCCAGGCGACGGACTCCACGCGCAGCGGGTGCAGAGCCCAGAATAAGGCGGCGAAGGCCGCGGGAAAGTCAGACTTGTCCGCGCCGCCCAGCTTCAGCCGTCGCGCAAGATAAAAGAGAAGAACGGCGGCCGTCGCGTGGAGGAGGACGTTGGTCAGGTGGTAGCCGAAAGGATTTTCGCCCCAAACGAGCCGGTCAAAGGAGAGCGAAAGCCACGATGCCGGCTGCCAGTGACCGAGCTTGGATCCGGTCAGCATGAAGGAGAGCCCGGCCCAATCGAATCGAAGAAGCTCGTTGTCGACGACGTTGACGCGATCGTCCCAGCTCAGGAAGGGAAAGCGCAGCGCGGGAAGGAAGGCCGCGACGACGAGGGCGAACAGGCCGGTGGCGATCCGTTTAGGCACGCAGTATCTCAAGCGTGCGCGCGGACGCGCCGCGCAGGCCGTCGGCGACTTTGCGCGCCGCCTCGCCGGCCGCGCGGGCGGCCCCTTCGTCCTTGGCGAACTCGGTCAGCCGCGCGGCGAGCTCTTCCGCGTCGGCCACCCGGCGGCCGCCGCCCGCGTGGGCCGCCAGAAGCTCTGCCGGGCGTTCGATGTGGCCGGTATGGGGGCCGAAGAGGACGGGCACTCCCGCGGACGCGGGCTCGAGCAGGTTGTGGCCGCCGATCCTGACCAAGGTCCCGCCGACGAAGGCGGCGCGGGCCGAGGCGTAGAAGGCGGGCAGGACGCCCATCTCGTCGAGGATCAACGCCGCGGCACCCGGGACCGGCGCCGCGGTCCATCGCGCCAGCGACAGGCCCGCGTGAGTGAGCAGGTCGGCGGCGTCGGCCGCGCGTTCGAGATGGCGCGGCGCGAGCACGAGGCGCAGGCGCGGCGCGGCCTTGCGCGCGGAAAGGAAGGCGGCCAACACCATCTCTTCCTCGAACGGATGCGTGCTGCCTGCGACGAACAACGGATCACCGGACCAGCCTAACGCCGCGATCTTCGCGCGGACGGCCTCGCTCGCGGCCGGCACCCTCTGGGCGTCGTACTTGGCGTTGCCGGTGACCAAGGTATTTTCGCGGGGGACGCCTAAGGCGATGAAACGGGCCGCGTCGTCCGGCGTCTGAGCGCCGACGACGGACAGCGCTTCGAGCGCGGGCCTCAGCGCCCAGGCGACGTAGCCGTAGCGGGAGAGGCTCCTCTCGGTGAGGCGCGCGTTGACGAGCGCGGGCTTCAGGCCCGCGTGGGCGGCGAGGATCAAGGTGGTGGGCCAGAGCTCGGTTTCGGCTAGGATCAGACGCTTCGGCGCGAGCGTCGCGATGAAGCGCGAGACGCAGGGCCAGGCGTCGAGCGGGGCGAGCTGGGCCCAAGCGACCTCGGGCAGGGCACGAGCGGCGTCACGGCCGGAACGCGTCGTCGTCGTGAGCACGATCGCGAGCGCGCGCTTTTTGGCCAGCGCGGAAAGGATGGGCGCCAAGCCCGCGACCTCGCCCGCGGACGCGGCGTGAAACCACCACACCTCGCGTCCCTCAAGCTTCGCTCGCGCCTCCGGCGGCAACGCGCCGAGGCGTTCCGGAAGCTCGTCGCCCAGGCCGCCGAGCCGGCCGCGCTTGGGGGAGAGAAGAAAGGCCAAGACGACGCCCAGGCCCGCGAAGGGGGCCAGCAAGGTTTCGAGAACGAGGAGGAGTAGCCTCATCGCACCAGACGGTCGGCTTCGTCGGTGAGGGCGTCGATCGCGACCTTAAGCTCCGCGGCCTTGGCCGCGAGATCGTCGTTCTCGGCGACACGGACGGGCTCGCCGTAGATCACGACCGACCGGCCGAACGGGAGAGGCACCTGCAGACGATCCCAAGCTTTTGCGACCTCGACCCGATGCGAGAGGGCGTTCGCGATCGGCACGATCGGCATGCCGGAGAGTTGGGCGACGCGCACGGCGCCTTCCTTGACCTCTCGCGCCGGGCCCCGCGGTCCGTCGGGCGTGATGCCGACGTCGGTGCCCGCCCGCAGCATCTCGACCATCTCGCGTGCCGCGACGGCGCCGCCGCGGGAGGAGGAGCCCCGCACCGCCCCGATGCCCGAGAGCTCCATCGTCCGGGCGATCAGCTCGCCGTCTTTGGACTTGCTGACCAGCACGGCCGCATCAACGTCACGGTGAGACCAGGTGAAGAAGATCTGGCGCTGATGCCAGAACGCGTAGATGAAGCGCTCGCCGTCGTCGTGTATTTTTTTCGGGATGTCGGCGCGCAGAACGCGTTGACGGGTGGTCCAGCCGACGAACGTGACGTAGGAATAGGCGAGGTAGGGGACGAGCGCGCGAAGCACTACTTCCGCTTCGCCTTCGACTTCGCGAGCCAGGACTGGCTGACCGCGAGCGAGGCGGCGGGGGAAAGGCGGCCGTCGGCCAGCTGCACGCCGAGCTTGGCCGTGCCGTCGAGCTTGCGCAAGGCGGCCTCGAGCGCGTCGGCCGCGGTGAGCGGATTGAGGGGAGAAAGCTCGCAGTTGTCCTTCTCGGCCTCGTCGGAGATCAAGGTGGACGCGAAGCGAACCGCCTCGTCGAGGGCGTGCTCTTCGAGCAGCGGCCACAGGGCCTCGGGAATGTCCGTTTCCTTGGCCCGGATCGAGGCGAAGCCGTCGCCCAGGCTCGCGAGAATGAGGCTGTAGGCCAGGCCGGGCATCGGAGAGAGCAAGGACGCCTCGGCGTCGGGGTGACCGAAGGTGTCGAACACGACGCCCGGAACCAGCGCCTTGGCCGCGCGCTCCAGGAACTTGCCCAGCACCAGGTCGTTCAGGCCGGCGGCCTCGCTGTCGACCTTGAACTTCTTCGAGCGCTGTTTGACGACGTGGGGCCGCAGCGTGAGCTTGAAGCCCTTGATCTTTCTCACCGGCGTCGGCGGCCTTCCTTGACCTTGATCGCCGGCGTATCGAGCGTCGGCGTGTGCTGGGACCGCTTTCCGCTGAAGCGCAGGTGGTATTCGTACACCAGGGGGGCGGCGACGGCGATCGAGGAGTAGGTTCCGAGCAGGTTGCCGACGACCATGGCGAGCGCGAAGTTGTG
>CALRXP010000087.1:0-9283 GCA_943372155.1 Candidatus Endomicrobiellum trichonymphae | reverse complement strand
TCCTGCCAGCCGGGGTTCTTCGTGTCGGTTTCGAGGTCCCTGAGGAAGAGCTTGCGCAGGTGGTCGATGGCCTTGTCCCACGGCTCCTTGAGGTCCTCGCGCATCATCGCGCCGGCGCTTTTGGACGCCAGCGTGATGAGCTGGCTGCGTTGGAAGTTCCACTGCGCGACCCAGGCGGTTGCGGCGGGGATCAGGAAGGGGTTGAGACGCGCGGACGCCTCCCACATGTCGGCCATCTGGTCGCCGGCGTTGAGCCAGTCCACGACGGCGCGCGTCGCCTGGCCCATCTGCTCGAATTCACGGCCCGCGGCCTTCTCGCTGCCTTCGTAGTGTGTCGTCGCGTGCAGGAGGAACACCCGGGAGCCGGCGAGCGCTTTGAGCGCGGCGGCCACGGCGGGCTCGGCGTGTAGCTGGATCAAGCGCTGGAAGACGAGCGTGCCGAAAGAGTGCAGGGCGAGCTCGACCTTGCCGCCGGGCGAAGTCTTCGCGGCCAAGGTGATGGCCTTCGCCAGGTCGCGCGCGTCGGCGTCGATGGGGGACTTCGTCTCGAGCCAGGCGGACGGGGCGTGGCCGCGGGTCCAGAGAAACAATTCGTTGCCCGCGGGCTTTTCCGGGCGGGCGAACAACGGCTCGAAGCTTTCATTGAGCGCCAGGCCGCCGGCGTACACGCGGGCCGGGGCCGAGCCCGAGCCTTCGCGGCTCTTATAATGGATCGGCGCGCCGCCGTCGCCTTCGAACGCGCCCAAGGTCCAGCCCTCTCCGGGCGTGGCGGCGCGGCCGCCGTCGACCAAGGCCTTGGCGTCCTCGGCGGAGGCCGCGAGTGATTTGGGCTGGGGCGCGTCCTTACGCGGGGCGGCGGCCTGAGCGGCGAGCACGGCCATCGACGGCATGGCGGGAAGCTCGGGCACCGAGGTCGGGAGCATCAGGCGCGGCGCCTCGGGCGCGGAGGGCGCGGACAGAAGAAGAGGGGAAGCCGTGAGGGGAGAGCCGAACGACGGGGCGGTCAGCGCGGGCGAGGCGAGCGAGGCGCCGATCGTGGGCACGCCGCCGAATGAACCGAGCGAGCCCGTCAGCGCGGGGGCGGTCACGACGCCGGCATGCGTCTTTGGAGCGAGCGCCAACGCGAGTCCGAACAGGGTCGTGATCATTGGGGCTATTCTAGGATACGAGGGCGTATTCTCTATTGGGCCGACCGGTCCCGGCGGGCCCGGCAAAGGGCCCAGATTTGATAAACTGCGCGCATGGACATCACGCGCGTCTGTGTCGTCGGCGGCGGCACGATGGGCAACGGCATCGCCCACGTCTTCGCCCAGAAGGGATTTTCCGTCACCTTGGTGGAAGCCAAGAAAGAGCTGGCCGAAAAAGCCTTGGCCACGATCGCTAAGAACATGGAGCGCCAGGTCGCCAAGGCCGCGCTGACCGCCGCGGAGAAGGACGCCGCGCTGGCGCGCCTGAAAACCGCGACCTCGATCGCGGAAGCGGCCGGCTTCCAGTTCGCCGTCGAGGCCGTCCCCGAGAAGCTGTCGATCAAGACCGCCGTCTTCACGGAGCTCGAGGCTCACGGGGCGCCGGGCGCGATCCTGGCCACGAACACCTCCTCCTTGCCCATCACCGACATCGCCGCGGCGCTGAAGGATCCGTCGCGCGTCATCGGCATGCACTTCATGAATCCCGTGCCCGTGATGAAGCTTGTCGAGATCATCCGGGGCAAGAAAACCTCCGACGCGACGACCGCCGCGACCAAGGAGCTCACGCTCAAGCTCGGTAAGGTCCCGGCCGTGGCCAACGACTTCCCCGGCTTCGTTTCGAACCGCGTCCTGATGCCCATGATCAACGAGGCGATCCTGTGCCTCCAGGAAGGCGTTTCGACGAAGGAAGACATCGATACGATCATGAAGCTCGGCATGGCGCATCCGATGGGGCCGATCGCGCTCGCTGATTACATCGGTCTGGACGTGTGCCTCGCCATCATGGAAGTCCTCGACAAGGGCTTCGGCGGGACGAAGTACAAGCCGGCCGACCTGTTGAAGCAGACCGTCGCGGCGGGCAAGCTTGGCGTCAAATCGGGCGCGGGCTTCTACGAGTACCCTAAAAAATAATATGGATTTTAATTTCACCGACTCGATGGCGATGCTGCGCGACTCCGCGCGGGAGTTCGCCGACAAGCGCCTCAAGCCCGGCTCGCAGGAGTGGGACGAGCACGAGGCGATCCCGCCCGAGATATACAAAGAAGGCGCCGAGCTCGGCTTCTTCGGCCTGTCGGTTCCCGAGGAATTCGGCGGCTTGGGCGTCGACCCGCTCGCCTACGCGGCCGCGATGGAGGAGCTCGCCCGCGGCTCGGCGTCCTTCCAGGTCTGCGCCACCGTGCACAACTCGCTTGTATGCGCGGCGATCGCCAAGCACGGCACCGACGAGCAGAAGAATAAATTCCTGACGAAGCTGGGCGCGGGGGAGTGGATCGGCGCGTATTCCTTGTCCGAGCCCGGCGCCGGCACCGACGCCGGCTCCTTGTCCACGTTCGCCGAGGACAAAGGCGATCACTGGCTCGTCAACGGGACGAAGTCCTGGGTGACCAACGGCGGCTTCGCGACCGTGTTCCTGACCTTCGTTTCGACCAACAAGGAGGCGGGCTCGCGCGGCATCACCTGCCTGCTCGTCGAGAAGGGCATGCCGGGCTTTACCGTCGGCAAGAAGGAGAAGAAGATGGGCTTGCGCGCCTCCGACACGCGCGAGCTGTCCTTCCACAACGCGAAGATCCCCAAGTCGGCCTTGCTCGGCGGCATCGGCGGGGGCTTCAAGATCGCGATGAGCCAGCTCGATTCCGGACGCATCGGCATCGCGGCGCAGGCCGTGGGCATTGCCCAGGCCGCGCTCGAGGAGGCCGTCTCCTATGCCAAGCAGCGCAAGCAGTTCGGCAAGAAGCTCTCCGAATTTCAGCTGACGCAGGCGAAGATCTCCGACATGGCGACCAATATTTCCGCGGCGCGCCTGCTCGTCTATCAGGCCGCCTCGAAGCTCGCCAAAGGGGAAAAATGCACGATGGAGGCGTCGATGGCGAAGTCCTTCGCCTCACGCATCGCCAACAAGGCGTGCTACGACGCGGTGCAGATCCATGGAGGAAATGGGTTTGTTCGGGAGTTTCCCGTGGAACGCTACTTCCGGGACGTCCGTGTCACCGAGATTTACGAGGGGACGACGGAAGTGCAGTCGCTGATCGTCGCTCGAGAGGTCTTGGGGTAAGCAGGACCAAGGCGTCGAGCCCGTTGTCGGCGAGCGGGCTGAAGTCGTAGCCGGACGACAGCTGTTTCTCCAGGCGCGCGGCCTCCTCCGGCCGCGAACGCCACGCCCAGTCCTTGTAGAGGACGATTTCCGGGGCCGCGCCCACGCGCGCCTTCTCTTTCTCGAAAGCGGGCAAATCCTCGAGGAGCAGAAAGGCCCACGCCGCGGGCCGTCCGGCGACCTCTCGCACGAATGGCGGGTTGAAGGCCACGATGTACGCGCGGTCCGGCAGGACGCGCGCGGAGTGCGCGAGAAAGCGGCGCGCGGCCTCATGCTCAGGCTCCGGCGGCAGCGGCGCGCCCCAAGACAGGCCCGCGGCGAGCAGGGCCGCGGGCAACGCAGCGCGCGCGAGCGCCGCGGACGCGGCGAGCGCCAGCGGGAGCAGGACGGTGAGAGCGTAGCGGTCCTCGGCGCCGGTGTCGAATCGGCCGCGGAAGAAGCAGCCGTAGAGAATGAAGAAGCCGGCCGACAAGACGGCCAGGCGCGCGGCGCGCAGGGACGAGGCGGCGGCAAGCGCGGCGGGAAGGAGCAACGGCCAGAACGGGGCGTTCGCGGCGAGGTAACGCAGATTCGGCAAGGCCTGGCGGGTCAAGTGCGCGAGAGGAGCGGTGGTGGCTGAGGAGTAGCCGGGCAACGCCGCGGCGCGATTGGCGAAAGCGATGCCGGCGGGGATGGTGAAGCCGATGAGGGCGGGCAGATAAATGGAGAGGGGGGCTCGGATGAGCACGGCATAGCCGACGAGCAGGATGTTCTCCGGGCGGACCTGAACGGCATAGGCGACGGTCAGGCCGGCGAAGAGATCGAGGCGGGAATCTTTTTCACGGGCATGCAGCACGGCCATCCCGGCCGAGAGCCAGAAGACCGACGAGCTCGTCAGGTCCGTGGCCAACCCCCATCGAACGGCCAAAGGGAGCATGGACCATATAAATGCAACGGACAGGGCGCCGCGCTCGTCATCAAACAGCTCGAGCGCGGCCCAGAACAGGAACAGGGCGGAAAGCGTCGAGAGCAAGGCGCTCCAGACGAAGGCGGTGCGCTCGCCGGCGCCGAACAGCTTATACATCGCGGCGAGCGCCACGTGATGGCCGCCCGGCCAGGTCGGACGGGTCGCGACATCCCAGCCGGGGAGCCCGCCCACGACGGTCTCGGAGAACGAACCGGAGACGGCCAGGTGGCGGGCGATGTCGAGGTGCTCGAACTCGTCGTCGTACACCCGGTGAAGGGGGCCGGAGAGCAGGCGCAAGGCCAAGGCGGCGAGCAAGATCGCCGCGAGAAGTCGGCCCGTGTTGTCCGTCGTCGCCGAGAGGCGTCGTCGGAAGCGTCCCGCCGCGGCGGGAAGGAGCGCCAGCCAGGAAACGAGCAGGAGCGCCAGCGCCGCGGGATACAGCCGGGCCAGCGCGCTCGCCGCGAACATCAGCGGGTCAGCTTCTTGTAGTGGATGCGCTTGGGCTGCACGTCGCCGAGGCGCTTCTTCTTGTCTTCCTCGTAGGCCTCGTAGTTTCCTTCAAACCACGTCACCACCGAGTCGCCTTCGAACGCGAGGATGTGCGTCGCCACGCGGTCGAGGAACCAGCGGTCGTGGCTGATGACCACGGCGCAGCCGGGGAACGCCTCGATCGCCTCTTCGAGCGCGCGGAGCGTGTGCACGTCGAGGTCGTTGGTCGGCTCGTCGAGGAGAAGGACGTTGGCGCCCTCTTTGAGCATCTTGGCCAGGTGAACGCGATTGCGCTCGCCGCCCGACAGGTTCTTGACCAGCTTCTGCTGATCCTGACCGGCGAAGTTGAAGCGGCCGCAGTACGCGCGCGAGGGCATCTCGAGCTTGCCGAGCTTAACCATGTCGAGGCCGTCGGAGATGACCTCCCAGACGTTCTTCTCTCCATCGAGAATCCGGGTCTGATCGACGTAGCCGAGCTTGACCGTGGGGCCGACCTTGAACTCGCCCGCGTCGGGCTTCTCGAGGCCGGTGATCATCTTGAAGAGCGTGGTCTTGCCGGCGCCGTTGGCGCCGATCACGCCGACGATGCCGTTGGGGGGAAGGCGGAAGGAGAGGTTGTCGTAGAGAAGCTTGTCGCCGAAGGACTTGGCGATGCCCTTGGCCTCGATGACGGTGTCGCCCAGGCGAGGCCCCGGCGGAATGTAGAGCTCGAGCGCGTCGTAGGACTTCTCCTTCTGCGACTCCTCGAGCATCTTGTCGTAGTTGGACAGGCGGGCCTTGTTTTTGGCGCGGCGTCCCTTCACGCCCTGTCGCACCCAGGCGAGTTCCTCGGCGAGCGCCTTCTGCATCTTGGTCTCGGACTTAGCCTCCTTCGCGAGACGGTCGCCCTTCTGCTCGAGCCAGGACGCGTAGTTGCCCTTATAAGGGATGCCTTCGCCGCGGTCGAGCTCGAGGATCCAGCCCGCCACGTTGTCGAGGAAGTAGCGGTCGTGGGTGACGGCGATGATGGTGCCTTCGTACTTCGAGAGGTGCTGCTCGAGCCAGTCCACGGACTCGGCGTCGAGGTGGTTGGTGGGCTCGTCCAGCAGAAGAATATCGGGCTTCTGGAGCAGGAGGCGGCACATCGCCACGCGGCGCTTTTCACCGCCGGAAAGGGTACCGCACTTCTGGTCCGACGGCGGGCAGCGGAGGGCGTCCATCGCGACCTCGAGCATGCTGTCGACCTCCCAGGCGTTGGTCGTGTCGATCTTGTCCTGCAGCTTACCCTGCTTCTCGAGCAGCTTCTCCATGCCCTCGGGCGTGAGGTTCGGGTCGGCGAGCTGGTCGTTAATGGAGTTGTAGTCCGCGAGGAGCTTCATCGTCTCCGCCACGCCTTCGGAGACGGTCTCCTTGACGGTCTTCTCGGGGTCGAGCTGGGGTTCCTGCTCCAAAAGGCCGACGGTGTAACCTTTCGACTGCGTGATCTGTCCGGTGTAGTCGGTGTCCTTGCCCGCCATGATGCGCAGGAGCGTGGACTTGCCCGAGCCGTTGTCGCCGAGCACGCCGATCTTCGCTCCGTAGTAGAAGCTCAGGTAAATGCCCTTGAGGACCTGCTTCTTGGGCGGGTGAATGCGGCCCACGTCGATGAGCGAGTAGATGATCTGCTTCGTGTCGGTCGTGGTGCTGGCCATGGGTTTACCTCTTCGGGGAATGCGCCGCGCGCCAGGAGCTTTGAACGGCCCAGGCGGAAACGGCGGCGAGTAAAACGAGCGCGGCTTGCTTCGGCGCGGCGGGCAGATCGGCGGCCTGAGCGGCGGCCAGGGCGAGCACGCCGACCTGAACCTGCGCGGCGCCGACGAAGGCCGGGAAGGCGTCCTCGTCGGCTGCGGCCATCAAGGCGAGGGGGAGCACGGCGACGCAGTAAGCCCAGAGCAGTCGCAGGAGGAAGGGGAGATGCTCGCGTTCGAGCACGGGAGCGGACGCGGCCAAGGTCCAGACGCACAGCGCGAGGGCGGTCATGACGGCGGCGCCGATCACGTACGAGCGGCCGTGGCGGCGCGCGAGCAGTTGGGCGGGGAAAAGGATGACCTGAAGGACGAGCGGCATCAGCGCCGCGCCAATAATGCCGGCGCCGAGCAGCTTCATCTCATCGGCGGCGACCAGCCACACCGCGGTCGGCAAGGTCAGCCAGGAGGAGAGATAGAGCGCGACGCGCCCGCGCTCCGCCGCGTGCTTCCACTGGGGAGGCACCCGCAGCGAAGACAGCGGCAGGGCCGGAACGCTCATTTTGACCGCCCGTGGAACAGGAGCTCCTCGCTCGCCTTGTCGAGGGCCTCGCCCGTCACGTCGTTGAACGCGGCGACCTTCGCGTCGGTGGCGCCGTAGCGGAAGCAGAGCACGGGAACGCCGGCGGCGGTCAGCGCGGCGTCCACGTTCTTGACGTTCTTGAGCTTGTCGTCAACGAAGATCACGCGCTTGGGCTTGTAGCCGGCCTTCTTCATCGTCTCGAGCAGGACCGCGCCCTTGTCGCCGTCGCCCATCAGCACGATCCCGTTCTTGACGAGCGTGCGCTTGGTCAGGTCGTAGCCGAGCGTCTTGAACTGTCGGAGAGTGTCGGCCTCGTCTTCGGGCCCTCGGGCGGTGAGCGCCATCACGGTCACGCCGCGCTGTTGCAGTCCGGAGGCGATGAACGGAGTCGAGTCCTCGACGGCGCGCACGGCCACCGTCGCGAGCGCCTTGCGCCAGGCGGCGTCGGCCAGGTCCCATGAGGCCTTCTCATCGAGGCCGTCGCGCTTGCCGGCCTTGGCGACGTAGTAATACCACTGGTCCGAGCCGATGTTGCCCACTGGCTCGACCAAGGTGTTGTCGATGTCGAACACGACCAAGGTCGCGGTGTCGACCGACGGAAGAATTTGGGCCATGGCCTTGATCTCGCGGATTTCGGCGCGGGCGGCGAGGGGAAGCAGCAGCAGGGCGAGCGCGATTCGTTTCATTTAATATGGAGGCGCTTGGGGTCGAGCTTCGTGCGCAGAAGGTCGATCTCTTTGGCGGTCGGCAAGGCGACCTCGGCAAGACGCGGGGCGCGCTTCAGCGCCCAGCCGACGTTCTCCTGGACCTGCTCGAACGTGACCCCGGGATAGAGGGCCGTGAGCGTGAGCTCGCCCGTGTCGTCGGGCTCCAAGATGCCCATGTTGGTGATCACCTTCTTCACGCGTTTGCCGTTGGAGGTAATGAAATCCACCTTATCGGGGAAGGCTCGCTTATCGAGCTTGGTCACGATCAAGACGCGCTGGGCGTGCTGAGCGATTTCGCAGGCGCCGCCGGAGCCGGGCAGACGCACCTTCGGGGCGTCGTACGGGCCGACCGCCGTCGTATTGATGTTTCCGTGCTTGTCCACCTGCGCCCCGCCGAGAAAGCCGATCTGGATCTTGCCGTTCTGCAGGAAGGACTGGAAGATGTCGGACATCGAGGTGACCATGAGCGAGCCGGTCACGAGCGCGGGGTCGCCGATCGAGGGGGGCACGCGGTCGGGAACGGCCCCGACGGCGCCGGACTCATAAATCAAGGTCATGTTCGGCGCGTGCGTGGCGCGGGCCAGGTTGCAGGCCAGGTTCGGCAGGCCGATGCCGACGAACACCACGTCGCCGTCACCGATTTCGCGGGCGGCGAGCACGCACATCAGCTCGTTAAGGGTGTACTCGGCGGCGGTCGAGGCGGGCATGGCGTGATTTTAGCGTTTTTAGAGGTCGGCGTCGAGGCGGCGCCAGAGATACCAGCTCGCGACGGAGCGGTAGGGCGCCCATATCTTGCCGTGCTTTTCGAGAGCCGAAGGAGGCGGGAGCTTGCCGTTCTTGCGGTACATGAGCCCGAAGGCTTTGCGAACGCCGTAGTCGCCGGTGGGCAGGACATCGGGCCGTCCGAGCTTGAACATCAGAAACATCTGCACAGTCCACTCGCCGATGCCGCGCACTTCGGTTAATCGGGCGATGATCTCGTGATCCGGGAGCTTCTCGAGATGTTTGCGCGGCTTCACCACTCCGGAAATGGTTTTTGCGGCGAGATCCTTGACCGCCAGCAGTTTGTTGGCGGATAATCCCGCTCCGCGCAGTTTCGCGTCGGACATCTTTAGCAAGCGCTTCGGCGTGAGGCCCTTTTCGCCGCCGAACAAATCGAGGACGCGTCCGTGGATGGTCCCGGCGGCCTTGCCGTTGAGCTGCTGGTAGACGATGGACTGGACGAGGGATTCGAACGTGTCCTGATCTCGAGGAACAAGTCCGTAGGGGCCGACGGCGTCGATGTGCGCGGCGAGGATCGGATCCGCCTTTTTCAGGTGGCGGATCGCGGCCTTAGTATCCGTAGTTGACCCCGGTGCAGATCTGCGGCTTGGCCTTAAGTCGTTCGGCGAGGCCGGCGTTCTTCTTCATGTACTCCGCGCGGTCCTTCACGCCATACACAAACTCTGTCAGGTAATTATTAAAGGAATTTACGTCGCGTGCAATGCTGTCCCAGTTGACGTAAAAATCATTGTCGCGGTCGTAGTAGCCTTGGGCGTAAGACGGGTGCGCGCCCCACGGCTCGACGACGACGGCG
>CALRXP010000086.1:0-9303 GCA_943372155.1 Candidatus Endomicrobiellum trichonymphae | reverse complement strand
TACGCTGACATGGAAGGCTATTATCCCGACGACGTGAACTCGCTGACCATCGGCGGGAAATATCTGTCCGCGATCTCGAGCGTGAAGATTCCCGACTACCATCCCAGCACCGTCGTGATCCGCCATAACTGGAACACGTCCCCGTTCGGCTGCTCGGCCAACATGTTGAACACGGGCGAGTGGATCTATTGGAACGAACGAGGCTCCGCCTGCGCCGCGAGCCCTTACCACACGCTCGGCGAATTCTGGGTCGCTTGCAGCCACACGGACACGAAGGGCTCAGTCTGGTCGAACTATTGACGGCGGAAAATTGGCCTTGAATTATCCACCCCCCCGCTCTACACTCAGGTCATGGGGCGCATGAATGGTATGACCCGGACGGTCGGCGCTCTTCTGATTTGCGCCATCACGGCAGTGGCGCAGACCCCGGCCGTAAAAGGTCACCGGATCATCAAGAACGAACCCTCGGGCGCTCTGGAAACCGCCGCCCTCTGCGCCGGCGCCGTGTGCTCGGCGGCGCTCCCGAAGACCCGCGCGGAACAGCTCGCGGGCATCACCGAGGTTACCCCTTCCATCGAAACACAGGCCAGCTACCGCGTCGACGCCCAGAAAACCGAGCAGTTCGACCTGGGTTCGTCCTGGCCGGCGCCTCGGGTGGGCAGCTCAGGAACCGGTCCGTGCGTGGGCATGATCGTCTGGAGCCCTCAGACCGTCACCGCCTCTCATTTCTGGGTCGGGAAAGACGATCCGAAGTCGACCCTCCAGCCGCTCAACCTCGGCTCCGACGTGAAGGTCTACCTGTTCGGCGGCGACGACTCACACTCATCGAACCAATTGCTCGGGTCCGTGCTCAGCGCCTTGAAAGAAAAAGGCATCAAGGTTTCCCAGATCAAGTACTCCCCGACCGACGCGCTTTGGATCGACAAGGACGCCACCCCCTCGATCGCGCCGACGACGCGGAAGTCCGCCAGCTCTCCCGGCTGGTAGCGGCTAAGAGCGGCGGAAGCAGTCGTCGGCGTGGTCGTCGACGAGCCCGCAGGCCTGCATGAAGGCGTAGATGATCGTCGAGCCCACGAACCGGAAGCCGCGTTTCTTGAGATCCTTGCTGAGCGCGTCCGACTCCGGCGTCGTCGCGACGGGCGGCGCGCCGCGGCGGCGGACGATAGGCTTGCCCCCGACGAAGGACCAGACGTAGCGGTCGAAGGAGCCGAATTCCTTCTGCACCGCCAGGAAGGCGGCGGCGTTGGTGACGGCGGCGGCAACCTTCAGGCGGTTGCGGATGATGCCCGGGTCTTTGAGCTGGACGGCGCGGCGGCGCGCGTCGAAGCGAGAGACTTTTTTCGGGTCGAACCCGTCGTAGGCCTTGCGGTAGGTTTCCCGGCGACGAAGGATCGTGATCCAGGACAGGCCCGCCTGGGCGCCCTCGAGGATGAGCATCTCGAAGAGCAACCGGTCGTCGTGGACGGGAACGCCCCACTCGCGATCATGGTAATCGCAGTAGAGCGCGTCGCTCCCGGCCCAGCGACAACGGACCTTCGTCTTCAGGCGGCCAGGGACTTGAGCGACTTGGCCACGGCCTCGCCGATGCCGGAGAGGTTCTCGACGACGGTGATGCCCGCCTCGCGCATGGCCTTGATCTTCGATTCGTGCGTGCCGGCCCCGCCCTCGACGATCGCGCCCGCGTGACCCATGCGCCGGCCCTCGGGGGCCGATTTGCCCGCGATGAAGCCGAACACGGGCTTGGTCATCTTTTCCTTGAAGAAGCGCGCGGCTTCTTCTTCGCCGGAGCCGCCGATCTCGCCGATCATGACGACGGCGTCGGTCTCCTCGTCCGCCTCGAACTTCGCGAGGATGTCGGCGTGGCTGGAGCCGTTGATGGGGTCGCCGCCGATGCCGACGACGGTGCTCTGGCCGAGGCCGCGCTTGGTGAGCTGGTCGACGGCTTCGTAGGTGAGCGTGCCCGAGCGGGAGACGACGCCGATGCGGCCGGGCTTGTGGATGAAGGCGGGCATGATGCCGAGCTTGCACTGGCCGGGCGTGATGACGCCGGGGCAGTTAGGCCCGATGAGCGTGATCTCGCGGCCGGAGCGCTCGACCTGCTGGATGTAGCGCTTGACCTTGGCCATGTCGAGAACGGGAATGCCCTCGGTGATGCAGATGACGACCGAGCAGCCGCCGTCGACCGCTTCCATGATCGAGTCCGCGGCGTAGGGGGCAGGAACGAGGATCATCGAGACGAACGCGCCGGTGTTGCGGACGGCGTCGTGCACGGTGTTGAAGACGGGGCGGTCGAGGTGGGTCTGGCCGCCGCGGCCGGGGGTCACACCGCCGACGATCTGCGTGCCGTAGTCGATGCACTGCTTGGAGTGGAACGTGCCCTGCGAGCCGGTGAAGCCCTGGACGATGATCTTCGAGTCTTTGTCGAGAATGATGGACATGTCAGTTCCCCTTGGCGGCGGCGACCGCCTTCTGCGCGGCATCCCACAGCTCGTCGGCCGCGATGATCGGCAGGCCGGAGTTCTTCAAGATCTCCTTGCCGG
This sequence comes from Candidatus Endomicrobiellum trichonymphae, assembly GCA_943372155.1. Classification (GTDB taxonomy): domain Bacteria; phylum Elusimicrobiota; class Elusimicrobia; order UBA1565; family UBA9628; genus GWA2-66-18. The sequence goes on along the minus strand of CALRXP010000086.1, from coordinate 6,763 downwards.
CCTCGACGTTCGTGCCCTGCAGGCGCACCACGAGGGGCACCTTGAGCTTGATCTTCTTGAGGGCCGCGACGACGCCCGCCGCGATCATGTCGCACTTCACGATGCCGCCGAAGATGTTGATGAGGATCGCCTTGACCTTCTTGTCCTTGAGGATGATGTTGAGCGCCTTGGTCACGCGCTCCTCGTTGGCCCCGCCGCCGACGTCGAGGAAGTTCGCCGGGCTGCCGCCCGCGAGCGCGATGGTGTCCATCGTGCCCATGGCGAGACCGGCGCCGTTGACCATGCAGCCGATGGTGCCGTCGAGGCCGACGTAGGAGATGTCGGCGGCCTTGGCCTCGAGCTCGAGCGCGGAGGCCTCATGGTCCTTGTACTTCGCCAGCTCGGGATGACGGTAGACGGCGTTGTCGTCGGTGGTCATCTTGCAGTCGAGAGCGGCCACGCCTTTGGGCGTGAGGATGAGCGGGTTGATCTCGAGCATCGAGCAGTCGAGCTCGATGAAGGCCTTCACGAGCGCCTTGGTCGTTTTCACGAATTCGCCCGTGTGCGTCGCGGGGATGTCGAGCTGGAAGGCGAGGCGGCGAGCCATGAAGTCGCGCAGGCCGACGTTGGGGTCCACGGGCATGTGGATGATGGCCTCGGGATGCTCCTCGGCCAAGGTCTCGATCTCCATGCCGCCCTGAGCGGAGGCGATGATGGTCGGTCCGGCGTTCTTACGGTCCATGACGACGGAGAAATACAGCTCGCGCTCGATCTTGACGCCGCCCTCGATGAAGACTTCCTTGACCTTGATGGCCTGGCCGTGGGTCTGATGCGTCACGAGGTCCATGCCGATCATCTTGGCGGCCAATTCCTTGGCCTCCTTCGGCGTCTTGGCCAACTTAATGCCGCCGGCTTTGCCGCGGCCGCCGGCGAGCACTTGGGCCTTGATCACCCACGGCGCCTTGCCGGCGCGCTTCATCGCGGCGGCGAGCTGCGCGGTCTTCGTGATCACGCCGCCGGCGGGAGGAACCGCGACGCCGCGGGCCTTGAGGATCTCTTTGCCTTCGTGCTCGAGGAATTTCATGGTTGTCCTTGCGTTCGTTTAGGCGGCGACGGTCCAGGTCTCGGGGCCGTTGAGGAGCTTCTGCAGGTCGGCCGGCTTGGCCTGCTTGGCCTGGTCGATCTGCGCGTCCATCATCTCGTGGAGCATCGGGCGCTCGACGGCGCGGAACACGCCTTGCGGCACAGGCTCGGCCATGTGCGCGAGGAAGTTGGCGAGCGTCGCCGAGGGAGCCTTCTCGTCGTGGATGAGGAGGTTCTTGGGCGGGTTGGCCGGGTCGAAGGAGACGACCTCGGGCTCGAGGCCGTTGAGGACGATGCCCTTGTCCTTCTTGGCGCCGAAGATCATCGGCTTGCCGTGGGCGACCTTCATCATCTTGTCCTCGCGGACGTCCTTCGCCGCGACGTTCTCGAACGCGCCGTCGTTGAAGACGATGCAGTTCTGGAAGATCTCGATGAAGACCGAGCCCTTGTGCTTGGCGGCGCGCGTGAGCACGTCGCTCAGGACGGGCAGGTCGGTGTCGACCGCGCGGGCGACGAAGCTCGCCTCGGAGGCGAGCGCGAGCGCGATCGGGTTCAACGGCGCGTCGATCGTGCCCATGGGCGAGGACTTCGTCTTCTTGCCGATCTCGGAGGTCGGCGAGTACTGACCCTTCGTCAGGCCGTAGATGCGGTTGTTGAAGAGCAGGATCTTGAGGTCCACGTTGCGGCGCAGGGCGTGAATGAGGTGGTTGCCGCCGATGGACAGGCCGTCGCCGTCGCCGGTCACGACCCAGACCTGCATGTCGGGGTTCGCGCACTTGAGGCCGGTGGCCACCGTCGGAGCGCGGCCGTGGATCGAGTGGAACCCGTAGGTGTTCATGTAGTACGGGAAGCGCGAGGAGCAGCCGATGCCGGAGACGAACGCGATCTTCTCGCGCGGGATGCCGAGCGTCGGCATCACCTTCTGCACGGTCGCGAGAATCGCGAAGTCGCCGCAGCCGGGGCACCAGCGGACCATCTGGTCGGACTTGAAGTCCTTGGCGGTCTGCACGACGGGACCCGCCGCCGGAAGCATCTCCATCTCGTTGTCGGATTCAGCGGCCATATTATTTGCCCCCGTTGAGGATCGCGTCGACGCCGGCTTCGATCTCGGTGACCTTGAAGGGCTGACCCTTGATCTTGTTGAGCCCCGTCGCCGGGACCAGGTATTTCGCGCGGATGATCTTCAGCAATTGACCCATGTTGAGCTCCGGGATCACGATGTGATCGAAGTTCGCCATGATGTCGCCGAGGTCGGGCGGGAGCGGGTTGAGGTGGCGCAGATGCACCGCCGATACGCTCTTGCCGGCCTTCTGGAGGTTCTGCACGCCGGCGGTGATGGCGCCGTAGGTGCCGCCCCAGCCGATGACGAGGACCTTGCCCTTCTTCTCGCCGAGGATCTCGAGCGCCGGGATGTCCTGCGCCGCCTTGTTGACCTTCGCGGCGCGCAGGCGCACCATGCGCTCGTGGTTGTCGGGATCGTAGGAGATGTTGCCGGTCACGTCCTGCTTCTCGATGCCGCCCAAGCGGTGCTCGTAACCGGGCGTGCCGGGCGAGACCCACGGGCGGGCCATCGTCTCAGGATCGCGCTTGTACAGCTTGAATTCGCCGACCGGCGGCAGGGCGACCTTATCGAAAGGCTTAAGGTCCTTCGCCTGCGGGATGAGCCACGGCTCGGAGCCGTTGGCGAGATAGCCGTCGGTGAGCAGGAAGACGGGCGTCATGTACTTGACCGCGAGCCGCGCGGCCTCGTAGGCCATGACGAAGCAGTCGCCGGGCGTGGCCGCGGCGACGACGATCGCGGGGCACTCGCCGTTGCGGCCGTACATGGCCTGGAACAGGTCGGCCTGCTCGGTCTTCGTCGGAAGGCCGGTGGACGGGCCGCCGCGTTGCACGTTGAGGATGATGAGCGGAAGCTCGGTCATGACGGCGAGACCGATCGCCTCGGCCTTCAGCGCGACGCCGGGGCCGGAGGTGCCGGTGAGCGCGAGGTGGCCGGCGAACGCCGCGCCGATGGCGCTACCGATCGCCGCGATCTCGTCCTCGGCCTGGAAGGTCTTCACGCCGAAGTTCTTGTTCTTCGACAGTTCATGAAGCACGTCGGAAGCCGGCGTGATCGGATACGAGCCGTACCACAGCGGGCGGCCGGCGCCGACGGAGGCCGCGATGAAACCGAGCGCGGTCGCCTCGTTGCCGGTGATGTTGCGGTACAGGCCGGGCTTGATCGGAGCCTTGTTGACGCGGAAGTGATGGCCGAAGATCTCGGCGGTCTCGGCGTACGCGTTGCCGGCGTAAAGCGCCTTATGGTTCGCCTCGACGAACTTCGGGTTCTTCTTGAACTTGGTCTCGATCCACTTGATCGTCGCCTCCATCGGGCGGTCGTAGAGCCAGTACATCATGCCGAGCGCGAAGAAGTTCTTGCAGCGCTCGGTCTCGGTCGCGGTAAGGCCCATGCCATCAAGGGCGTTGCGCGTGAGGCGGCCGAGCTCGACGGGGATCACGCGGAAGTCGGAGAGGCTGCCGTCCTCGAGGGGGTTCTTGCCCTCGGCGTAGCCGGCCTTCTTGAGGTTCGCCGCGTTGAAGGTGTCCTTGTTGACGAGGATCATGCCGCCCTTCTTCACGTCGTGGACGTTGGCCTTGAGCGCGGCCGGGTTCATCGCCACGAACACGTCGGGCGCGTCGCCGGGGGTGAGCACCTGGCGCGACGAGAACTGGATCTGGAAGCCGGAGACGCCGGCGGTCGTGCCCACGGGGGCGCGGATCTCGGCGGGGAAGTCTGGGAAGGTGGCTAGGTCGTTGCCGGCGAAGGCGGTCGTCGTGGTGAACTGCATGCCGGTCAGCTGGATTCCGTCTCCGGAGTCGCCGGCAAAGCGGATGACTGCGGACTCGATCTCTTCGATCGGGAGTTTGGAAGGCTTCGGCTGCGTGGAAGTGTCGCTCAAGAGGTTTCTCCGTCGGACAAGTAGCGGCTGCGCGGCTTGCGCTTCCGCCTATTATAGACCCGGAACGGCCGAGAAAGTATTGATCCAGATCAACACTTTACGACGGGCGGAGCCGCCTGCTTGAAACGACGATTATTAGCGGTCCGCGGAGGGCGCGGTCGCGACCGCGACGAACTCGAGAAGGCCCTGGGCGGAGCCCGCGACGCTCGCCTCGGTGGCCGGACGCGCCGCGACAGGGCGGATGAGTCTCCCCCCGGTCGAAACGTTCACCTCAAAGTCCGGCGCCGGGCGCATCGACGGCACGAGGGAGGCGAAGAGGCGGGTCCAGACCCGGCGCGGCCCCGGCGCGGGAACGACCACCGACGGGGCGTCGTCGTCGCGAGCGGCTTCGCGTTTGGCGGCGGGTGCGGCGGGCCTTTTCGCCGGGGCCTCCGCGCGCGGCGCGGCGTACTCGGCGCGAATCGTCTCCCCGGAGGGCGCCCCGGGAGTGATGCGCTTCTCGCCCGCCGTATCGCGGGGCATTTCCCCCGCGTCCGGGCCCTTGTCGGTTCCGGCGACATCGGCCATGCCGACGAGGCTGCCGTAGGCGTCGCCTTGCTCCGCCCGCGCGCCCGGGCGCGACAGCGCCAGGGGCAGGATCAGCAATCCGGCAAGCAGGAGCCGCTTCATGCGGTAAGAATAGCGCGGCGGAGGAGAAACCAGGAGGGGCCGACGGGGAAGTCGGGGGCAGGCAAGAGACCCAGGGCTATTTGGGCCGCCGGGCGCGAGCGCCCGGCGCAAACGCGTCGGAGGAAGGCCTTTTAGCGTTTAGTCACGAAGTTCGAACATCATCGTCGTAGAGCCGCATTCGATCACGTCGCCTTCCTTTAGAACGACGGAACCCGCGACCTTCGCGCCGTTGACCACGGGATAGCCCTCGGTGACGGCGACCAGAATGAAACCTTCCGGCTTGCGGTGTACCGACGCCGCGACCTCGGGCGCCGAGCCAAAAAGGCCGGACCCCTTGATCTGGACCTGAACGCGGTCGGACTTGCCGATGTAGGTGGACATGCCCTTGAGCTCGTGCTCCGCGGCGTCGACGGCGCCCTTGATGACCCGAAGCCAGCCCGTCTTGACCGGGCCTTCGGGCTTGGCGGCGGCCGACGAGGCCGCGACCAGCTCCGCCTGCTTCTGCGGCGTCAGAACCATCGTCGCGTCCGAAGAGGGCTGAGGCGCGCTGTCGGCGGCGAGCTCCGCCTCGTTCAAGAAGACGACGGCATGCTTGGCGACGCCGACGACGTCGTTGTGGTGCAGGCCGGACTTCTTGATGCGCTTCTCGTTGACGAAGGTGCCGTTCGTGGATTCAAGATCCTCCACGTAGTACCCGCCGCCCTCGAGCGTCAGCTTGCAGTGATGGCCGGAGATCGCCGGATTATCGATGACGATGTCGTTGTCGGGCTTGCGGCCGATGGAAATGGACTCCTTATCCATGGCCACCTCCTTAATGACGGCCGCGTTGAACTTCAGCAGCAGCTTCGGCATCGATCTCTCCCTTGCAAAAAAACGTTAGCGCCCGAACAGGCGCGACACCAGTTGCTTCACTCCGCCGCCGCCCGGCGCGGGCACTTTCGCGACCACGATCGAGATGTTGTCCACCCCGCCGGCGGCGCGCGACTTCGCGATCAGCACGTCCACGATCTTTTGGGGATCCTGCTCCGCCGCGATGACGGCGGCGACGTCCGCGTCGATGACCATCTTGGAAAGCCCGTCGGTGGCGAGCAGGACCAGGTCTCCCGGCAGAAGAGGGTGGTCGGCGACGTCCACCTGGACGTCCTTGTCGGCGCCGAGAGCGCGAGTGAGGATGTTCTGCATGCTCGAGCGCGCGGCCTCGTCGGCGGTGAGCTGGCCGCGCTTGACCTGCTCGCCGACGAGGGAATGGTCCTCGGTGAGCTGGGTGAGCTCGCCGCGGCGCCAAAGATAGAGACGGCTGTCGCCGACGTGCGCCACGGTCAGGGACTTCGCGTCCACGATGGCGGCCACGACGGTCGTGCCCATGCCCGCGTCCTTCGGGAAGGCCCGGCCCTTCTCGTAGATCATCGTGTTGGCCGACTTGACGAAAAATTCGAGCTGGCGCCCGCGGGGCGTCAGGCCGGGAGAGCCGCCTTCCGGCACCATGGTCTTCTCCCCGCCGAGCATCTTGCGGGCGTAGTCGACGATAGTCTTGCAGGAAATATCGCTGGCGACCTCGCCGCTGTTGTGGCCGCCCATGCCGTCGGCGACGACGAGCAGTCCGAGGTCGGGTTCGACGGCGAAATTATCCTCGTTGTTCTTGCGCACGCAGCCCGGATCCGTCGCGCCGGCGACTTCGACTCGATCCTTCGTCTTCATGGTCGCCTCCAACGACGATCGACGCGACCATTTCCTCGCTTATGCTCGGTCATGATGGCTCCTGCGGGTGCGGCTTGATACGGATGGTCGCGTCGGCGCTTTGCGTCGGCTCGATGCGCATCGTGCCGTTGGGATCAGATTCGGGCGCGGGCAAGGGCACCTTCACCGCGGGGCCGACTCCCCCGTGCTGAGGCTGCTCGATCTTGAGAGTGCTGAAATCGGAAGGAGACGCGGGCATCGGCCCGGTTTTGTCCTCGACGGGCGCGGGCTTGGGCGCCGGAGCCGGCGCGGGGGTCGCGGCCTTTGGTCTATCGTTGAGGCCGGGAATGGTGATCTCCGGCCCGATCGAGATCGTCTTGTCGGAGGGCTTGGTCGCGGGAACGGCCGGCGCCGTC
>CALRXP010000085.1:0-9313 GCA_943372155.1 Candidatus Endomicrobiellum trichonymphae | reverse complement strand
GACCACGGGCGCGGGCGGTTAGCGTCGACCAAAGTCCGCTCGCGGCCTTGGCCGCCGCGTCGACGGCGAACGCGATGTCCTCGGGCCCGCCTTCCGACACGCGGGCGACGACGGAGCCGTCGGCGGGATTGACGACGGGGTAGACCCGGCCGCTCTTCGCGGGAACGAACCGCCCGCCGATGAACAGCTTGGTCTGCATCTTAAAAATAGTTGGACGTGATTCCGCCGTCCACGACCATCGCCAGGCCGTTGGTCCAGCGCGACTCGTCGGATGCAAGGTAGAGGGCTGCGTTAACAATGTCCTCGGACTTGCCGAAGCGGCCGGCCGGAATGCGGTTGAGGCGCTTGGCCTTCTCGGCCGGCTCCTTAAAGAGCCACGCCGTCAGCAAGGGCGTCTCGATGGGTCCGGGGCAAATCGCGTTGGTGCGGATTCCTTTAGGGCCATATTGGACGGCGAGGGACTTCGACAGCGCCAGCACCGCGCCCTTCGACGCGGTGTACGCGTCCTGCGGAACCGTGCAGCCGACGAGCGCCACGAACGAGGCGACGTTGATGATGGAGCCCCCGCCCGCGGTGAGGAGCTCGGGGATACCGTGCTTGCACACGAGGTAGACGCCTTTTACGTTGACGGCGAGCACCGTATCCCAGACCTTTTCTTCCGTGTTCGTCACGGAGTTGTCGTCGTTGGGGAAGATGCCGGCGTTGTTGTAGATCACGTCGAGCTTGCCGAACGCCTTCACGCCCGTCGCGATGCCGGCCTTCACGTCGGCCTCTTTGGCCACGTTCATCGCGACCGCGATCGCCTTGCCGCCGGCGGCCTGCGCCGTCTCGACGACGCGCTGCACGGCCTCGCGGTTCAGGTCGCAGGCGATGACGGACGCGCCCTCGCGGGCGAAGCGCACGGTCGCCTCGGCGCCCATGCCGGAGCCGGCGCCGGTGATGAGGACGACCTTGCCCTGGAGACGGCCCGCGGCCGTCATGAGATGACGAGGAAGCCGGCTTTCTTCACGGCCTCGCGAAGACGCGTCTTGCCGAGATCGGTGTCGAGCCCGCGATCGGTCGTGACGGTGAGGTTGCGGACGACCCGGCCGCGGCCGCGAAGCTTGCCGACGAGCGTCTGGATGTCCTTCGCCGCCAGGCGGACGTTGGTGACGCCGTCCTTCGCGAACCAGCGGATCGCGACGGTGCCGCTCTTGCGGCTGGGCATCAGCTTGAGGGTGAGCGCGGTTTCGGTGACAAAAAGGTCCCCGATCTCTTCCTGCGAATTTTTATCGATCATGTCGTCTCCTGCTCGGCGAGGAGGTCACTTTAGCGCAACGGACGCGAGCCTGTCAACGAAACCTCATGCTCCCGTCACAATTACTTAACGGGCTAGGGCGGGCTGGATGCGCCAGCCTTTTTCCTTGGCTTTGGCCTCGAGTTCCTTGTCGCCGGAGAGCACGATACGAAGGCCGTCGCCGTAGGACAGCAGGTCGAAATCGGCGATATCCCGGCCGAGCGCGAAGTCCGGCGGGCGGCCCACCGAGGCCTTCACGATCTCCCCTTTGCCGCCCCGGGTCGGCACGGGCTTGAGCACCGAGGCCGAGTAGTGGGAGCCCTCGTAGATGGCGCGCACGCCGGCCACGCGGCTGGGATCGATCCCATAATCCGCGGCGGCGGCGAGCAGGACCGGCTGGGGCACGTCGTCGACGATCCAGACGTCCACCCCGGAGGCCCTCAGCTTCTGGGCCAGATCCCGCATCTCGGGAATCAAGCGCAGGCCGCGGCGGAGCTTAAGCGGCGACTTATCCCCTTCTTCAGCGAAAACCGTCTCGACGCCGGCGGGCCGGGCCTTTTCATCGGCCAGAGCCTGGCGCGCGTAATCCACCGCTTCGCTCTCCTTCCAGCCGGACCATACACGCATGAGGTACTGGCGGCACTCGCGCCGTCCGACCTCCCGGCACAGCGACAGGTAGCTGCCCAGCACGGTTTTGCGATAGTGATGATAGTCGGGCTGCGAATGCCAAACAGCGCTCGAGAACGAGATGAAGTGGTCGTACGCGGCGCGGGCGGGCTGGCGTCCCTGGGCGACGGGGATGATCTCCCACCACTGGTCGTCGAAATGAAAGTCCACCCACGAGGTCAGCCGCAGGAAGACGAGCTCCGCGGGATCCCCGGCCACCAAGGCGTCGCTCCACGGCAGCACGGCGACCGGCGGCTTGCTCGCGTCGTAGCCGGGCGCGCTCTTGCCCTTCTCCGCGATGAACTTATCGAGCGCCGCGCGCGTTTCCGGCGACCAGCGTCCGCCCATAACGTGGAGCGGGCCTTTCGCGGGCGCGGTCGATTCCTCGGGCGCCTCGACGACGGGCGTCTTTTTCCACATGAGCCGGAAGTTTTTCGGCTTCTTGGCCGCGGCGGGAACTGCGGCCAGAAGCAGCAGCGCGAACAGGGCGGTTTTTTTCTTCAGAATTTTCGTCATCCTCGTCGAGCAATGTTATAAAATAAACACGCGACGAAATCTCCCGCACGGGACAACGACAAGGGAAAAATGGCCAACATCAAGAAGAGCGAACTGCTCAAGGAACAGATCGAGCACTTCGACATCACCAAGCACGACATGCGCCCCGTCGTCGAAGCCTACTCGAAGATGGCTTTCTCCGCCCGCGACCTCGCGCGCGCGAGCGAGATCTACGAGAAGATGCTCGCCGACAAGGAATGCGGCATCATCCTCTGCCTCGCCGGCTCGTTGTTCTCCGCGGGGCTCAAGAAGATCGTGTGGCAGATGATCGAGAGCAACATGGTGGACGCCATCGTCTCCACCGGCGCCAACATCGTCGACCAGGACTTTTTCGAGGCCCTGGGCTTCAAGCACTACAAGGGCTCGAAGTGGCTCGACGACATGGCGCTGCGCAACGCCCGCGTCGACCGCATATACGACACCTTGATCGACGAGGACGAGCTCGGCCAGTGCGACAACACGATCTCCGACATCATCGGGGGCCTCAAGCCGAAGCCGTACTCCTCGCGCGAGATCGTCGAAGAGATGGGCAAGTACCTCGTGAAGAAGTGCAAGGTCAAGGACTCGATCGTGCTCGCCGCCTACAAGAAGGGCGTTCCGATCTTCATCCCGGCGCTCTCCGACTGCTCGGCCGGCTTCGGGTTCCTCCACCACCAGTGGCACAACCCCGAGAGCCACGCGTCCATCGACTCGGCGAAGGACTTCCGGGAGCTCGTGCGCGTGAAGCTCGCGTGCGGCGACACGGGCCTTCTCATGATCGGCGGCGGCGTGCCCAAGAACTTCGCCCAGGACGTGACCGTCGGCGCCGAGATGATCGGCCTCGACCCCATCATGCACAAGTACGCGGTACAGATCACCGTGGCCGACGAGCGCGACGGCGCGCTCTCCGGCTCGACCCTGCGCGAGGCGTGCTCGTGGGGCAAGGTCGCGGTCACCGACGAGCAGATGGTCTTCTCGGAAGCCACCATCGCGCTGCCGACCCTCGCCTCCTACGGCTACCACAAGGGCAGCTGGAAGAAGCGCCGCGAGCGCCGCTTCAACGCGCTGCTCAACGACGTGAACGCGAAGATTCCGGCCGCGCTCCGCTAAAAATCACATGGGTCGGGTCTATTCCGACCTCAAGACCGCCGAATACGGCGCCTCGGGACACCCCGAGGCGCCGTTTCGCATTATCGACACCTCGGCCATGCTCAAAGCGGCCGGCCATGTCCTTGAAAAGCCGTCGATACAGGCCTCCGCCATCGACGTTTCTCTATTACACGGCTCCGAGCATCTGAACTCAATCCGTCTCGGCACATTTTCCGATCCGGACACGCATTTTTACCCGAGCATCGCCGACATCGCCATGATCAGCCTGTCCGGGGCGCTCTCCGCCGCCGACTCGGCCATAGCCGGCGAACCGTCGTTTTCATTAATGCGCCCGCCCGGCCATCATGCCGGCAAGGATCGGGTCTCTGGTTTCTGTTATCTCAACAACCTCGCCCTCGGAGTGGCGCGTTTACAGAAAGCAAAGCCGGGGTTGAGGGTTGGCATCATCGATTTCGACGTGCACCACGGCGACGGCACGCAGGAACTCGTGCTCGGCCGCGAAAACACCACCTTTCTCTCTCTCCACCAATATCCGCTCTATCCCGGGACGGGACTCGACACCCGCGCCAACTGCTGGAATATCCCCCTCGAAGCCGGCACCGATGGAGACGCGTGGCTGGCCTCCTTCGAGCCGGCCTTCAGCCTCCTGCTCGACAAAAAACCGGACGTGCTGGCCGTGTCCGCCGGCTTCGACGCTTATAAAGGAGACCCGATCGCGGGCCTCAAGCTCGACCGCGCGACGTTCAAGCGCATCGGGTCCCTGCTCGGAAAGACCAAGCTCCCGCGCTTCGCGACGCTCGAGGGCGGCTACTCCGAGGATCTTCCCGAGCTCGTCGAGAGCTTTCTCGACGGGTTTTTCTAAAGAGTCGGATTTACTAAGATCGAGCCTTGGCCCTCGGCGAAGCTCTCCAAAACATCGGCTCGAACTACCGCTTCCACGCGTCTTTGCGCGGAGGGCGCCTTCGCCGTCTCGCCTACCTGACTTTATATTACGTCCTCTTCGTTTTTTTGCGCTGGGGAGACCGTCACTCGCGCGCGCTGTATTGGCTGAAAACATTGGGGCTCTCGGATATGGCCGTCGACGTCGAGACCCCCGAGGGCTTGGTCCTCGATCTCGATCTTCACACCGCGTTCGATCCTCTGTTCTCCATCGCCGGCGAGGGCGATTACGAGCGCGAGCCGAAATTCCGGCCCGAGCCGGGCCAGACCGTGATCGACCTTGGGGGCAACCTCGGAGTTTTCGCCGTCCGCGCGGCCTCCTTGGTCGGTCCGACCGGTAAGGTCATCGCCGTCGAGCCGCACCCCGACAACTTCCGCCGTCTGAGCGGGAACGCCGCCCGCAACGGCCTCACCTGGCTCGACTGCGTCCAGGCCGCGGCGGGCGATAAGGACGGAACGGCCGAGCTCTTCGTCCACGAACGCGGCATCAACCACTCTTTGGTGCGCGGCTCCGGCCAATCAGTGACCGTGGCCCTGCGGACCGTCGACTCCCTCGTTCGCGAGAAAAATCTGACGCGCCTGGACCTGCTCAAGATCGACATCGAGGGCGTCGTCCCCGCCGCGCTGCGCGGCGCCGTCGAAACCATCCGCCGCTTCCGCCCGCGCATCGCCATCGAACGGGATACAGCCCCTGAAAACGAGGGCGTCGACGCCCTGCTGACCGAACTCGGCTACGAATGGCGCGATTGGCGCGGTCTCACCTACGCCTACCCTAAGGAGCGCCCCTGATATGACGACCTCCGACCTCGACTTCGATCCCAACTCCGCTCCCGGAGAGGACACCGGCGTGTTCGGCCTTCCCCACCAGGAGAAGGACGCGGCCCTCGTCCTCGTCCCGGTGCCTTGGGAGGCGACGACCTCCTACGGCGGCGGCACGTCCGACGGCCCCTCGGCGATCCTCGAGGCCAGCGGCCAGGTGGACCTGTTCGACGGCGAGGTGCACCGGCCTTACGAGCCCGGCATCTTCATGCGGCCCGAGTCGAAGGAAGTCCGCGCGTGGAACAAGAAGGCGAAGGCCGCCGCGCAAAAAATCATCAAACAGGGCGGGCGTATTGAAGGCAATAAGAAGCTCCAGAAAGAGCTTAAAACGGCGAACGAGCTCGGCGGAAAGCTCAACGAGTGGGTGTATTCACAGACCAAGGGTCTGATGGATCAAGGAAAAATCGTGGGAATCGTCGGAGGAGACCACTCGGTTCCCTACGGCGCCTTCAAGGCCGCGGGCGAGAAGTTCGGCGAGTTCGGGTTGCTGCATTTCGACGCTCATTCGGATACGCGCGTCGCGTACGAGGGCTTCACTTGGTCGCACGCCTCGATCATGTACAACGCGATGGAGACCATTCCGCAGATCACCAAGATCGTGCAGGTCGGCATCCGCGATTTCTGCGAGCAGGAATACGAGTTCACTCACGCTCTCGGCGCGCGCGCCAAGGTCTTCTATGACCGGGACCTCGCCCGGCGCCGCTTCTCCGGCGAGCCTTGGACGAAGACGGCCGGGGAGATCGTCGCGACTTTGCCCCAGCAGGTCTGGATCACCTTCGACATCGACGGCCTCGACCCCGTCTTATGCCCGCACACCGGCACGCCCGTTCCCGGCGGCTTGCAGTTCGCCGAGGCCGTGCATTTGATCGGGCTCGTCGCCCGCTCCGGACGCAAGATCATCGGATTCGACCTCAACGAAGTGTCCCCCGCGCCCGATGGAAAGAACGAGTGGGACGCGAACGTCGGAATGCGCCTCCTTTATAAGCTCATCGCCTGGACCTTCGTCAGCCGCGGCCTGCGGAAAACCCGCGAATGAAGATACTCGTGGTCATGGGCACCCGGCCCGAGGCCATCAAGCTGGCTCCCGTCGTCGCCGCCCTTCGCCGCCGGAAGGGCCTGAAGACGTACGTCTGCGCCACCGCTCAGCATCGCGAATTGCTCGACCAGGTCCTGACGCTTTTCGCTCTCAAGCCCGACTTTGATCTCGACCTGATGCGCCCGGGGCAGTCCCCGGACGCCGTCGCCCGGCGCGTGCTCAAAACCCTCGGACCGTTGCTCGACCGGCTCAAGCCCGGCATGGTCGTCGTGCAGGGCGACACCACGACGGCCGCCGCCGCGGCGCTGTGCGCCTGCGAGCGCGGCATTCCCGTCGCGCATGTCGAGGCGGGCCTGCGCTCCTTCGATCTCAGCGATCCGTTCCCCGAGGAGCGCAACCGAGTCGTCATCGACGCGCTCTCCTCCTTAGTGTTTCCCCCGACGGCCGCGGCGCGGGCCAACCTCGCCAAGGAGAATATCCACGGGCGGCAAGTGCTCGTGACGGGCAACACCGTTGTGGACGCGTTGCAGTGGGCGCGTCGCCGCTTCGGCCGCTCGGCGGCCGCTCCGGCCGGCGTGAAAGAAGTCCTCGTCACCTTGCACCGCCGGGAGATCCACGGCGCCCCGCTCGTGAAGGTTTACACGGCTTTACTCGGACTGGTCCGCAAACACCCGGAACTCACGCTCGTGTATCCCGTGCATCCGAACCCGAAAGTCCTCAAAACGGCCGAGCGCATGCTCCGCCATCCCCGCATCAAGCTGCTCCCGCCTCAGCCGTATCCGAAGTTCCTCGCTCTGCTCGAGCGCGCCAGCTTCCTCATCACCGATTCCGGCGGCCTACAGGAAGAGGCCGTCTGCCTCAACAAGCCGGTGCTGGTCGTGCGCCGGAACACCGAGCGGCCCGAGGTGATCACGAGCGGAGCCGGGCGCCTCGTCGGGCTCGACCCCAAAAAGCTCACGCTTTGGGCCGAGAAGCTGCTGCGTGATCCCGCGCTCTTTCGCCGGATGAGCCGCGCCAGAAATCCCTACGGGGATGGCCGCGCTTCGGAACGGATCGCCGCGAGCATCGCGTCCTGGTTCGGGCTAGGGCGGGCGCCCCGGAACTGGTCTTAGCGCCGCGTCGAGCAGACGGATTCGTAGGCCGCGATCGCCTTGCGCGCGGCGACTTCCCACGAAAAGACCTTGCACCGCTCCAGGCCCGAAGTCCGCATACGTAAACGCGCCGCCGGATCGAAAGCCACGGCGGCCATGCCCCGGGCTAAATCGTCGACTGTCGCATCCACATGCAGACCCGCGTCGGAGACGATCTCAGTCTGCGCGCCCCCCCTCGCGACGACGGTCGGGACGCCGCAGGCCATGGCCTCCACGAGAGGTAAGTGAAACCCTTCAAGTTCGGACGCGGACACATACGCTAATGCCTTTTGGTAGTAGGGCAAAACGTCGGATTGCGGGACATTACCGGCAAACGTCACCGAGTCCGTCAAACCCGCCTCGGCCAGCAAGGTTTCAATTTCTTTCTGCTGATCGCCCGCTCCCCCGCAGATCACGAACCGATGGGGCGCCTCCGGATGCAGCTTTTTAAAGCGGACGAAGCCTTCCATCAGCAGTTTGGCGTTTTTGCTCCCGCGCGTTACGCCGACGAACAAAAAATACGGTTTTTGAGAATCCGCTTCTTCCGGCTTGAATTCCCCGAGAGGCGCCCCGTGATAAACCACTTCGATCTTCGCTGGATCGAGGGCCCAATCCTTAATCGCCGCATCGCGCGCGACGCCGGAAATCGCCAAGATCTTGTCCGCTTGGCGGGCGGACCGAGGGAGCAATGTGTTGAAGTAAAACCCGTCCCAGCCCGAAAAGCGGTCATCGGTGGCGTAATGCAACGTCAGCACCGAGGGTAGGCGGTCGAGCTTGGGCAGCCAGTTGGAGAAGCCGTGAACGACGTCGACTCCCAAGGCGCGAAGCTTGTTCTCCTGCCAGCGCAAACCGAGGTACTCTTCGGCCGGAAGGAGCAGCCGCTGGGGCGCCTTCACCGCCACGATTTTGAAGTTAGCTTGACGGGGAAAATCGAGCCCGTTGAGGCGGTCCGGGTTGTTCCAGAAGGCGCCGTACAGGATGAAATCGTTTTTCTTGTCGGCGGCGGCCAGGGCCCGGGTCAGATTCTCGGCGTAACGCCGGAATCCCCCTCCCGAAAGGGCGCCGGTGATCTCGAGCGCGATTCTCACGGGCGCGCTCCTTCCTTATTATAGGGTCCGCTCACACCCGCTCGAAGTAGCGTCCCCGCTCCCAATCGGTCACCGCGCGGTCGGCGGCGGCCTGCTCGGCCTTCGCCGCGTGCAGGTAATGGGCGTGCACCTCGTCGCCGAAGGCGGCTTTCGCCGCGGCGGACTTCTCGAACAGGCCGATAGCCTCGGTCAACGTTTTAGGCACGGGCGAGACCTTCGCTTTATAGGCGTCGCCGGTGAGTTCCGCCGGCGGATCGAGCTTCTTCTCGATGCCGTACAGCCCAGCCGCGATCGTGGCGGCGAGCGCGAGATAAGGGTTGGCGTCCGCGCCGGGAATTCGGTTCTCGATACGCAGCGAGTCCCCCTCCCCGACGACTCGGAAGCCGCATGTCCGGTTATCGCGCGCCCACGCGATGCGCGTCGGGGCGAAGGTGGCGGACTGATATCTCTTGTAGGAATTGATCGTCGGCGCGAAGAACAGGGAGAAGTCCCGCGCGAGCGCCATCGCCCCCCCGAGGAACCAGCGGAATTCCTTGGTGGGCTTTCCGCCGGCGGAAAAGACCGATTTGCGCCCCCCCTTATCCCAGAGGCTCGCGTGAATGTGGCAGGAGGACCCCGCAAGCTTGTCGCTGTACTTGGCCATGAAGGTCAGCGACGCGCCCTTCTGCATCGCGATTTCCTTGGCGCCGTGCTTGTAGACGGTATGAAGATCCGC
>CALRXP010000084.1:0-9355 GCA_943372155.1 Candidatus Endomicrobiellum trichonymphae | reverse complement strand
TCGAACTCGCGGGCCTGAAGCTTGAGCGGCTTGCCGTCGATCTCCGCGAGGCGGGTCTCCGTGTCCATCTTGAGGCCGCCGGCCTCCGCGGCGCGGCCGGACACAGGCCCGGGGCCCGCGCGCCGGAGAACGGCCTGGACGCGGGCGAGGAGCTCCATCGCGCCGAACGGCTTGACCACGTAGTCGTCGGCGCCGAGATTGAGCGCGAGGACCTTATCTCCCTCGCTCGACATGCCCGTCAGCATGATGACCGGGATTCCGCTCGTCGCCGCGTTGGTCTTGAGGGCCTTGAGCGTCACGCGCCCGTCGCCGCCGGGCATGCGGACGTCGAGAAGGATGAGGTCCGGCTTCGAGTCGACAGCCTCACCCAACGCCTTCGCCGGCTCGGCGACCCAGCGCACCGTGAAGCCCGATCCCATGGACAAGGTCTTCTCGATCGCATCGACGATCTTGGGATCGTCCTCTATGACCAACACTCGGGGCATGCTGGCATCATAGCCAATTCACATATTGCCCACAAATTACTCGGGCAATTTCGTCAATCATCTGGTACACTTCGTACATGATTAATTCCAATGGCCGCTCCGGTTTCACTTTGATCGAGTTGCTGGTCGTCGTCCTGATCATCGGCATCCTGGCCGCGATCGCCGTTCCCCAATATTTCAAGGTCGTCGAAAAAGGCCGCTTCTCCGAATCGACCACCTGCTTCTCCACCATCAAGGGCGCCCAGGAGCGCTACATGCTGAAGAACAACACCTACACCGGCACGAACACCGAGCTCGACGTGACCTGCGCCACGGGCAAGGCCTTCAACGCTCCCGCCTTCACCGCCGCCTCCAGCGTCTATACGGCGACTTTGACGCGCAAGGCGCCCCTGCCCACCACTTACGGCGGCTACACCGTGACCTTCGTCGGCCCCGCCGGCACTTTGACCTGCAGCCAGACGAACTGCACGTCAGACCTGCTTCCGTAGCCTTCGGCGAATTCACATATTAACCACATTTAGTACAGGCGTCGGACCGGGTCATCTGCTACACTCGGGACAGCGGTTGGGATAATTTCCGGAGGAATAGAGAATGAAACTTAAAACGTGGCGCGCGCTGAAGGGGCCCCAGGCCGGCTTCACGCTCATCGAGTTGCTGGTCGTCGTCCTCATCATCGGTATCTTGGCCGCGATCGCCGTTCCTCAGTACTTCAAGGTCGTCGAGAAAGGCCGCTTCTCCGAAGCGACGTCCTGCTTCTCCACCGTGAAGGGCGCTCAGGAGCGCTACATGCTGAAGAACAACACCTACTCGGCCGCGAACACCGAGCTCGACGTGACCTGCGCCACCGGCAAGGCCTTCACCACCACCGGCCCGGCGTGGACCGCCGCCTCGGCCGCCTATACGGCGACCTTGACCCGCATCGCCCCGCTGCCCACGACTTACGGCGCCTACACCGTGACCTACGTCGGTCCCGCGGGCACCTTGTCCTGCAGCCAGACGAACTGCACGTCGGACCTCCTGCCGTAAGAAGTTCCGAAAACGCCCCGGAGCGGCTTAACCGCTCCGGGGCTTCTTTTTTATATGACGGTATAGATAATTTTGAAACGGCATAAGCTCGCCTGGAAATTCGCGCAACTTCTGTTACACTCTGAGTCGACGAAAATTGAATTTCGGAGACAAAATGGGAACCTACAAGCGTGATGCCGCCGGTTTCACCCTTATCGAGTTGCTGGTCGTCGTCCTGATCATCGGTATCCTGGCCGCGATCGCGGTTCCCCAGTACTTCAAGGTCGTCGAGAAGGGTCGCTTCTCCGAAGCCACCTCGTGCTTCTCCACCGTGAAGGGCGCCCAAGAACGCTACCTCCTTAAGAGCAACACGTACTCGGGCAACAGCGCCGAGCTCGACGTGACTTGCGCCACCGGCAAAGCATTCAACGCGCCGGCCTGGACCGCCGGCTCGGCCGCCTACACGGCAACGTTGACCCGCAAGGCTCCGCTGCCTACGACCTACGGCGCCTACACCGTGACCTACGTCGGCCCCGCCGGAACCATGACCTGCAGCCAGACGAACTGCACGTCGGACCTCCTGCCTTAAGCTAAGGAGTTTTAATCCGGAGCGAAGCCGCGCGGGCCAACGCCCGCGCGGCTTCTTCGTCTCCGGGGGCCGCGGCGAGGCGGGCCTTCAGGTAGGGGATCGCGTCGTCCGGGCGGCCGCTCTCAAGCAAGGCGACGCCGAGCTGGCCCGCGGCGGGGCTGAAGCCCGGGTCCAGGCGCACGGCCTGCGTCCAGAACGCGACCGGATCGCTCCAGTGCCGCAGCTCGCGGCGCGAGCCGGCCGCGAACAGAAGGGCGACCACGCACGCCGCGGCGACGCCGGGGGCGCGCCGCGCCGTCGAGCCAGCGAGCAGGAACAGACCGAGGCAGCCCAGGTAGCCGTAGGCGAGATACACGTACACCGCGCCGTTCTGCGCGTTGAGCGCGGGCGGCAGGACCGCGGCCCCGTACACGACGCCGGCGAGGAGCAAAGCCGGAAAGCGCCGCCGGCCGGCCCACGACGCGACCGCGGCGACAACGGCCGCCGCGAGCGCGAGCGCCCCTGCGCCGCCGTGCAAGGCGTAGGCCGCGAGATAGTCGCGAGGCCACAGCAGCGCCTTCGGATACAACCACAGCGCGCGCGCGGCCGCGGCGGGAGCGAACGACGGAGCATAGACTTCGCGGCTCTTGGCCAGCATGGTCAAGGAGGCGGCCGCGATCGCGAGCACGATGAAGGGCGCCTTTTCGGCCCACACTTCGACCCGCTCCTGGTCGAACGGATCGCCCGGGCGGGCGCGTAAACGGCCAAGCGGCCAGTAGTCCAGCGCGACGAGCGCCAGCGGCAGGCTCAGGCTCTTCCAACGGAAGAGCAAGGACACGGCGAACAGGGCGAAGGCGGCGACGACCCGCCGGCGAGCGGGCGCGCCGAGGTAGGCCAGGATCGCGAGGAGATAGAACAAGGTGGAGAGCATGTCGGGCAGCTCGATGGCCCACGCCACCGAATTGACCTGGAACGGGTGTACGCAGAACAGCAGGGCCGCGGCAAAGGCGGGCGCCTCCGGCTTCGGATTTCCCGCCAGCCGGAACAGCCGGCGGCCGACGAAATACAACGCGACCGAGACGAGCCAATGCGCCGCGAGATTGGCCGCGTGGAACGCCGCGGGCTTGAGCCCCGCGAGCGTGAACACGCAGGCGAACGCCGCCCAGCCCAGCGGCATATACGTCGTCAGGTACGTCGAGGTGAACATCCAGCGCAGGCGCGCCGCGTCGAGGCCGCGGATTCCGGCGTTCTCCGCGATCAGCGCGAAGTCGTCGAAAACGAAGCCGTGCCCGAGTATGGGCCCGAAGGCGGCAAAGACGGCGAGCAGGAGGATCGCCGCGACTCCGGCGTCGAGCGCCCGCCCGCGAGGAAGCCTCACGACTCCCTCAGCGCCTTGAAGGCGCGCGCCGCGGCCTCTTTCGCCCGCGGGTCGCGCGGAGCGCGGCGAAGGGCCCTGCCGCACAGGATCAGCGCGTCGCGAGGGCGTCCCGCGGCGACCAGATCCTCCGCCGTCGCGCTCCAGAAGCCGACGACGTCCGGCTTAAGTCCGCCGGCCCGGCTCGCCAGAAGCTCCAGGTGCGCGCGGGCGTCCGCGTCGCCCGGATTGGCCACGAGCTGAGCCTGCAGGTAGTAGTAGGCCTCGTTCAAACGGCCCGCGCGGATCAGCGCGTCGCTGAGGTTGGCGTACGACATCAGCGAGCCGTGGTCGAGCGCCAAGGCCCGCGTCCAAAATACGACCTCGTCCCTGCGCAACTCGCTTTGCCGCGCGCTCTCCAGCGTCCAAGCTCCGCCGACGAGGACGAGCAGAATCACGGCGGCCTCGCGACGCAGGCGTGCCGCGCCCCAACCCGCGAGCGCGAAAAACGGTAGGGCCGAGAGATACGCGTAATGCGGGAACACGACGAGGACGCCGTTCCGGGCGCTGAGCAAGGGCGGCGTCAGCGCGGCGACGAAGAACACGCCGGCCATCGCCGCGACGGGACGAGCGCGCCGTCCGAGCCACAGCCAGCACGCGAACGCCGCGAACAGGAGGACCGCCGCGAGCGCGGGTACGCCGAGCGTATCCGGATCATTGAGCGCGTACAACGGCAGGATGTCCCGCGGCCAGGCCAGCAGCCATAGATAGCCGAGGACTCCGCGCGAGAACAGGACGGGCGAGAAAGACGGACGCGTCCCGAGGCCCGTCTTCGCCGCGGCGTTCACGGCCAAGGCCGCGGCCGCCAAAAGCCAGAACGGGATCTTCTCCCGAAGCCGCGCGCGCGCATCTCGCTTCAGCGGCCAGACGTCGAGCAAGGACAAAGCCAGCGGCAGGACGATGCCTTTCCAGCGGAAGAGCAGGGAGATCAGGAACAAGCCCCAGCACAACGGTAGCCGGCGCGGCGTTTCTTTCCCGAGGTAAACCGTCAACGCCGCGAGGAACGCGAGCGTCGCCAGGATGTCGGGCAGCTCGGTGACCCACCCCGCGCTAAACGACTGGAGCGGATGCACCGCGAAGAGCAGCGCCGCGGCGAAAGCGCCGAACTCCGACCGGAGGAGTCGCCGGCAAAAAACGTAAAAAGCGACGGCCGTGACCCAATGGCCCGCCAAGGTCGCGACGTGGAAGGCGGGAGCGGACAGGCCCGCGGCGACCCGCAATAGGGCGAGCGCCAGCCATCCCAGGGGCTGGTAGGCCGTCTGATACGTCGTGGTGAGCATCCAGCGCAGGTGCGCGGCGTCGAGCGACGCGACGCCCGGATTTCCGACGATCAGAAGATGATCATCCCACAGGAACGGCGCGCGCCAGGTGGAACCGAAGGCGGCCGCGACCGCCGCCGCCAAGGCCGCGGCGGCCAGCAGGAACCAACGCCGGTCGTCCCTTCGAGTAGCGTCCATGACGGTGAAAAAATTTACCATTTCGCGGCGGGCGTTCGTTAAATGATAAATTCCGGCGGTGACTCGGCCCCGTCGCGCGCTGTTCCTGCCTTTGCTGATCACGTGGGCGGCCGCCTTCGCCGTCTGGAGCCCGTCGTTGTCCGGCTCCTTTCTCAAGGACGACGACAGCAATTTCGTCGCCAATCCCGTCGTGCGCGAGCCCGCGCGCTGGGCGACCTTCTTTTACGTCAAAAGCGCCAACAGCCTGGAAAAAGAGCTGACGGTCGCTTACCGTCCGCTCGCCACCTTGTCGTACGCGGTCACGGCTCGCGTCGCGGGTTTCAATCCTTTCTTCTTTCACCTTCTCGACGTCGCGGGCCACGCGCTCAACGTCGCCCTCGTCCTGCTCATCGGCTGGGAGCTGTGCGGCAACCTGCCCGCCGCGGCCGTCGGCGCGCTGCTCTTCGCCCTCCATCCCGCCCAGGCCGAGAGCGTGGCCTACGTCAGCGGCGCCCGTCCTTCCGTGTTCGCGTTGCTGTTCGGCCTGCTCGCGCTGCGCGAGCATCGCGCACGCCGCCGCGGACGAGCTCTGGTCCTGTTCGCCGTCTCGGCCCTTTTTAAAGAGAGCGCCCTGGGCCTGCCCTTCGCCCTCGCCGCGTGGGATTGGGCGGGCGAGCCGAAGACGAAGCTCCGCGACCTCGCGGCCGGCGTCGCGCCCTACTTCGCCTTCGCCGTTCTCTTCACCCTCTGGCGCGCCCACGTGCTCGTCCACACCACCGACAGCGGATTGTACGGCGGCACCTTCAGCTCTCACGCCGTGTTCGCGTTGACGGGCCTCGCCGTGCACGCGCGCTCCGCCCTATGGCCCTACGGTCAGCGCCTCTGCTACACGCTGACCGACCCCGCCGGCGCGGGCCTCGCGGCCGCGGGCGCTTTGATTCTGCTCGCGCTCGCGGGCCTGTTCACGCGCGGGCTGAGAGAACGCCGGCCGTGGCTCGGCGCCTTCGCCTGGGCGGGCGCGTTTCTCTTGCCCGTGTCCAACTTCGTCATCCCGGTCTCCTCCCTCGCAGCCGATCGCTATCTGTACGCCTCCTTCGCCGGGCTCGCGTGGCTCCTCGCCTTCGCCGCCGCCCGGCTTCCTAAGCGCTGGGCCGCCCTGCCCGCCGCCGCGCTCGCCGTCTGGCTGCTGCCGCTGTGCCTGGAGCGGCAATGGGATTGGCAGACGCCGTTTACGATCGACCTCGCCGCGCACTCGACCGGAGACGACGCCTGCACGAGCGCCGTGCTGACCATCGATTACTTCAACTGGGGCATGGATTCCCGCGCGCGGGCCCTCGTCCGCGAAGGCCTTTCCCGCCGGCCCTGCCCGACGGCGCGCGCGTATCTGACGACGGTGGAGGGCCTCCTCGATCGTCGCGCGGCCAAGCCTGGGCCCATTGTCCGAAAAATAAGGGACCAACGGCCCTTATAGGGCGCATACGCGCTTTCGTAAGATCGGGCCATGAACCTTTTCTCCCTCCGCCGCGCCCTCGCGTCCTCCGTTTCCTTCTCCCTCATCCTTGCCTGCCCCGGCCTGGCCCCGTACGCCGCCGCGCAGACCATCCGCACCGCGCCCGTCGCCTCCGGCGCCGCCGCTCCCGCGATCTCCCCGGTCTCCGGGTTGGGCGGCTCGGCATCCGCTCTTCCTTACTTAATGCCGTCGGCTCTCGCTCTGACTCCGTCCTTCGGCGCGGCTTCGGCGCCCTCGCCTCTGGCTCTCTCCCCGATCGCGGCGGCCCAGGCGCTCGCCGCTCCCGCGCGCGCGACCGCTCTGGCCTCGTCCGTTGAGCCCGCGGCGGCCCGACCCGTCGCCTTGACCCAGACCATTTCCGCCGCCGCGAAAACGGCGGCCGCCGTCCTCGATAAGGCCGGCCCGCTTGAAAACGCCTCTCCCGCTTCCGCCGGCGACGCCGGCCGCAAGCTCGAGGCCGCGCTCACCGGCGCGCCCGCGCTCGAAGCCGGGGCCGACCTCTCCGCTCCCGCCGCCGGCGAGTGGGCCGTGTTCGGCGACAACCATCAGCTCGCCCGGCCCGCCGGCGACGCGATCGCGCAGGCCGCCGCCGCCCAGCACTCCGACATTCCTCCGACGCCGCCGGCCGACATGACGCCCGCTCCTCGCTCTCCGAAGGGCCCCTTCTGGCCGCGCCTGCTCTCCGCCGGCCTCGCGCTGGCCCCGGCCGTGTTCCTCGGGCTGCCCCTGCTCGGCGCCTCCACGCTCATCGGCAGCCTCGTCATCGCGTCGAGCCTGACCCTCGCCGTCATGCCCTTCTTGAGCGAATCCTCTCCTAAGCTCCTGCGCGCCGCCCCCGGCGTGGCGCTCGCGGGCCTCGGCATCGCCGTCGCCTCGGTCTCCGTGGTCCTCTCGGTCGGCATGGGCGCGTTCATCTCCCCCGCGCTCTTCTGGACGGGCGCGCTCGCGCTCGTCGGCGGCTGGGGCCTGACGCGGTACGGCCTGGGTAAGACCGAGGGACGCTACGGCTCCTACGGCTCGATCGAGACTCTCTCCGCCTTCTTCGGCGGCCTCGCCGCCGTGACCGGCGCCGCGCTCATCGCCTCCGGCCCGCTCGGCTGGACGGCCACCGCCTTGCTCTGGCTCTCCTACCCCCTCGCGACCTTGCTCTGGTTCCACCTGCCCGGCTGGGTCGGCAAGGGCATGACCTCGGCGTTCGAGGGCGTGTGGCTCGGCGCGCTCGGCCTCTCCCGCGTCCTGACCTCCATCCACCGCGACACCGTCCTGCTCGATCGCCTGCAGAATTTCTCCAAGCGTCATTGGAACGCCTCCAAGTGGAATGGCGTCTGGCTCGCCGTGATGTGGACGCCGATCATGCTCGCCGAGGCCGCGATGTACGCGCTCTCCGCCGTCGGGGGCTTGGCTATCGGCCTCGTGACCGCTCCGGTCAACTTCCTGTGGGGCGCCTCCGCGAAGCTCTGGCCCGGCTCCAAGGCCAACGTGTACTTCGCCGAGGCCGCGCGCCTCGTCTTCGACAACGTGCAGAACGGCAAGATCTCCCGCTTCAATCCGCTCGAGGCCAAGCTGATCCCGCTCGCCAACTCCCCGAAGTTCCTCGTCAGCGCGACGGGCTCCGTCGGCCTGCGCCTGCTCCAGCTCGGCTGGGTCGTCTACGCCGCCGTCGCGACGCCCCTCCTTTCGATCGCGGGCCTCATCCTCGCCTTCGGTCGCGTCGGATCCTTCGACGATAAGCGCCACTCCGTCTCCTCTCTCCGCATCGAGCGCCGCGACTCCCCGTCCGAGAAGCCGACCGAGCCCGACCAGCCCGAGCCCGGCGCGCCCTCCAAGGCCCCGATCGCGCCGAAGCTGATCGCGGTGGCGCTCGCCCTCGTCCCGGCCTACTTCTTCGGCCTTCCGATCCTCGCAGGCCACTCGTTCATCCAGATCGGCCTGTACTTCCCCCTCGTGCTCTCCCTCGCCGCGATGCCCTTCATGGGCAAGGCGCCGGGCTGGGCCAAGTCCATCGGCGGCAAGGCGCTCTTGTACAACGGCCTCGTCCTGCTCCTCAACGGCAACTCCATCATCGTCGGCCTGATCGCCTGGCTCGGCGGCTGGGGCTTCGAACGCTGGGTCAAGAAGACTCAGGAGAAGGGCGGTTCCTTCGACGAGGCCGAGCTCGGCGCTTTCTTCGGCGCCCTCGGTTCCGCCGCCGCCGTCGGCGCGGTTTGGGCCGGCTTCTTCGGCGGCTGGGTCGGCTGGGGCACGATCGCCTTAGCCGCGGCCACGAGCCCGTTCCTCTTGATGCACCTGCCCGAGTGGGTGTGGTCGGGCCTGCGCGGCGCTCTCAAGGGCGTCGGCTCGTCGATCCGGAACTACCAGGACGTCGCCCGCTTCTGGAGCGAGGACACGAAGTTCCGCTACAACCTCAAGAGCCACGCCAACTACTGGCTCAAGAAGACGTACTGGAACGGCGTCTGGCTGTCCGCGATCTGGGTGCCGACGGGCATCATCGAGGCCGCCGAATTCATCATCACGCTCGCCCTCGGCCTCGTCACCGGCCTCGTCCGCGTCCCGCTCACCTTCGCCGCCGCCGCGTTCGAGGAGGCCAAGCCTGACTCGAAGGCCGCCCTGTTCACCCGGGGCCTCGTCGACGGCTGGAAGAATACGTCCGAGGGATCGAAGTCCTTCTTCGACCGCCTCGTCTCCGGCCTCAAGCCCGCGATGGACGAAGCCGCTCCCGTGACCGGCCGTCCGACGGCGAAAGCCGCGGGCGCGTTCCTGCTCGCGCGCTTCGTCCAGCTCGGCTGGCTGCTCGGCGTCCTCGTCATGAACCTGACGGGAATCGCCTTCCTGATCGGCGCCTATCGCGGCGTCCGCTCGGCGATCGCCGGCCCGCAGAAACCGAAAGCGGACTAAACACGCCGGTCCGGTCTCGCGCCATCCCCAGTACTTCCAACG
>CALRXP010000083.1:0-9368 GCA_943372155.1 Candidatus Endomicrobiellum trichonymphae | reverse complement strand
GGCAGAAGCAAATGGTTAGACGATGCCTCATTTGCTTAGACCCACGACTTCGCTCAAAAACCACGGTCCGCCGTATCCGATCAGTGTTAATACCAGCAAGGGGCCTAAGAAAATATATGCGCTTACGGCAGCAATGAGAATTAGTATGTCGCCAGGACCAGATGATTTGGGCCACTTGATTGGTGCCTTCTTAAGAGCTGACTCCCAAATCAAATGACAAATCGATCCAAAAACCACGCACTGAAAAATCGGTCCCAAGATAAGGCCATACGTAACGCCACCAAAA
The DNA here is from genome assembly GCA_943372155.1 of Candidatus Endomicrobiellum trichonymphae. Classification (GTDB taxonomy): domain Bacteria; phylum Elusimicrobiota; class Elusimicrobia; order UBA1565; family UBA9628; genus GWA2-66-18. The sequence goes on along the minus strand of CALRXP010000083.1, from coordinate 9,082 downwards.
AAGCAGATTATGCCCGGAGCGTCGGTGCTAAAAATCTGACGCCAGAGCAAGTTCACAACGGCTACGCCGGCATATCCAACGGGGAATATGGCTCCAAGTCCTGGGATCAGGGCGATTTTGGCGCCCCATGTGAATCCCGGCATCGCCTGAGTGCTCTTGTTCATTCGTTCCGTTGTCCCGTCGTTTCGCCGTTCCGCCGTTCAATCGTTCAGTCGTCTAACGCGGAGGATGAACGGCGGCGGCTTCAACAGTCCAACCAAACGAGGCCGCCGTCCGTTCAATCCAATGGTTAGGCGGAAGGTGTTTTATCATTGTTCTTCCGTGAGGCCTCCTAATTTCTCCTCACGGCTTAAATATTTGAATGTAGGGCCAATTTGGAAAAAAATATGGAAAGCCTACGAAAGCGGTGCAGAGGATAATCCCGCAAATCCCAGTCGTTCGACGTGCCAACGTAGTCCATTCGTGGGATCTGAACGCTGTGAATGAAGCGATTACGAGTGCCAGAAGCGGATTAAGCGCCCAATGAAATCCTATCCACACCATCGCTAACTGATTCCAGTTCATAAAACAAATTACTTCCGTGCAGAGCGCGTAGGCAACAAAGTACCAGGGCCAAAGCCAGGATGATTTAAATGAGATGCCTTTAGTCATGGTGCTTATGTTGCCGCCTAACGCAGTGGATCTGCCGCCGCGGCTATATGAGTCCAACCAAACGAGGCCGCGGTCGGCAGAATCCGATGGTTAGACAGCGATGTCATTGTTTCCTGTTCCTTCTGAATTCCGTTTGAACTGAAATTACTCCTGCTTTGCCTTCATTCAGTTATTCATCGAGCTTCGCAGGTGTACGAAAATCTTTCATTGCGGGTACGAACCTCGCCTGCCGTGGTGCATTCACCGAGCGTTTTGTAGCACTGGTCGTTTAACGAGAGACGGAACGGGCATGCTGCTGCGGCGGCCGGATTGCTGCTGTATAGAGTCATCGACGGAACTAGACGGCTTCTCTGCCGGCCGTACGCGTCCACATCCGTCTGTGTTCCAAAAGCGCAGCCACCAAGAAAGGTGGCCGCAACCAATGCCGCGCTCAGAGTACACGCCGATTTCAAAAACATCGCAATTTCGTTCCTCATGTAGGCTGTCTAACGCTGAGGATCTGCCGCCGCGGCTCCATGAGTCCAACCAAACGAGGCCGCGGTCGGCAGAATCCGATGGTTAGCCATTCCCCACCTTGCCAGCAGGACGGGATCTCCTAACCGTAAATGCGTAAACCAAATCAACACCTGTAAGAACTTCACCAGTTGACCTTATTTTATATTCGCCAGAACCTGCGGGTTTAAACTTGCGCCAATCCGGAAGTGAAATAAGGTATTCGGTGCCCGCAAGTTGTTCCAGCTCGAACCCCATTCTCTCGGAGGCGCCAGTAATTTTTCCGTATGACTGCCGTAGTTCGAGGAAATTGCCTTCATGGTCTAGGATTGTGACTTCGATTAAGAGCTTCTTGCCCACGAAAGAATCAGCGACTTGCTGGTCAAATGGAGGCAGATCAGCGCGGGTGCTCCGTCCTTCAACCTTCGGATCATGAGGCGCAATGAAAATGACCTCTTCTGCTTCAAATTTCTTGCCAAGGTCTGAAATGGCTTCAGCTCTAAAATTCACTTCGTATCCAAATTGGTGCGCATCGTGTTTTTGAGTTGTCTTACCTCCGCGCGTGATAGTGAGGCGCGCGGATTTTAGTTTTGAAATATTCAGACCGTGCTTATTGAGTTGCTCTAAAAATCGCTTTCTTGCGACTGTAATCGCCTCAAACTGTGCATCCGGGAAGTCGGTCATGTCTGTGCTTAGTAAATCAATCTCGGAAACGTGCAATGATTCAACCATGAACCCAAACAGCCAGTAACCATGGGAGTCGGAATAGCGACTCGTATAGGTTCCCAGGAAGTTACGAAGAACAGAGGCTAATGCTTTGCGAGTCATAGTAGATGGCTAACGCTGAGGATCTGCCGCCGCGGCTACATCAGTCCAACCAATCGAGGCCGCGGTCGGCAGAATCCGATGGTTAGACGCCACGGACTGAGAACCTTTCAGTAAGTCTCTCGCATTGTCCAATAATCCCCGGAAGATAGCTCTGATCAATTTCAAATTCAAATCGGTGTTCCTGCGTTAGATGATTCGGTGTGATCTGAACCCGCATCTCAAAATGTCCGAGTTTGTCAGTTGCTTCAATCTCTATGTGAATATTTGGTTCACGAGGTTCCATCGTCACTTTTCGGACGTCGCCTTTAAGAAGCTTTTGACAGTCCTTCCGAAATCTATCAATATCCTGCGCTTGCAGCAGTGCACCCTCAGCCCAGACACTTGCGCCTTCTTCTCCACAATGCGCAGCCACCAAGAGCCAGTTTCCGTCGTCGTAGTCGCTTGCACCCGGGAATTGACGGTTAGTGACCCAGAGCTGAAATCCGGCAATCTTCAGTGCTGGTTCTCCCCGTTGTTCTGGCGATGGTATGTTGGCCATTCTTATAGGTGCGTCTAACTTGTGAGTATGCGGAACCGTATAGCATGACTCTCGAAACGGGCCCTACTACGAATTGTAGAGGGAAAATCAGCATTTCGCCAGCTGTGGATGAATATTAATATCGTGAAAGGCCGCCAATGTTGGCGGTATAGCATGGCCGGGATCATTTGGAACCGAGCCCAAGACGGTCCGCAGGGCTCTGAACGCCGCGCCCTCCGCGGTTGAGGACGTGAGTGTAAATCATCGTGGTGCTAACGTCCGTATGTCCCAGAAGCTCCTGAATCGTCCGTATGTCGTACCCATCCTCGAGCAGGTGGGTCGCGAACGAGTGTCTCAAGGTATGGCACCCTGCCGGCTTTACGATGCCGACGTCTAGGCGGGCCTGACGAAAGGCCTTCTGAAGCACCGATTCGTGAAGGTGATGCCGTCTTCGTTGTCCGGTTTCCCTGTCCACGTAATGGCTCGAAGCGGGGAACACCCATTGCCAGCCCCATTCCTTGTCGGCATTCGGATATTTCCTCGCGAGCGCATTGGGCAATTCGACATGACCCAGACCTGCGGCCAGATCTTCTTTGTGCAGGCGCTCGACTTGCGCTAAATGCAATTGGAGATCTTCACGCATGCCCGAGGGGAATGTCGTGTAGCGGTCCTTACCTCCTTTGCCCGACCGGACTACGAGTTGGTTTAGGCCCCAGTCGAGATCTTTGACCCGTAGTTGGCAGCACTCCAGTAAGCGCAGGCCAGAGCCGTAGAGAAGCATGGCCATGAGACGAGGTGTGCCGTGCATTCGGTCCAGGACTCGGCGGACCTCATCTTTACTGAGGACGACGGGAAGGCGTTCGGGACGTTTAGCTCGGACGACGCCGGAAACTAAGCCGAGTTTTCGACCCAGGCCGTGTTCGAATGTGAAGAGAAGGGCGTTGAGGGCTTGGTTTTGGGTCGAAGCGCTGATGCGATCCCCCTCAGCCAAGGAGGTCAGAAATCTTCCGACGGACGCTTCATCGAGATTTTCGATTGGCAAATCGGTGCGCTCCAGATATTTTCGCGTCCACGCGACGTAGGCGATCTCGGTGCGAGGGCTGAAGTGACGAGCTTTGATGGCGGATCTGACCTTGTCGATGAGAGCGGTGCATGCGCCCATTGGGCGTAGGGACGTAATAGATGGGGGCGTCGGAGTAGCGACCTCATCCTGGAGAAGCGCGGTGAGCCTTTCGTGGGCGCCGGGTTCGTCAACGACGGACCAGCACTTCTCCTCCTGATGCCAGCGCCGGCCTGGGAAGGTCTTTATGGCTGCGACGCGCTCCGGGGAATAGGGGAAAAAGACGAACAGGCGTCCGTCCTGGGGTCTAATGACGAGGGGCATACCCTTTATACGACCGAGGGTGCCAAAAAGTTGCCTAGCGCGGGCGGTCTTTGGCGCAGTAGCAGCCCGCCAGGATGGCGGCCGCCCAGACGCAGACGGTGAGGATGGATCCCAGGTGAGAGTCTTTCGCGTCGCGGAACAAGGTAATCAGGCCGCCCAGGGGCGCGGCGCCGGAAATGAGCGTGATCAGGACCCGTCGCCGGTCCTCGGGCGAAGCGTTCCTCGAGAGCGCGAAGGCCGCGAGGAAGAACGGGATGAACATCAGCGCTTGAAAGCGCCACGGAGTCCCGATCCACAAAAGCCCGAACGCAAGGAAGGACAGGCCGGCGCCGCTCACTAAGGCGAGCGTGGGACGCACGCGAGGCTTACTTGCCGACGAGTTCGAGGCCCGACGGGTGCACGGCGCTCGCGGGCGTCTTGCGGACCTTTTCGATCAGGTCCTTGCCCACGATCCCGTTGAGGGTCTTCTCGTAGATGGGCGCCAGCGCCTTGTCGAAGCTCGCGCGGCCCTTCTCGGTGAGGAAGACGGTGCGGATGCCCTTGGCGGCCATCTCGCGCTTGTTCTCTTCGTTGAGCTCGATGGTGCGCGCGCGCTCGATGCGGGCGGCGGTCTGGGCGGAGGTCTTGATCAAGGTCTGGTACTCCGCGGGGAGCGAGTTGAGGAAGGCCTCGTTGATGTAGGTCACGCTGACGAGGTAGGAGGCGTTCATCATGTTGACGTTCTTGTACGCCTGCTGGAGATGGGCTTCCTGCACGCGGCGCCACGTCACGACGGAGGCGTCGATGGCGCCTTCTTTGGTGAGCGGGTTGATGGTGGTGAGCTGATGCTCGATCGGCACGGCGGTGGCGCCGAGGCCGGTGAGCCAGGCCTTGTCCACGTCGGTGCCGAACACGCCGACCTTGAGGCCCTTCAGGTCCTCGGGGCCGCGGATGACGCGGTCCGTCGTGGCGACGCCCTGCGCGCCGCCGCTGTAGGTGAAGGCGAGGCCGACGATCTTCTCGGAGCGCATGCCCTCGAGAAGCTCTTTGCCCAGCGGGCCTTCGAACACGCCTTCAAGATGGAGGTAGCCGGTGAAGAGATAAGGAAGATCGAACACCTCGAGGCGAGGGTCCATCTTCGACATGATGTTGGTGAAGGAGTGGCCCATCTGGGCTTCGCCCTTGGCGACCTTCTCGGCGATCTCGGGCTTCACCTTGCCCTTAGTGTTCTCCCAGGGATTTTCCGCGGGGACGACGTTGACTTCGATGTCGCCGTGGCTGCCTTTCTCGACGGCGGTTTTAAAGGACTGGGCGGAGGCCTCGAAGAAGTCGAGGTTGGGGTGGCCGAGGAGCCACGTGATCTTGTATTTCGCCGCGTGGGCCGGGCTCGCCGCGCAGACGAGCAAGGACAGGATAAAGGAAGCCGTGAGGCAGGACTTGGCGCTGTTCATAGATTCTCCCAGGGGGCGACTACGTCTTACTATAACACCAGTATTGAGGAAACGCAATACCAAATAGTCTTTGTTTAAACGTTACTTTTTGAGCGAATCTTTGAGGCGTTTCGCCCAGCCATGCTTCGGGTCGAGCTTGAGCGCGGCGTCGATCATCGCGGCGGCGCCGTCGCGGTCGCCGAGCTCCAGGCGGGCTTCGGCGGCGGTGCAGTGGATGTAGAGGACGACGGAATTGTTGGAGACTTCTTCTCCGCGAGGCACGCCGAAGCCGAGGCGTTGGGTTTCAAGCGAGTCCTGTTGGAGGACCAGGGCCTTGGCGAGCGCCTGGAAGGCGCGGTCTTTCTGGCCGAGCTGGAGCCAGAGCAGGGCCGCGGTGCGGTAGGCTTCGGCCTGGTGCCAGACGGGGGCGCGCCAGACGGCGCGCATGAGGCGGAGCGTGAGGGCGGAGGCTTCGTCCTTGCGGCCGGCGTCGAGGGCGGAGACGGCGAGGCGGCGCAGAGGCTCGAGGTCGTAGGGATTCTTGTCGAGGGCGGCCTTCGCGTCGGCGTCGGAGAGCGGGCCTTCGGCGGCTTCGGGGAGAACCGGGGCTCCCTTGAGGCGGAAGCCGGCGAGGGCCTCGGGCGTCAGCTTGGCTTTGAGCTTCACCGCGGCGGCGAGCGCGTCGAGGTCCTCGGAGTTGAAGGCCAAAGCGCGGCGCAGGGATTCGGCGGCTTTCGCCGCGAGCTCGAGCTCCATCCAGATCTGCGCGCTGTAGCGGTAGGCGGCCGGGCGCTGCCAGAGCGGGGCGTAGGCGGCGACGCGGGCGGCTCTCTCGGCGAAAGCCAACGCTTCGAGGGGGCGGGAGCGCTTGAGACGGACGGCGGCGGCGAGCGCGTCGAGATCGTCGGGAAGCTCGGTCGCGGCTTTGACGGCGTTTTTCTCGGCGGCGGAGTCGTCGCCGAGCTCGGTCTGCAGCTCGCTGGCGTAAAGATAAGCGGCGCCGCGAACGGCGGGCGTCTTGGCGTCGCGGGCGGCGCGCAGGGCGTCGGCGAGGGCGTCGGATTGGCGGGCGCGCTCGGAGCGGGCGAGGAGGAGGCGGACGGCGGCGTCGCCGGAATTTTTGGAGAGAACCGCGCGCGCGTTCTTCTCGGCGCCGGGAAAATCGCCGAGCGTCAGGCGCAACTCGGCGGCGCGCAGGACTTCGCCGGTGCGGTCGGCGACGTCGAGCGCCTGCCACACGCCGTTCTGATCGAGGGCGTCGTCGATGGTGACGGCGACGGCGAAGGACGGCAGCACGAGGAGCGAGCAGAGGAGTAGCGTTCTCATAACGGAACTATACCTAATCATTCCTTGCGGAGCATGTGCTGCAGCCAGCCCACCAGGCCGCCGCGGTGCAGAACGCACTCGCTCCTCGGCTCGGTGCCGACGAGGAACAATTCGCCGTGCTTGCCCGGGCAGCCGGAGCGGGCGACCATGCCGGAGGCGGGGCAGACGATCACCTCGACGACGGTGTCGGGGCGAGTGAACGGCTCGCCCGGACGGTCGGCGTTGGCCTCCTTCATAAAGGAAGCCCACAGCGGCAGCGCGTCCTTGGCGCCGGTGAGCTTGAGAGCGCGGTTCCGGTCGTCGCCGACCCAGACGCCGGCGAGCAAAGAGGAGGTGTAGCCGACGAACCAAGCGTCGCGGCCGTCGTTGGTCGTGCCGGTCTTGCCCGCGACGGGGAAGGTCACGCCGAGGGTCTTCACGCTCCGGGCGGTGCCCGTCTGCGTCACGGTTTCGAGCAAGGAGTTCGTGAGGTAGGCGGTGGCCGGATCGAGGGAGACGGTGATCTCCGGCGGCGGGGACTCGAGGACGACGCCGTCGGCGTCGACGACCGCGGTGACGAGCCGCGGGGTGGCGCGCACGCCCTGGCGGGCGAAGGGCTCGTAGGCGGTGACGATTTCCAGCAGACCGACCTCGGAGGCGCCGAGGGCGAGGCCGAGGTCGTCGCGCAGGGGGCTCGTCAGGCCGCAGGCGCGGGCGACGTCTTGAATGCGCTTGAGGCCGACGCGCTCGGCGAGGTCTAAGGTCGCGGCGTTGAGCGAGTGGGCGAGCGCCTGGCGCATCGTCGTGGTGCCGTAGTAGACGCCTTCGTAGTTGGAGGGCGACCAGCCTTTGCCCGCGCCGGGAAAGGTTTTCGGCTTGTCCCGGAGGATGGTGGCGGGCGTCAGGCCGAGCTTGAGAGCCGCGGCGTAGACGAAGGGCTTGAAGGTGGAGCCGGGCTGGCGCAGGGACTGCGTGGCGCGGTTGAACTGGCTTTCGCTGAAATCGCGGCCGCCGGTGAGCGCGAGGACGGAGCCGTCGCGCGGGTCCACGACGGCCAGCGCCGCCTGGTGTTTGGCCGAGGCGAGCGTTTTCCGCGCGATGTTCTGCAGGAGCGGATCCATCGCGGTGTAAATGGACAAGCCGTGGCGGTAGAGCGAGTCGCCGCCGTAGCGGGGGAGGAGCTGGCGCACGACCTCGGCGGCGTAGTAGGCGGAGTCGCGCCGGTCTTCCGCGGCGGAGCCGCGGGTGAGCTCGAGCGGAGCGTCGAGCGCGGCGTCGAGCTCGAACTGCGAGATCAAGTTTTCTTCTTTCATACGGCGCAGGACGTGGTCGCGGCGCGCCTTGGCCGCGACGGGGTCGCGGAAGGGATTGTAGACGCCGGGGCCGCGGATGACGCCGGCGATCACCGCCGCCTCGGGCAGGGTCAGGTCGGCGACTTCTTTGGAGAAGTAGTGGCGCGCGGCGGAGCGCACGCCCATCACGCTCGCGGGGCCGTCCTGGCCGAGGTAGATGTGGTTGAGGTAGAGCGTGAGGATGCGCTTCTTGTCGAGGCGGAGCTCGAGGTAGAGCGCCAAGCCCGCTTCGGCCAGCTTGCGGCGGAAGGTGCGGTGCGGGGACAGGAAAAGATTCTTCGAGAGCTGCTGGGTGATGGTGCTGGCACCTTGAAGCTCGCGGTGGCGGATGTTGGCGAGCGTGGCGCGCGCCATCGCGCGGGGGTCGAGGCCGTGGTGGGTCCAGAAGCGCTTGTCCTCGGTGGCGACGACGGCGTCCTTAAGCGTCTGCGGGATCTGCTCCCAGGTCGCGGGCTCGCGGCGCTCAGAGCGCTCGCCGGCGAGCTCCACGGCGAGCTCGGGCTCGAGACGGATCTCGGGGACCGTGCCGCCCAGGCCGTCGAAGACGGACCAGGCGCCGGCGCCGGTGCGGCGCAGGACGAACACGCCTTCGGCCTGCTGGGAGCCGGGGATGCGGTGGCCGTTGAGGTAGACGGTGAGCTCGGGAGCGTCCCAGCGGTATTCGCCTTTGACCGGCGCGTTCAGAGTGCGGCGGTAGCCGAGGCGGTCGAGGCGCTGGATCAGGCGCTCGGCTTCGCCTTGCGCCCCGTCCTTGATCGCGAAAGGCGCCGACCACACGCGCGTTGAGAAGCTGATGCCGAGGCCGCCGAGGACGAGGCTGGAGAGCTTGCGCTCGGCCTGAATCGAGAGCCAGGAGACGCAGAGAGCGAAGACGACGAGGAGGGCCGTCGCGGCCCATAACCAGGGGGAGCCGGAGGACCGGCGGCGCCGGGGCATCTAGAAACGGACGCCGAAGCCGACCTGATGGGTCTGGCCGAGCGTGCGCTTCTCGGCCATCGCGTAGTCGAGCGTGAAGCGACCCTCGCGCATGCCGACGCCGACGGTCAGGCGCGCGTTGTCGGAGTTCAGGCGCCAGCCGGCGCGCAGGGCGATCGAGGTTGCGGGCCCGAAGTCCATCGCGATCTCGGAACCGACCGCGCCGATG
>CALRXP010000082.1:0-9435 GCA_943372155.1 Candidatus Endomicrobiellum trichonymphae | reverse complement strand
AGATCGTACTCGGCCAGCGCGGCGAGGCCGGGATCGAGCGCGACCCACTTGGGGCGCGAGGAGACGTCCCAGGACACGGTCTGGTCCTCCTCGGAGAGTTCGGCCGTCACGATCTTGCCGCCGGCCAGCATCAGCGGGAGCTTGAACTTGAACGCGCTCTGGCCCTTCTTGACCTGCTTCTGAGTGACCGTCAGGACGAGCTTCTTCTCCCCGCGATCGTAGGCGAGCTTGAGCTTGAGGTCGGGGTGACCGGAGCCGTACACCCACTGGCCGAAAAACTCGGTGAGCGCGCGGCCGGTGGTCTCCTCGAAGGCGCGGCGGAAGTCCTCGGTGTCGGCCACCGTGTCGTGGTTCTCGCGCACGTAACGGCGCCAGGCGGACTGGAAACGCGCGTCGCCGAGCTCGCGCCGCAGCATGTGCATCACGTAGGAGCCCTTCTGGTAGGTGTGGCTGTCGAAAACGTCCCAGGGGTGGGCGTAGCGGTCGGAGACGATGGGCCGGCGGTAGGCGCCGGACTCGCCGATGTAGTTCTTCGCCTTCCCTCGCAGGTCCCAGAGGTAGTCGTCCTCGCCGCGGTCCTTCTGCATCCACAGCGCCTGGAAGTAGCTGGCCGAGGCCTCGTTGATCCAGATATGCGACCAGTCCTTGCAGGTGATGAGGTCGCCGAACCACTGATGCGCCAGCTCGTGCGCGATGAGGCCGTCGCTGTCGGAGCCGATCATCGCGCGCTTATCGCGCAGATTGCGCTCGCCTATGTTCGTGGCGGAGGTATTCTCCATGCCGCCGCCGTAGCGGTAGTTCACGACCTGGTCGTACTTATCCCAGGCGTAGGGGTAATCGAGCCAGTCGGAGAAGAAGGAGACCATCGCCGGCGTCTTGGCGAAGGTGGCCTTGGCGTCGTCCTCGAGCCCGGGAGCCACGTAGTAGGCGACGGGGACGGAGCGTTTGCTTTCGCCCGCGCCGACGGGAGCGGCGGGGGCCTCGACGCGGCTGTAATGCCCGACGTAGACGGCCATGAGATAAGCGACGTGCGCGCGTTCCTGCACCCAATGCCAGCGCGTCGTGCCCGCCTTGGCTCCCGGCTCCTTGGAGGCGAGCTTGCCGTTGGAGAGCACGGTCATGCCGTCGGGAGCGACGACGGTGATCTCGCTCGAGGCGCGCTCGTTGGGGTAGTCGTAGACCGGCACCCACTGGCTGTTCGTCTCGGGCTGGCCCTGCGTGAAGAGCAGTTCGGTCTGCCCGGGATAGCGCGCGTCGGCCTTAAAGAGGTAGGCGCCGTCCATTCCCTGGTTGTACGCGCCGGAGTATTCCACGCGCACGGAGCCGCGCTCGCCGGCCTTGAGCGTTTTCGCGAGCTTCACCTTCAGCTTGTCTCCGATGAGGTCGAACTCGAGCGACTTGGCGTTGCCGTCGAAGGCCTTCGAGACGTCGAGCCCCTTCGCGTCGAGCGTCAGCTCGCTCAGCTCCGGCGCCAGCACCTTGAAGGTGTGCGTCACCGAACCCTTGAAGGAAAGCGTCGCGAAATCCGGCTCGAGGAAGAGGCTGATCCGCTCGATGTCCGCCTCGCGGTCGCGCCGGTATTTCGGCTTCTCCGTGTCCCAGCTCTTCTGGCCGGCCAGGGCCCTTTCCTCGTCGAAGGGATGAGAGAAGGCGGGCGGAACGCAGACCAGCGCGACGAGGAGGAGGGGGAGGAGTTTCATGCGGGGAGGATACTAAAAACCTCGTCGCCGGGTCGTCACAGGCTTGACAACCTAGCGTGCGCCTGATATACTTCGAAAGTCGAAGCATTCGGAAACCGAACCATGAACCTCGAAGAACGCGCGCGCCGGCTCACCGACCACCTCCAGACCGTGATGGAGGAGGCGGAGAGCGTGGACAAGAAAAATTCCACGATCCGGGAAAAGCTCTCCTGGCAGGAGATCCGCGTTCTGCGCGCGGTCGGACGCCAGGATTGCTGCCCGATGAGCGGCCTGGCCGACGCGATCTGCCTTTCGGTGTCGAGCGCGACGGGCCTCATCGACCGCCTCGTGGGTAAGAAACTCGTCAAACGCGACCGCTCGAGCGAGGACCGGCGCGTGGTTCAGGTCGAACTCACCGAGGAGGGGAAGGCGCTCAACGAGGAGGCGATGGCGGGGCCCGTCGCGTTCTCCCGCGGCCTGCTCAAAGGGCTCAACGCGGACGAGCAGGAGAGCCTGCTGTCGTTGTTTCGCAAGATTTCCGAGCGCATCGAGTCGGAGAAGCGCGCCGCGTAAATTTTTTTGCCGTAAATATTTCGAAAGTCGAACTATTCGAAAGGAGAATGACCATGGACAATGAGAACGAGAAGGACGGAAAGGCGTGCTGCTCCAAGAAGTGCTGCGGCGGAAAGGCGCTCGCGGTGCTGGCGTTGCTCGCGGTGGGCGCTACAGGCGGCTACGTCGCCGGCAAGTGCTGCGCGGCCAAGAACGCGACCGTGACGACCGCGGCGCCGGTTCAGCCCGCGAAGTAAGTCCAACGCGCGCCCCCGGCCGATGGGCCGGGGGCGCGGGGCCGTCAGGGCTTGGCGTCGAGAGAAGCCCGCACCCTCGCCAAGAGCTCGTCGGGCGTGAAAGGCTTCTGGATCAGATCGGTGCCCGGCTCGAGCCGCCCGGCCTTCGCCACGATATCGTCGGTATAGCCGGACATGAACAGCACGGGCAGGTCAGGGCGACGGGCGCGCACCGCGGCGGCGAGCTCTCCGCCGCTCATTTCGGGCATGACCACATCGGTCAACAGCAGATGGAGCGCTTCCGTCCGGGTGGTCAGCGCCGTCAGCGCCTCGGACGCCGAAGCAAACGGGACCACGCGGTATCCCGCCGACTTCAGAATTTTCTCGGTGAGCCTAAGGACTATTTCCTGGTCTTCAACGAGCGCGACGACCTCCCCGTTGTGGGCTCCGAGGGCGGCGGTTTTACCGGCGGAATACTCGAGCTCGCCCGGCGTCTCGGCAAGGGGGAGATACACGGCGAACAAAGTGCCCTTGCCCGGCGTGCTGTCGACGATGACGTGGCCGTTCGCCTGCTTGACGATTCCAAAAACGGTGGCCAGGCCGAGGCCCGTGCCCCGGCCCTTCTCCTTGGTGGTGAAGAAAGGCTCGAAGATGTGCTCCATGATGTTGGCCGGAATGCCGTGGCCGGTGTCGATGACGCTCAGGCGGGCGTAGCGCCCGGGGGGCACCGTCCAGAGCGAGTATCGGAGGGGCTTGGTCAAATGAACCGTGGCGGTGGTGAAGCGCAGCCGGCCGCCGCCGGCCATCGCGTCGCTGGCGTTGACGGCGAGGTTGAGCAGAATCTGGTCCACCTGCGCCGGGTCGATGTGGACCCACACCGGCTCCGGCGAGAGCTCGAGCACGCGCTCGACGGGCTCGGGCAAGGTGCGGCGCAGCATTTTTTCGATCGCCGCCACGGCGAGGTTCAGGTCGAAGGTCGTGGGAGTGATCACCTGCTTGCGGCTGAAGGTCAGGAGCTGGCGCGTGAGCGCCGCGGCGAGCTTGCCGGCGCGGGTGATCTCACCTAAATCCTCGGCGAGAGGGGTCCCCGGGGGCAGAGAGGAGGAGGCGATCTCCGCGTAGCCGAGAATCGAAGTCAGAATATTGTTGAAGTCATGCGCCACTCCGCCGGCAAGGCGGCCGATCGCTTCCATCTTCTGAGATTGGCGGAGCTGATCCTCAAGCGAGCGCTCCGCGCTGATATCGCGTTTGACCGCCACATAATTGACGACCTTCCCGTCGGCGCCGACGACCGGGGAGATGCTGGCGTCCTCCTCGTAGATGTGGCCGTCCTTGGCTCGATTAGAAATGCGTCCGCGCCAGGTCTCGCCTCGGCCTAGGGTGGACCAGATGGCGGAATAAAAAGCCGCGTCGTGCAGGCCGCTCTTGAGAACGCGAGGGTTCTTCCCGACCGCCTCTTCCCGGGTGTAGCCGCTCGCCTCGGTGAAGGCCGGATTGACGTAGAGAATCGTCCCGGCGGCGTCCGTGAGAACCACGGACTCGCGCATCTGCGCGATCGCCAAGGCCAGCAGATTGAAGTCAGATTCCACGGCCCTTTGGCTCTGCGCGCCGCGGTCGATATAAACCGCCAGCAACACGAACACAGCGATGAGCAACGCAAGCACGATCGCGGCGCGGCCGCGCGCCGTCGCCTTGAGTTCTCCTCGGTCTGATTTGGCGAACAGGATCCAGTTCGTCCCGCGGACCGGCCGGGAGATCGCGTCGCAATAGACGCCGCGGTAGTCGAGCCCCGCGATTCGTCCGCTCTCGCCGCGGGCGGCCCGGAGCATCAGGGGCCTTGCACCGGCGATTTTATGGTCGATCCCATTGTGTGGAACCATCGTGCCGTCCGGCACGTTGACGAGATAGGTATTCGCCGTCTTCATGTCGCGGGGCCAGTAGTCGATCCCGCGCGCCGTCTTTTGATCCCAGGGAAAGGAGAGTGTCAAAGTCGCGCGGCCGCCAGGAAGATCGAGCGGCGCGGTGAGCTCAAAATTCGCGTCCTTGAAGCCGGGTGCCGCGGGAATGCGCAGGAGCGTCCGCCCTCTCGCCGTCTCGACGCGCGCCGCGCTCATCCGATGCCGATCGATCCGGTCCTTAAATTCTTCCTCGAGCCGGGCGCGGCTCGTCCTGTCTCCGGACTCGAGTCGCGCGAGGTCTCTTAAGTTCCGGGGGTCGGTTGAATAAAAATTCAAGTCGTAGCGGCGTTCCGACAGCCAGGACTCGAGGTTGTTCGCCTTTAATTCGAGGACCTCTTCCAAGGTCGCGTAGCGGACTTCGATCAGTTCGTGGAGCTCGTAGTGGTAATACAGGCCGGTGATGAGCCCGATGAGGACGGCCGCGATTGCGGCCAGCGAGACTCGTGAAAAGCCCTTAAATTCCGAGCGCGCGCGTAACATCATAAAAAAGCGCTAGCAACGAAACGGCCAGTGATCGGGCTTAGCGCGCGAGGTCGGCGAGGGCCTTTTTGTAGGCGGGTTCTTTGTCTCGAAGCTCATCGGGGTCGATCCCGAGAGCATGGCAGGCGTCGATCGTGAAGCGCTGGCCCCAGAGTATCTGAGCGAGCCAGTCGTTGTTGGCCACATCGAGAAAGGGAACGCCGATCGTGTCGAGATAGCGGTGCGCGGCGTCCCAGCGCGTCTCGCCGACGGTCGAGAAGCCGATCACGAGAGAGCCTTTGCCGACCGAGATCTGCGGGCCGTGGAGGAACTCCTCGAGTCCGTAGGCGCGCACGCGCAGGTGCGCGGTCTCGAGGAGCTTGAGCGCGACCTCGCAGGCCACCCACTCGCGCAGGCCGTCGCCGAGCAGGACGAGGTCGGTGTCGGCAGAAACTCTGGGCGAGTCCGGTCCCCAATTCAGGCTCGTGCCCGCGCGTGCAAACGGCGCGAGCAAAGCGGGCTTGCCGGCCCAGCGCAGGAGCCAGACCATGGTGGTCGTGAAGGATTTCGTGAAAGCGCCGGTGTTCTCCAGCTCGCACGTGTCAAGGCGGCGCTTGGGTCCCTTCCACACGGCGCCGGCGGCGCAGACCGCGACGGTTTCCGCGCCCGCGCGGCGCGCCAGCGCCTCGGCCTTCACGGTGTAGGACTTGGTCCCGCCCCGGTGAGAGAGGAAAATGCCGAGGTCGCCTTTCGAGAGTTTATAAGGACGAGCGACGAAGTCGTAGGAGTGAACGGCGCGCGCGTCATAGCCGGCGCCGCTCCAGAGCCAGGCGGCGATGCGCGCGGCGTGGTGGTTGGTGCCGACGCCGACGAAGAAAACCTTTCGGCCCTTCGGCGGCTTCATCCACGCGGGCATCGGCGCGCGCAAAGCGGCCGTGATGAGCTCGGGCTGGGCGAAGACGTTGGCCTCGAAGCGGCTCATCGTCCGCTCTTGAACCCGCGCGCCATCATGAACTCGTAGGGAATCTCGATGCCGGAGCGGGTTTTGTTTTTCAACGCGCGGCGCAAGACCGTCTTCTTCACCCAGGCCTGGTCCTTTTCGTCGAGCGAACGCAGCATGGCGCCGGTGCGGCCCGCGCCTTCGGTCATCGTCGTCCAGTATTCCTCGGGGGAGGAGAAGCGGAAGGTGCCGGAGAGGCGCTTGGTCGAGATCTCGGAGAGGCCGGCGCGGGCGAAGATCGCCTCGAGCGCGCCGTCGGGACCGAAGCTGTACAAGGTCGGCGCGCCGTACGGCGCCCGCAGGTCGGGATCGGCCTCCGTGATCGCGTGCAGCACGAGGGACGTGAACAGCATTTTCTCACGGCGGCCCTGGACCAGGCAGGCGATCACGCCGCCGGGCTTGGTCACGCGCGTCATCTCGGCCAAGGCCTTGTCGGGCTGGGCGAACAGCATCAGGCCGAGCTGGGAGATCGCGGCGTCGAAGGAATTCGTCTCGAGGGGCAGGGCGTGTACGTCCATCTCGGCGTACTCGATCGGGGCCGTGCGTTTGGGGACGGGCGCCAGCTTCGCGCGGGCCAGCATGCCGGGCGCCAGGTCAACGCCCAGCACCGAGCCTTTCTCGTCGATCCGGGCGGCGGCGGCGCGGCTGGCGATGCCGGGGCCGCAGGCGACGTCGAGCACGCGCCATTTCTTGCGCAGGCCGGCGAACTCGACGAACTCCTCGGCCGTCTTGGCGAACAGGGAGTTCGAGAGCTTCTCATAGCGTTCCGCGGCCTCGTTCCAGACTTCGCGGGACTCGGCGGTGTGGGCGGCGGGGTCGAAAGAACCGGTTTCGTTCACGCCGGGATTATACGACTTGCGCAGGCGCCGGGCCAACGGACCCGGAAGCGCGGGGGCCCCTGGACCCTCGCGGCGGGCCGCGGGCGGGGCTACCCTCTTCCTATGAAATTGAGCTACTCCCTGTTGGCCCTCGCTTTGGCGTTGCCCGCGTCCGCTCAGACCTTCGTCTCGCCCGACCAGGCGGACGAGCTCGCGACGGCGTCGAAGTCCGCGCGGACCTTGCGGGAGAAGCTGGCGCCGGCCGACGTGGATCCCAGGCCCGTCAAAATTTTGGCCGACCATCTTTATAAGGACGGCGAGCAAGTGGAGATGGAGCAGGGCCTCGGCAATACCTACACGCGCATCGGCAAGCCCGATGCCAAGGGGCGCTTCAAGAATTTACAGGCGAACCTCATCGAGATTCCGGCCGAGCTGGCCGAGGCGCCCTCCGACTCGATGTTCCGCCAGGCCGTCATGCGCCGCTACTTCTCACACCTCGAGGCGACGAGCGAGAGCTGGGAGGTGGACCCGGCGACGGGCAAGGGCACGGTTCATGTCTGGGTTTATCGTGTCGGCTTGGAAGGCAAGCTTCTGTCCGTCGAGCATCAGATCGCGCCGGTCGAG
Organism: Candidatus Endomicrobiellum trichonymphae; assembly: GCA_943372155.1. Lineage (GTDB taxonomy): Bacteria > Elusimicrobiota > Elusimicrobia > UBA1565 > UBA9628 > GWA2-66-18. The sequence goes on along the minus strand of CALRXP010000082.1, from coordinate 2,109 downwards.
CCCGGCGCCGACGGGCAGGTCGCGCCCGTCGAATCGAAGGCCCGCTCTTACCGCCTGGCTCCGTCCGACCCGAGCGTCCAGCGCCGGTGGAAGGCGCTGACCAAGGAATTGTTGACCTTGGGACGGCTCGTCTCCGCCTAGCCGTTAGAAGCCAGCGAGTAGGAGGTAGGCCTCCGCCGCCAGCTCCTCGTCTCGCAGGCTGCGTTCGTCCTCGCTCCAGCCGCGGCTTTCTTCGACCAGAGCCGAAAAGCGTTCGAGGTCCGCGTCGGGATTGTCGGAAACGCGCGCGAGGAAGCTCGCGAGCACCCGCGGACGCCGCAGGCTTTTCGCGGCGTGGCCGGCGAGCACGGGGTGCGTTCCTTCCCAGATCTCGTTGATGAGAGCGTCGTCGGCGAGGCGGTTGAGGGGGGAGAAGTCGTCCAAGATGCCGTGGCCGCCGATGAGCAGCTGCGCCTCGCGCACGATTTCGCTCGAGCGGCGCGAAACCTCGGTCTTGAGCAACGGCACGAGGGCCTCGGCGTCGGCGTCGCCCTGTTCGAGCGCGGCCAGGCCGTGGTAGAACGCGGTGAGCATGCCCGCGTGCAGGCCTTCCATCGATTCGAGGCGCGCGGCGACCGAAGGGATGGCGACGAGCGGCTTGCCGTAGGCCACGCGCCATTCCGCGAACGTGCGGGCCTCTAAGATCGCTCGCCCCGCGAAGCCGAGCGCGGCGGCGGCGACGTGCAATCGCGAGACGGAAAGTATTTCGTTGACCAGCAGGACCAAGCCTTCGCGCGGTTTGCCGATCATGTCGGCTTTCGCGCCGGTGTACTCGACCTCGACGGTGGCTTTTCCGCGCGTTCCCCCGATGGGCTTGAGCCGCAGAATCTTGTGGCCGTTAAGCGACCCGTCGTCGTTTTTCCGTTTGACGAGAAACAGCGCCACGACCCCGTCCACCTTCGCGGTCGTCACCCACAGCTCGCCGGGATTGGAGCAGAACCACTTCGTTCCTTTAAGAGACCAAGAACCGTCCTGATTTTTCGTCGCGGTCGTTTCGTTCGCTCCGACGTTGGACCCGCCCTGCCTCTCGGTCACGAACTGCCCGCCCGTGAGCGCCCATTCGGGATCGTCGGACATCAGGCGGGGCAGAAATTCCTTCATCTGCGCGGCCGTGCCGCGCTTTTCCAGCAGGCCGATGAGCCCGTCGGTCATAGCCAAAGGACAGGTGATTCCGCCTTCGCCGCAGTAGTTGGCGAGGATCGCGCGGGTCATGCGCTCCGTCAAGGTGAGGGGGCCGGGGCCGCCGTAAATCGCGCGGGCCAGGGCGCGACGCGCCTCGATCTGCTCCGGGCAGTAGCGCACCGCGCCGTTCTCAAGGCGGGGAAGGTTCGCGGTCTCGTGGGCCGTCGCGATGAGGGCGTCGAGCGTGCGCCCCGCGTAGGCGCCGAACTCCGAGGAGCGCGTAATGCCTTGGGGAGTCAGCATTCCGCCGGCGACGCCGCGCAGGGACTCGTCGGCTTCCCAGAAATTGAGGCCCCTGGTTCCGGGGTAGCCGGGTAAGGCCGCGTTTTCCATGTTCCGAGGATAGGAAATCCCGGTCGCTAAATCACATAATATCGGCATGATCCGACACTCGCTCCGCTCCACCTGCCTCGTCGTCCTGCTCGCCCTTTCCGCGAACGCGGGGGAGTTTTCCGACCTGTTCGCCGTCGCTGTGGCCACGACGAATCCGGCCCTTAAGATCGAGCTGTACACCAAGGCGCTCGGCGCATGGAGCCCCACGGAGGGCGCCGAGAATAAGGCGATCATCTACAACAATCGCGCGATGGCGTACGACGATCTCGAACGTCAAGACGCGGCGCTGGCCGACATGAACGCGGCGCTGGCGTTGACTCCCGATGACGCCGGGCGGCTCCTCAATCGCGGCGGCATTCTGCACGGCTTGATGCGTTACGACGCCGCGCTCGCCGATCTCGACCGGTCCGTGTCGCTCGATCCCTCGAACGCCAACGCCTACCACAACCGGGGCATGGTCTATGCGGAGCTCCGGCGCCGCGACGAGGCGATGAAAGAATTCAACAAGGCGCTCGAGCTCAACCCCCATTTAGCCAAGACGTATAATTCGCGGGG
>CALRXP010000081.1:0-9441 GCA_943372155.1 Candidatus Endomicrobiellum trichonymphae | reverse complement strand
GGAAGCCGCCCACTGGAAGGAGGTGGGCTCCCGCCTCATCATCATCAGCGAACCCACGGAGTACGACCGGCTCCGGGGCCACAAAAAGCACGCCGAGTTCTCCAAGCAGGCCCTCGCCTTCGGCGCGCTGGCCTATTTCCTGTCCATGTTCCTCGCGACCTTTTTCAACGTCGCCTTCGTCCACGAGATTTTCGACGCGCTCGACGGCAAGCCCGTCTCGGTGGGCGAGGGCATCACCTTCGCGCTCACCAAGCTCAAGCCGATCCTGATCTGGAGCCTCTTCGCGGGCCTCATCGGACTGCTGATCAAATCTCTCGAGGAAAAATTCGGCCTTTTCGGGAAATGGATCATCCGCACGATCGGCCTGGCCTGGAGCGTCGCGTCGGTGTTCGTCATTCCGGTGCTCGTGATGGAGGAGCACCCGGACAATCCCATCGGCGTGGTCAAGCAGTCGGCCGGCGTGATCACCAAGGCTTGGGGCGAGAGCCTCGGGGGGTACGCGGGCCTGCAGTTAGGCGGCTTCCTCGCGGCGTTCGGCCTGTTCTCGTCGATCGCGGTCTCCGGCGTGGCGAGCTACCTGCTGGAGTCGTGGGTCGTCCTGGCGGCGGGCATCGCGCTGGGACTCGGCGTGACGATGGCCTTCAGCTACGCGCTCGGCGTGGCGGGACAGGTGTTCCTGTGCGTGCTTTACCGCTTCGCCACGACCGGACAGGCGCCCGCGGGCTGGGACTCCTCCGTGCTCGGACAGGCCTGGACGCCTAAGAAAGCTTAAGCGAGGCCGCGAGCTTCTCAGCCGCTTCCTCGGGCGTCCACGTCACGGCCTCGGCCGCGCCGCGCTTCTTATACTCCACGCCGCCCGAGTCGAGCATGCGCTTGGAGATCACGAAGCGGTGCGGGATGCCGATGAGGTCGATGTCCTTGAACTTCACGCCGGGCTTGCCGTCGCGGTCGTCCTCGAGGACGTCGAAGCCCTTGGCCTCGAGCGACTTGACCAGCAGGTCCACGGCGGGACGCACGCGCGCGTCGTCGGCCTCGTCGATGACGACGACGGCGCACTGAAAGGGGGCGATCTCCGACGGCCAGACGATGCCGTCCTTGTCGTGGCCCTGCTCGATGGCGGCGGCGACGACGCGGGACACGCCGATGCCGTAGCAGCCCATGACCATGACCTGGGGCTTCTGAGCCTTGTCGAGGTACTCGGCCTTCATGGACTTCGAGTACTTCGTGCCGAGCTTGAAGGTGTGGCCGACCTCGATACCCTTGAAGAACTCGGTCTTGCCGCCGCAGCTCGGGCACGGATCCTCAAGCGTGGCCGAGCGCAGGTCGAAGAAGCCCTTGATGTCGGGAAGCTCGCGCGCGATGTTGAAGTTGTCCGTGTGCAGGCCGTCCTTGTTCGCGCCGCTCACGCCGTTTAAGACGGCGCGCGTCGAGAAATCGGCGTAAATCGCCACGCCGGGGTGGCCCTGAGGCCCGCCGAAGCCGACCTTGCAGCCCATCACCGTCTCGTACTGCGCGGGGGAAGCGCGGAACAGGTTCGGTGCGCCGACGGCGGCGGCGAGCTTCGCCTCGTGCAGCTCGTGGTCGCCGCGCATGAGCGCGATGACCGGCGTCTTGCCGTCGATCATGTACAGCTGGGTCTTGAGGAATTCGGTGACGGGGCGCTTGACGAGCGCGGCCACGTCGGCGACGGTCGTCTTGCCCTGCGTGTCGAACTCCGTCAGCGGCTTGAACGACGCCGCTTCCGGAGCTTTATAGGCGTCCTTGATCTCGGAGCGCTCGATGTTGGCGCCGTAGTCGCACTTGGTGCAGGAGACGATCGTCTCCTCGCCGGTCTCGGCCAGCACCATGAACTCGTGGGAGAAGGAACCGCCGATCGCGCCGGCCTGCGCCAGCACGGGCTTGAACTTCAGGCCGCAGCGCACGAACACGCGCTTGTAAGCCTCGTAGATGGTCTTATAGTACGCCGACGCGTCGGCCTCGTCGGCGTGGAAGGAGTAGGCGTCCTTCATGATGAACTCGCGGGCGCGCATCACGCCGAAGCGGGGGCGGATCTCGTCGCGGAACTTGCGGCCGATCTGATACAGCATCGTCGGCAGCTGACGCCAGGAGCGGACCTCGCGGCGCACGAGGTCGGTGACGACCTCCTCGGCCGTCGGCGCGAAGCAGAACTCCGCGTCCTTACGGTCCTTGATGCGCAGCAGCTCCTTGCCGTAGACGGGCCAACGGCCCGTCTCTTCCCAGAGGGCCTTGGGCTGGATGACGGGGAGATCGACCTCCATGCCGCCGATCCCGTCCATCTCCGCGCGCACGATCTTCTCGACCTTGCGCAGCACGCGCAGGCCGAGCGGCAGCCAGTCGTAGATGCCCGACGCGACCTTGCGGATCATGCCCGCGCGCTGCATCAGCTGAGCCGAAACGTTATCGGCGTCGGACGGGGCCTCGCGCAGCGTCGGAAGGAGATATCGGGAGAGCTTCATTATTTTTTCAGTTCCACGGCGGCCGCCTTCTTGGCGGAGCGCTCGGTTCGGATACGGAGAACGTCGTTATACGTGGCGAACACGAGGAGCGACATCAGGAAGGCGATGCCGACGGTGTTGGCCTTCTCCATGGCCTCGTTGGAGGCGCGGCGGCCGCGCAGGCCTTCCCACCAATAGAACGCGGCGTGGCCGCCGTCGAGAAGGGGGAGGGGAAGCAGGTTGAAGAAGCCGATCGCCACAGAGATGAAGCCGATCAGGAAGATGAACTCCTCGATCCCGCTCTTGGCGGCGCGGGAGATCATTTGGGCGATGCCGACGGGACCGGCGAGGTCCGGGCGTTCGCGCTTCCACAGCTTGCCCGCGATGGTCGTCACCGTCTGCTTGCTCTGGCGCCAGCAAAGCCCCAGCGCCTCTTCGCCCGCGGCCAACGGACCGACGGCCTTATACTCGGCCTTGGGCATGATGCCGATCACCCCGTTCGTGCCGGCCTCGTCGAGCTTCGGCACGACCTTGATCTCGAGCGGCTTTCCGTCGCGCAGGATCGAGAGCGTGATCTCCTTGTTGGGGGAGAGATGGATCGAGCTCGCCAGGTCCTCCCAGCCCGTCAGGGCGCGGCCGCCGAAGGCCGTCACTTTATCGCCGATGGCGATGCCGGCCTTATCCGCCGGGAACCCGATCATCATGTTGCCGATGACGGGCTCCTTCGAGGGCTCGGGCATGCCTTTGGCCCAGATCAGGCCCGTGTAGAGCGTGAACGCGAGAAGATAATTCATGGCAGGGCCGGCGTACACGATGATCAGACGCCGGTTCCACGACTGTCCGAAGTACTCGTCCTTCTTCGGCTCCGCCGCGGCCGCGTCGGTGGGGTCCTCGCCCGCGGGCTTGACGAAGCCGCCGAGCGGGAACGCGCACAAGGAAAAACGGGTGCCGAGGCTGTCCGTGAAGCCGATCAGCTCCGGGCCGAAGCCGAAGGCGAACTTCTCGACGCGGACGCCGAGGCGCCGGCAGGCGAAGAAGTGGCCGGACTCGTGTAGAACGATGACAAGCCCCAGCGCGAACGCGATGGAGACGACGGAGTGTAGCATGCTCAGGATATTGATCATTGGCAGTTTTCCTCGGCCTTGGCTCTCGCCCAGGCGTCGACTTCGACGACTTCTTGAAAACCCGGCAATCCGCCGCTCGGGGTATAGGCCGCCATCGTCTTTTCGACGACGCGGGGGATGTCGGTGAATTTGATCCGGCCGTCGATGAAGGCCTGGACGGCGATCTCGTCGGCGGCGTTGAGCACGGCGGGCATCCCACCGCCCTTTTGCGCCGCCTCGCGGGCGAGCGCCAGGCAGGGGAAGCGGGAGAAATCGGGGGCGCGGAACTCGAGCGTCCCCGCCTTGATCAGGTCGAGCGGCTCGACGACGCGCGCGCCGCGTTCGGGGTAGGTCATGCCGTACTGGATCGGGAGCTTCATGTCGGGCACGCCCATCTGCGCCAGAACGGACCCGTCGGAGAATTCGACGCCGGAGTGAAAGATGGATTGAGGATGGATCACGATTTCCACCTGTTCCCGCTTCAGACCGAACAGGTTCATGATCTCGATCATCTCGAAGCCCTTGTTCATGAGCGTGGCGCAGTCGATGGTGATCTTTTTGCCCATTTTCCAGGTCGGGTGCTTGAGCGCCATTTCCGGCGTGACCGTGGAGAGATCGCCCTGAAATTTGGCGAAGGCGCCGCCAGACGCGGTGAGGATGACGCGGCGAATCGTCTTGAGCGGGGCGGCGGCGCGCGGGTCGGGATTGAGGCCCTGCACGCACTGGAAGATGGCCGACGGCTCGGAGTCCACGGGAACGATCTTCGCGTTCCAGCGCTCGGCCTCGCGCATGAACTGCGCGCCGGCCATGACCATGGGCTCCTTATTGGCAAGCGCGATGATCTTGCCCGCACGGATGGCGGAGAGCAGGGGGGCGAAGCCGACGCCGCCGACGACGGAGGTGAGCACCACGTCCACGTCGGGATGGGAGGCGAGGTCGCACAGGCCCTCGACGCCGGGAGCCAGGTGCTTGGCCTTGCCGTTGAGCAAGGTCTTGAGGTTCGTGGAAGCGCCCGCGTCAAACATGGTCACGGCCTTGGCGCCGAACTCCTTGGCCTGCGCGGCGACGAGCGCGGAGTTGCTGTGCGCGGCGAGGCCGAAGACGGAGAGGGCCTCCGGCATCTCGCGGATGACGTTGAGGGCGTTGACGCCGATGGATCCCGTCGAACCGAGGATGGCGACGCGTTTCATTTGAGGGTCAGCGCGTAATAGACCGCGGGGGCGCACAGGATATAGGAGTCGAAGCGGTCGAAGACGCCGCCGTGGCCGGGAAGCAAAGCGCCGGAGTCCTTGATGCCGGCGTCGCGCTTGACCATGGATTCGGCCAGGTCGGAAAGCTGGCCCATGGAGCCGATGACCACGCCCACGATGACGGCCTGAAGGGGCGTCACCGACTCATAAAGCTTGAACTTCTGGAAGGCGAGGCAGACGCCGATGGCGGCGAGAAAACCCGCGCCGGCGCCTTCCCAGGTCTTCTTCGGAGAAAGCGTGGGCGCGAGCGAATGCCGGCCGAAGCCGCGGCCCGCGGCGTAGGCGGCGGTGTCCATGGCCCAGACGGCGGTGAAGGTCAAAAAGGCGAAGGCCTCGCCGTGCGGGCGAAGGTCGCGGATCATGGCCAGGTGCGCAGGCATCCAGCCCGCGAACACCGCGCCGAACAACGTGAGCGCGACGCGGTCGAGCGTGTGGGCGGAGGAGAACATCTCGACGAGAACGACCACGGCGACGCCGCCGGCAAGGACGACCTGCAGCGGTCCGCCGAGGGCCGCGCAGGCGGCGAGAGCGCCGCCAAGTAGCGCGGCCGAGAAGAACTGCACGGGCCGTCCGCCGAGCCGGAGCATGAGCGCGTACTCGTAGCAGCACAGCGCGCAGATGGCGGTCACGAACAGGCCATAGGCCAGGCCGCCGGCGTGCACGAGATACAGCATCAAGGGAATCCCGACGAGCGCCGTCAGGACGCGCGGAAGAAGCATTCGAGGATTCTACAAAATCCCGAGGGGGCTACGGCTTAGCCGAAAGCCCGCCGAAGCGGCGATCGCGCTTCTGGTAGTCCTCAAGGGCGGCCACAAGATGCTCCTTGCGGAAGTCGGGCCAGAGGACGGGCGTCACGTGCAGCTCGGCATAAGCGGTCTGCCAGAGCAGAAAATTGGAAATGCGCATTTCGCCGGAGGTCCGGATCATGAGATCGAGCTCCGGCAATTTCGCCGTGTAGAGATTCTCGGCGATCTCATCCTCGTCGAGCGTCTTGGCGCCCGCGGCCAGAGCGCGGTTAGCCGCGTCGATGATTTCCTGACGCCCGCCGTAGTTGAGCGCGAGCACGAGATTGAGCCCGGTGTTGTCCTCGAGGCGCGCGATGGCCGAATTGAGCTCTCGGCGCACCACGTCGGGGAGAGCTTCGAGCCGGCCGATGGCCGAAAGGCGAACGTTGTTCTTGTCGAGATCGAGCGTCTCCTTGTTGAGCGCCCAGGACAGGAGCTTCATTAGCTCGCCGACCTCTTCCTTGGGACGGAGCCAATTCTCCGTCGAGAAGGAGTAGAGCGTGAGGGTCTTGATGCCGAGCTCGCCCGCGGCGCGCACGATGGCGCGGACGGAGTCCACGCCGGCTTTGTGGCCCGCCACGCGGGGGAGGCCCCGGGCCGCCGCCCAGCGGCCGTTGCCGTCCATGATGACGGCGACGTGCTGGGGGAGCTTCGCGGGGTCGAGAGCCATCAGGCCCTTAGATGGTGGTGATTTCCTTCTCTTTCGCCGCGATCGCGTCGTCGATCTGCTTGGTGAAAGAGTCGGTGAGCTTCTGAACCTTCTGCTCGAGGGCGCGGAGGTCGTCCTCGGTGATCTCCTTGGACTGGAACGACTTCTTGATCTTGTTGAGGCCTTCCTGGCGTTCGGTGCGCACGCCGCCCTTGAACTCTTCGCCCACCTTCTTGACCGTCTTGACGAGTTCCTTGCGTCGGTCCTCAGTCATCATCGGCAACGAAATGCGGATCATCTTGCCGTCGTTCTGGGGCATCGCCCCGATGTCGGCCTTCTGCAGGGCCTTCTCGATGTCCTGCAAGGTGGAGGGGTCCCAAGGACGGACCTCGAGGGTGCGCGCCTCGGGCACGGAAACCGCGGCGACCTGCTTGAGGGGAACCATCGAACCGTAGGCCTCGACCTTGACCGATTCGAGCATCATGGGATTGGCGCGGCCCGTGCGCATGACGGAAAATTCCTTGGCCATCCGGGCCAGGCGTTCCTTCATCGCGGTTTCCATCTGAGAGAGCACGGCATTGGCGGCGTCGATGGCCATAGGTTTACTCCGTAGTGATGAGAGTGCCGACCTTCTGGCCGGCGACCGCGCGGGCGATGTTGCCCTTCACCGCGAGGTCGAAAACGACGACAGGCATCCGGTTTTCCATGCAGAGCGTCAGGGCCGTGGTGTCCATGACCTTGAGGCGCTGCTTGATGCTGTCCATGAAAGTGAGCTTCTCGAAGCGTTTGGCGGTCTTGTCCTTCTTGGGGTCGGCGCTGTATACGCCGTCCACCTTCGTGGCCTTCAGCACGACCTCGGCCTCGATCTCTACGGCGCGCAACGCGGCGGCGGTGTCCGTCGTGAAATACGGATTGCCCGTGCCGCCCGCGAAGATGACCACGCGGCCCTTCTCGAGGTGGCGGATCGCTTTGCGGCGGATGTAGGGCTCGGCGAGCTTGTTGATCTCGACGGCGCTCTGCACGCGGGACGGAACGCCCAGCTGCTCGAGGGCGTCCTGGAGGGCGAGCGCGTTGATGAGCGTGGCCAGCATGCCCATGTAGTCGGCGGTCACGCGGCCGATGGCTTCGCCCCGATCCTGCTCGCCGCGCCAGATGTTGCCGCCGCCGACGACGATGCCCATCTGCAGGCCGTCGCCGTGAGCGAGCTTGATCTCGGCCACGATGGACGAGAGCGCGTCGGGCTTAATGCCGTGAGAGCTCTCGCCGCACAGCGACTCGCCGGAGAGCTTGAGGAGGACCCGTTTGTACTTCTTCGCCCCGGGCATCCTTGAGGGTTACTCGCCCAGCTGGTAGCGGACGAAGCGCGTCACGGTGACGGTCGCGCCGAGCTTGACGCCGGCGGCCTTCACGAACTCGTTGACGGGGGTCTTGTTGTCCCGCACCGAGATCTGGTCGAGGAGGCACCACTGCTGGTAGAAGAGCTTGTTGATCTTGCCCTCGATGATCTTGGGGATGGAAGCCTCCGGCTTGCCTTCCTTACGAAGGATCTCGGTGTGGATCTCCTTCTCCTTCTCGATGTCCGCGGCGGGAACTTCCGAGCGGTTGAGGTACTTGGGGGAGAAGCCGACGATCTGAAGGAGCAGCTCCTTCGCGAGCTCAGCAACTTCGGGGGACTTCGCGGCGGCTTCGGTGGAGGTCGTGATCTCGACGAGGGCGCCCTTCTTGGCGGGCACGGCCATGTCGGTCTGGTGAGCGTAGCCGGCGAGCAGGCCGAAGCCGTTGAGCTCGTAGCGCTCGAAGCGGCGCAGGGCCATGTTCTCCCCGAGCTTGCCGACCATCGGCTTGACGAGCTCTTCGTTGGCGGCCTCGACGCTCTTGAGCGTCCCGGCGGCGGCCTTCTCAACGACGGTCTTCACCATCGCCTGGAAGTCGGCGCCCTTGGCGACGAAGTCGGTCTCGGAGTTGATCTCGACGATCGCGGCGGCCTTGCCGTCGATCTTGTAGGAGACGGCGCCTTCCTTGGTCACGCGAGAGGACTTCTTCGCCGCGTCGGCCATGCCTTTCTTGCGCAGGATGACGAGGGCGGCTTCGAAGTTGCCCTTCGCCTCGTCCAAGGCGCGCTTGCAGTCCATCATGCCCGCGCCGGTCTTCTCGCGCAGGTCCTTGATCAACGACGTGGAGTCGGCGGTCGTCATATTAGTTCGCAGCCTCGGCAGCGGGCTCTTCGGTCGCGTACACCACGTCGGCGGTCTGGGCCTCGGCGGTCTCGGCGGCGGCGGCGGCGAGCATTTGCTGCTCGGCGGCGGCGACGGACTCGGCGCTCTGCGCGGCTTCGAGGATGCCCTTCCCTTCGAGGACGGCGTCGGCGACGAGCTGGCAGAACAGCTTGATGGAACGAGCGGCGTCGTCGTTGCCCGGGATCGGGTGATCGATGAGGTCCGGGTCGCAATCGGTGTCGCAGACGGCGACGATCGGAATACCCAGCTTACGGGCTTCCTGCACGGAGAGGTCCTCTTCGACCGGGTCCACGACGAAGACGACATCGGGCAACGTGTTCAAGCCGCGAAGGCCGGAGAGGTTGCGCTTGAGCTTGGCGAGCTCCTTGTTGAGGCGGGAGACTTCCTTCTTGGGGAGGACGGCGAAGATGCCCTCGTTCTGCCACTTCTCGATTTCCTCGAGGCGCTTGACGGACTTGCGCAAGGTCGCGAAATTGGTCAGCGTGCCGCCGAGCCACTTCTCGCAGACGTAAGACTGGCCCGCGCGCTCGGCTTCGGCGCGGAGGATGTCCTGGGCCTGCTTCTTCGTGCCGACGAAGAGGAACTTCTTGTTGGCCGCGGCCTGGTCGGAGACCCACTGCGCGACCTTCTTGATTTCCTTGGCGGTCTTCTGGAGGTCGATGATGTGGATGGCGTTGCGCTCACCGAAGATAAAGCGGGACATCTTGGGATTCCAGCGGCGGGTCTGATGACCGAAGTGCACGCCGGCTTCCAGCATAGCCTTCATTGAAACGTTGATCATGAGCGGGTTTTAATCCTCCGAGAATGGCACAACGGTAAAAATGTTAGCAAATTACCGACGAAAAAACTACCTATGGATTGACGGGGGCGGTTTTGGCGGCGGGGTCGGGCAAGGTTCGGGCGTACGCGCGCCACTGCGGTTCCAGCGCGAGCATGCTCTTGAGCCCGGCTTCGACGCCGA
>CALRXP010000080.1:0-9479 GCA_943372155.1 Candidatus Endomicrobiellum trichonymphae | reverse complement strand
CGAGGCGCCGATGCCGATCGCCTCCAGATACGCGCCGCGATCGGGCTTCTGATCGATGACGCGGTCCACGCTTCCCTGATGCACGCGCCGCGTGACGCCCCCGCAGCCGGCGAGCACCACGACCGCCGACAGAACGACCGCTCTCATGTCCATGCGACCTCCTGAAATCCTCATCCGCCGCACTCCCGCGACAGGTCCTCGATCTCGCGCAGGCCCTGGGCCAGCGCCTTCTGCTCCGACGGCAAGAGGGGGGTGCGGCGGGGGGCGTCGAAATGTTCGCGCAGCTTGACGAAGAACTCCTTGCGCGTGTCCTCGTCGCGGATCTCCGAGCCGGGGTTGCGCTTCAAGGAGCGCAGCGAGAAGGTCGGGTCCTTGAGGCGCTCGGCCCAGTAGCGGGCCTTGAAATCGAGGATGCGGCGCTCCACCACGTCGAGCTCGGCGGGGCAGGAGACGCCGGACTTGAGCGGGTCGCCGGACAGCTGGGGGACCGGGACGATCCAGGTGGAGAAGTCCTCCCCGATCGGGCGCTCCTCCCAATCCTTGGCCACGCGCACGGTGTCGGCGGCCATGACCTGAGCGGTCTCGGTGTTGATGAGGCGGGCGTTGATTTCCACGCGCTCGCCTTTGAGCTCGATGATGGTGCCGGTCAGGATCGCGTCCACGCCCAGCACCTTGCCCAGCGCCTTGACCGAGTCCTGGTCCATGATGCCGAACACGCCCAGGCGCTGCTCCTCCAGGACCTTATCGAGGAACTTGCGCTCCACGAGGTCGAGCTCGCCGCGGGCCAGGATCTGGATGACGAGGCGCTCGGAGACGACCGCGCCGGCGAGCGAGCCGGAGCCGCGGGGGGCGGTGAAGGGAACGACCGCGACGCGCTTGATCTTGCGGCCCGCGGCGGCGGAAGTCATGGCGCGGGCCATGTCCTGGATGTCTTGAGAGGCCGCCACGTCGGCGGCGGCGGCGGCGCTCAGAGCCGCGATCAAGACTGCGTTGAAGACCCCTTTAACCATGTTCGGTTGGGAGTCGTTCGTTTCGGCGGCCCGGCCGGCTTGTGCGCTTCTCGCGCCGTCAGCCCCTCGGCTTTGCGGCCCCGGGTTTCCCCGGGTGTGCCCTTCTCGGCCAAATCGACTACGCAAGGAGTCTAACAGCCGGAATGTTTACCGTAAATTCACCGCACTGTTACGCCACGTTACGGCTTCGTTACATGCCGATCCTCTAGGAAGCAGTAGCCGAAATTCTTCACATTAACGATTCTTTCGGCCAGCTCCTTCGGCAGCGATTTCTTCAGGCGATTGAGCAGGACGTCGAGCGCGCGGGACAGGCCGGGGTTTTCGACGCCTTCCACCATCCGGAATAAATCATCGCGTGAGACCGGCTGCGGGCCGCGTTCGACCAGGATGTGGAAGAGGGCGAAGGCCTTCGGCGTCAGCTCGCCGACCGGCTGGTCCTTCCAAAGAACCTGGCGATCGGAGGCGCGCAAGGTCAGGTCGCCGTGGGTGTGCACGCCCGAGTCCTGCTTGGCGCGCTTGAAAAGGGCGTCGAGGGTGACCATCAGCTCCTTGGAGCTTTCCGATTTGCTCACGAAGTAGTCGGCCCCGTTCTCGAGCCCCGCGATCTTGTCGCGCCCGTGCGCGGTGAACATGACGACGGGCACGCGCGAGAGGGCGGGGATGGAGCGCATCTTGGCGCAGACCTCGCAGCCGTTCTGATCCGGGAGCCCGAAGTCGAGCAGGACGCAGTCGGGCTTACGTTGGACTGCGGCTTCGAGGGCCTGCGCACCGGTGACGGCGTACTCCACCCGTTCGTAGCCGGCCACGGGGAACCAAAGCTTCAGCAGCTCGATCCAGCCCGTGTCGTCCTCGACCACCAAGATCCTTTCGGCGCGCATCCTTCGGAGTATAAAGCGGTGGGGGGCGGACGTCAAGGCGGGCCTTGACGCGGTGGCGTTCATGATGTATCATACTTTCAATAAATTATGAAAGTTAATGCGGCCAAGGAAAAGTTTATCCGGACCTGGGGGGAGATGGCCTCGTGCTGGGGCATCAACAAGACCATGGCGCGGGTGCACGCCCTCCTCATCGCCTCCGACGCGGCGCTGTCCACCGACGAGATCATGGCCGAGCTGGCCATCAGCCGGGGCAACGCCAACATGAACTTGCGCGCGCTCGTGGACTGGAGCCTGATCCGCCGCGTGTCGGTCGGCTCTGAGCGCAAGGAGTACTTCCAGGCGGAGAAGGATGTCTGGAACATGTGCTGCCGTATCGCCCGCGAGCGCAAGAAGCGGGAAATCGAGCCGGTGATCGGGGCGCTGGAAGAGTGCATCCGGGAGTCCGGCGATCCCGCGTTCGGCAAAAAGATGGCCGAACTTCTTGAGCTGGTCAAAACGCTCGATTTCGTCCTGGGCAAGCTGGCCCAGCAAGAGAAGAATGCCGTGATGCCGAAGGTTCTCGCGATCCTTAAGACGATGGCCTAAGTTGGTATAATCGATAACCCCATGCCGATTTCCCTATTAAAGGTGGAAGACTCCCTGACCCGGGTCCGCGCAGGCCTTGAAAGCCGCGCGCGCCGCATCGAGGGCCGCGTCGGCCAGGAGCTGGCGGCCCACATCGCGCGCCCCGGCAAGATGCTTCGCTCGCGCTTCGCCCTGCTGATGGCGGGCGCTCTCGGCGTGGACCAGGAGAAGGCGGAAGGCGTGTCCCGGGCCATGGAGCTCGTGCACAACGCGTCCTTGCTCCATGACGACTGCGTGGACGAGGCCGATTTGCGCCGCGGCCATCCGACCCCCAACAAGATTTTCGGCACCACCACCGGCCTCCTTCTCGGCGACCTCGCCTTCGCGCAGGGTCTGGAGGACGCGATCGACATCTCGCCCAACGCTCCCAAGCTTCTCGTCACGACGGTGCGCGAGATGACCGTGGGCGAGCTGCAGGAAGAGTTTTTGAAGGGTTCTTTAGAAGTGACCGTCGATGCCTATATGGGGGTCGCTTCTCGGAAGACGGGCGCGCTGTTCGAGTGGGCCGGCGCCGTTCTGTCCGAGCTCTCGAGCTTCCCGCACGAGCAGAGCGATCCGCCCCGCCTCGCGTGCGCGGCGGGCATCCTGCTTCAGATCGTCGACGACATTCATGATTACACTTTGACCGAACGGGTGTCGGGCAAGGACGAAGGCCAGGACCTGGCCAACCGCAAGCTGACCTTGCCGTGCATCTACGCCGTGCAGGATCCGTCGATCCGCGCCGAATTCCTGGCATTGTGGAACGAGGAGAAGCCCGACGCCGCCAAGATCGCCAAGCTCCTGAAGGACCGCGGGTGCATCCAAAAGACCCGCGCGAAGGGCCGTGAGATCGTGGACTCGATGCTGGCCATGATCGGCAAGCTTCCCTGTAAGGCCGAGGCCGCCGAGCTCGGATTCTTCGTCGAAGTCATGGCCAAGAGGGAGTTCTGATGTCGTACGAATCGCTGACCCGCAAGTCGTGGACCAGCGGACAATTTATCGTCTCGGAGACCGAAGCGGCTCAGGCCGATCCGGCCGACGAGGCGAGCCGGCGCAAGGTGCGCCGTGAGATGGAAGAGATCGCGGCGCGCGAGGTTTGGGACGCCAACTCCTGCCTCGTCGCCCACAGAGAGGGAATCATGAAACTCGCCCCGTTCGTCAAATTCCGCGAAGAGAAGTTCGGCGCGGTGCTGTTCGAGACGCGCTCCGAGAAGGTCTACACGTTGAGCCCCACCGGCGCGGCCGTGGTGCGCGAAGTGATCGCGGGTG
This sequence comes from Candidatus Endomicrobiellum trichonymphae, assembly GCA_943372155.1. Classification (GTDB taxonomy): domain Bacteria; phylum Elusimicrobiota; class Elusimicrobia; order UBA1565; family UBA9628; genus GWA2-66-18. The sequence continues at coordinate 5,719 of CALRXP010000080.1, read as the reverse complement.
CGGAGTCCGGCACCCTCGTCGCCAAGCTTCAGGAGAAATTCGAGGATCCGTCCGGCAAGATGGCGGCGGAAGCCGCGTCGTTCCTCGCGCAGCTGAAAGAAAAGGGATTGATCGTCGAGTAATCGAGAGAACATCATGGAAGACCAACAGACGTCGGACCTCGGCGCGCCTCTCTACGTCGCCTGGCAGATTACCAACGAGTGCAATCTCGCGTGCCTCCACTGCATTGAGGAGAGCGGCCCGGGCAAGGCGTTCAAGGACGAGCTCACCACCGAGCAGGCCCTGGGCATCATCGACCAGCTGGTCAAGTCCGAAGTGCCCTACGTCTCCTTCTCCGGCGGCGAGCCGATGGTCCGCCCCGACTTCTTCCAGATGGTCGAGCGCATCACCAAGGGCGGCGTGGGCCTCAAAATCGAGACCAACGGCCATTACCTGACCAAAGAGAATTGCAAGAAGCTCAAGGACCTCGGCGTCAAAGCCGTTCAGGTCTCCCTCGACGGCGCCTCCAACGCGTCCTTCAACAAGATGCGCGTGCACGGCCGCTTCGAGGAGGCCCTCAACGGGATCAAGAACCTCCGCGAGGCGGGGATTCCGATCGAGATCAACTTCGTGCCGGCGCGCTTCAATATTAAAGAGATCGGGGCGGCCGTCGACCTCGCCTACGAGATCGGCGCCTACTCCTTCTATACCGGCAAGCTCATGTTCACCGGCAACGCCGTGCGCACCTGGGGCATCACCGCTCCCGACGAGGCGGATTATCCGGAGTTCTTCGCGACCTTGGCCAAGAAGACCGAGCAGTACAAGGGCAAGATGCGCGTGTACTACCACGAGATGGGCCTGCTCGACGAGCTGCGCTATCGCCTCGTGAACCCCGCCGCGCTCTTTATCATCCTGCCCAACGGCAAGGTGAAGCTCATCAACGCGCTTCCCTTCACCTGCGGCGACCTTCGCCTGCAGACGCTCGGCCAGGTCTGGGCCCAGTTCCAGAAGGCGTGGCAGAGCCCGCGCGTCTCCGCGTTCATCGACCGTCTGGCCGAGGACCCGAACATCGTGTCCCGCCTGCACCAGTGGGAGGAGGTCGGGGCCGCATGACCGACGTCTTCTCCGCGCCTCACGCTCCGGCCGAGCAGACCCTCGTGATGAAGGTCGCCTCGGTCGTGCGTTACAGGTTCTTCCTGTACGCCGGCTTGCTGCCCTACTTTCTGGGCGGCGCGTGGGCGTATGGAATCGAGAAGACGTTTAACCTTCCGGTCTTCTGCCTCGGCTTGTTCGGCATCTTCCTTTCCGTCGTCGGCGTCGAGTCGTTCAACGAGTACTACGACGCCAAGATGGGCACCGATCGCGTCTTTAATCCCGACGCCGAGGAATACATTCCCGAGTGGATGTTCTCGCTCGGCGTGACGGCCTTCGCCGTCGCCGCGTCCATCGGCTTCTACCTGGCCTGGCAGGGCGGCTGGCCCATCGTGCTCTACACCTTGCTCGGCGGCGCGGCCGCCGTCTGGTACGTCGGGCCGCCCATCCGCTGGGTGTACCGTGGTCTCGGCGAAACCGTGATCGGCCTGTCGTACGGGCCGTGGATGGTGCTGGGCTCCCTGCATCTGCACACTCATCGCTTCTCGTGGGCCGCGTTGCTGGCGTCCCTCGTGCCCGGCCTGCTGATCACGGCCTTGGCCACCGTGAACAACATCCCGGACTTCCATCAGGATCGCTTGGTGGGGAAGAAAAATTTGGTCGTTCGGCTCGGACGTAAGAACGGACGGTATCTCTACCTGGCCATGTCCGCGTTGGGGCTCGCGATCATCGTGGCGGGCGTCGCGGCGGGCCTGTTCCCGAAGGCCAGCTTGCTGGCGGCCGCCGCGGGGCTTCCGTTGTGGATCATCTCGCTGCGGGCCGGCGCCTCCACGTGGGACACGCCGAGACTGTTCATGCCCGCCATTCGAGCCATCGTGCAGTGCTACGCTTTGACGACCGCCGTGTTCGCTCTGTGCATCGCCCTCTCATGAAGATCGAAGCCTTCGGCTCGCCGACCATGGTCACCTGGCAGCTCACCCGGGATTGCGACCTGGCGTGCCTCCATTGCTGCACGGACTCCGCGCCGGGCAAGGCCTTGCCGGGAGAGCTCTCCCGCGAGCAGGCCTTGAAGCTGTCGCGCGAGATCGTCGCCGCGGGCGTGCCGTACGCGATGATCGTCGGCGGAGAGCCGACGTTGGCGCCGCATTTCGCCGAAGTGTGCAAAACGCTTTCCGACGGCGGCGTGTTGCTCAAGATCGAGACGAACGGCAACAACTTCAACGTGGAAAGCGTAAAGGGCCTCGGAATTCGATCGATTCAGATCTCTTTGGACGGCGCCTCTCAGGCGGTGTACGGACGTCAACGGATTAATGGTGATCTCGACCGGGCCGTGGCGGCGTGCACGAGCGTCGTTGCCGCCGGCCTGCCGCTCGAAATCACGTTCGCCCCGACGCGCCTCAATATTTTCGAAGCCGAAGCGGTCATCGACCTGGCGGCCAAGCTCGGCGCCTTCCGTTTCAACACCGGACAATTGATGCGGCTCGGAACGGCGGCCAAGCTGTGGGACAAGCTCGAGCCGACCAAGGCCGATTACGCCGCGTTTTTGACCATGCTCGAGCGCAAGGAACGCGAGTATGCCGGCAAGATGGAGCTGTGCTACAAGCCCTTCTCGCTGGACGAAGAAATGGCGCACCGAGCTTTTCAGCCCTCCGGCACGTTGTTGGTGCTTCCCGACGGTAAAGTGAAGGTCGCCGCGCCCTTGCCCTTTACGTGCGCCGACCTTAAAACGCAAGATTTCCTCTCCGCGTGGGAAGCGTACAAGTCCGCGTGGGGCACGCCGCAAGTTCGGGAGGCCCTCGCGCGCCTGGCCAAGGATCCGGCCGAAGCGTCGAAGGCGAATCAGTGGGTCGCGCTGGAAAAATTTGAAGATTTGCCCGTCGTGGTCTGACGGGTAATAGGAGTAGCACAATGAACGACCAGAAAACCGTGACGGATGCCAAGGCCGAGCCGAAGCTCGCTTGGGAGACGCCCTCTCTTGAGGAAGTTTCCGAGCGCGTGATGGCCCAGCCGTACATCCGCTTCACCTAAGATGGACCGGAGGGGGGCGTCCGTGGGCGACTACGGCGCCCCTCTCTTTCTTGCCTGGCAGCTGAGCAACCGCTGCACCGGCAAGTGTCAGCACTGCTGCGAGGAATCGGGGCCGGATAAGGCCTGGCCCGACGAGATGAATCGCGAGCAGGCGTTGGCGCTTACCCGCCAAATTGTCTCCAACGGCATCGCCTACGTCGCCTTCGGCGGCGGAGAGCCCATGGGCAGCCCCTGGGCGTTCGAGATTTTCGAGACGTTAACGAAAGGCGGGGTCGAGATCAAGATCGAAACCAACGGCCTCGACCTCGATGACGCGGCGTGCGACAAGCTGCAGGCGCTCAAGATCGCCTGCGTTCAGATTTCCATCGACGGCAAGGACGCCGCGACCCACGAGAAACTGCGTCCCGGCTCCGGCTATAAGCCCGCGTGGGACGCCATCGACCGGCTCGTCAAGCGCGGTCTCGAGCCCGAACTGGTCTTCATTCCGACGAAGATCAACGTACATGATGCCGTTGCCGTTTACGAGCAGGCCACAAAACGCGGCGTGCGCACCTTCGTCACCGGCCCGATGATGCGCCTCGGCCGCGCCGCGTACGCCTGGGACTCCCTCGCGTGCTCCGAAGACGACTGGAAGGAAGCGGTGATGGGGCTCAAGGCCGCCGCCGCCGCTCTCAAGGGACCGAAGCTCGCGATCTATCCGTGGGGTATTCAACAGGAGATGGTCACCCGCGCCGAAAGCCCCCAAAGCATGGTGCTGGTCGTTCCTAACGGCCGCGCCAAGCTCCTCAACGCTTTACCCTTCGCCGTCGCCGACCTCAAGACCGAATCCCTCGCCTCCGCCTGGCCCAAGGTGGGCGCCGCCTGGCGCTCCAAGGAAGTGCAGGACTTCGTGCGCCGCGCCCAGACCGAGACCGACCTCCTTAAACACGCCAACGAGTGCTGGGACGTTAAAGTCTCTCTCTAGGCCCTTTTCCGTCCGGCGGGGGCCCGGTGGACCCAGCCGCTGGCGTGGCTGGGCCTTTATAATGTCGTTAATGAGGCGCTTCCTCTCGGCGTTCCTGCTACTGGCCGTCTCCGTACACGCCCAGGTCGTCACCGTCCCGGTGGCGCGGGGCCCCGTCGTGTCCGCCATCAATCTCCAGCTGGCCCCGCTGACCGCCGGCATGAACGCGCCCACGATGTCTCCGACGCTCGGCCTCACGGCCGCCTTCCAGGCGCAAACGGCGCCGACTCCCGCTTTGGCGGCCACGCCCGCCGCCTTCGCGGCCCGCTCCGCGATTGTTTCGGCTTTGGCCTCGCCCAAAACCGAATTACCCGCTTTGGTGGCCTCTCTTCGCGAAGCGGGGGGCCATAAAGCCGAGAAGGCCGCCGACGCGCTCGAAAACATCGGCCGCGCTCTGGCGAAGGCCAAGCCAGCCGAGCGCGAAGCGCTGGCCGCCTCCGCGTCGGCGTTGAACGCGCGCTTTGACGGGGCCTCCGCCGCTCCCGGAGAGGCCGTGGACCTGTCGATCGTGGCGACGAACGACGAGGACGGGCTCTCCGCCAAGAAGGCCGGCAAGAAGCTCAAGAAAGAGGTGCCGCAGGTCAATGCCCTCGAGGACATGCTCGCCGCGGCCAAGACTCAGGCCGTGCTCGTCGTCATCCAGGGCATGGACACCGCCGGCAAGGACGGCGTGATCAAGCACGGCATGACCGGTCTCAACCCCGCTTTCGTGCGCGTCGCCGCGTTCAAGAAGCCGTCGAAGGAAGAGGCGGCGCAAGACTTCCTCGAGCGCATCAAGAAAGAGGTTCCCAAGCCCGGCGTCATCGGCGTGTTCAACCGCTCGCATTACGAGGACATCATCGTCCCGACGGTGTGGGGCACCCACGACAAGGAGACCGTCGAGGCGCGCTACGCGCGGATCAACGCCTTCGAGCTCGAGCTCGCCAAAGCGGGCGTGAAGGTGGTCAAGATTTTCCTGCACGTGTCGAAGGACGTCCAGCGGGAGCGCCTGCAGGCCCGCATCGACCGGCCGGAGAAGAACTGGAAGTTTTCGGAGTCGGACCTCGAGACCCGCAAGCGGTGGGACGATCTGCAGAAGGCGTTCGGCTCGATTCTGGCGCGCACCAGCACCTGGCACGCGCCGTGGAACGTGATCCCGGCCGATGACAAGCCCCGCCGCGACCTGGCTTTCGCGCGGCTGCTGCGCAAGACGCTGAGCCGCATGGGTTTGGCCTACCCGCCCTCGCCCAGCCTGAAGGGCGTCAAAGTCCCGAAGTAGCCGCTAGAACAGCGGCGGAGGAGGGGCTTCTTTGTCGCCGGGCTTTCTTTCCGCGGGACCGGGCGCGGCGCGCTCGGCCAGCACGGAGATCTCCACGTCGAGGCTGGCGCCGATCGCGGCGAGCCAGCGCAGATCGTCCTTATGGAAGCTGACCGGGGGGACGTTCTTGGTGATGATCGAGCAGACCATCTCCACCTTGGCCACCGTCGAGATCTCGCCGATCTTCTGGGCCACCGGGGCGATCCGCTTGATCATCGAGCGGAAGTGGTCCTCGAGCTTGGTGGTCATCATCGCCGTGGAGTCCAGCGCGTAGCCGTGCTCCTTGAGGATCGCGCCGAAGGTGCCCGTGCGGTCGCCGA
>CALRXP010000079.1:0-9488 GCA_943372155.1 Candidatus Endomicrobiellum trichonymphae | reverse complement strand
CGCCCTCGAGACCGCCGGCGACGCGGCGCTCGCGGGCGCGCTGAAGAAACGCTGGTCGGCCCAGCTCGAGCGTGCGCGCGACCCGGATCCGAAGCGGGACGTTGCGCCGCAGGTCGGGCGCTGGCTGATCCGCCAGAAGGAGCCGATCGAGGCCTTCGTCGGCGCGGGCTCCGAGCCGGCCAAGCAGGCCCTCGCGCGGCGCTACGCGCTGACGCCGGCCGCCTTGGCTCGCCTCGAAGGTCTATTCCGCTAAGCCATGAGCGCCAGGACCAAGCGCCTACGCCCTTCCGATTTCGCTCCGGCCGCCATTTTATTGGCCGCCCTTTGCCTGAAAGCGGCCGAGCCCGCGGCGCTGGAGTCCTTGCAGAACAAGGTCTTCGACGCCTTTCAAGCCCAGCGGCCGCGCGCGTACGCGTCGTCGCCGGCGCGCGTCATCGACATCGATGATGAGAGCCTGCGACGTCTCGGGCCCTGGCCCTGGCCCCGCAGCCGCACGGCCCTCCTGGTCTCGAAGCTGGCCCGCCTGGGAGCGAAAACGATCGTGCTCGACGTCGTCTTCGCCGAGCCCGAGCCCACCGACGCGAGCTTGCTCAAGGCCATGGCCGGAGCGTCCGTCGTCACGGGCTTCATGCTGACCTCCCACCCCAACGAGACCCGGCCGGCGCTGAAGACCGGCGTTTCCTACGTCGGCCCAAGCCCATTGCCCTATCTCCCTGATTTTCCCGGCGCCGTCGCCGACCTCCCGGCCTTCGAGGCCGCCGCCGCGGGCAACGGCGCGATCAGCCTCGTCCCGGAGCCCGACGGCGTGATCCGGCGCCTTCCCCTTCTTCTCAGGCGCGGCGAGACGCTCTACCCGTCCCTGATGGTCGAAGTCCTGCGCGTCCACCAGGACGCCGGGGGCATCGTCGTCAAAACGGAATTGGGCGGCATCAGCGAAGTCAGGACCGGCGGCGTCACCTTGCCGACCGACGCAAGCGGGCGCCTGTGGGTGCATTACGCCGCGAGCGACCCGTCCCGCGCGATCCCGGCTTGGCGCCTGCTCGCGCCCGATTTTCGCTCGAACGAACTGACGGGCGCCGTCGCGTTCGTCGGCTCGAGCGCTCAGCGGCTTCAGGACCTGCGGGCCACGCCGCTCGGACCGTCCATGCCGGGTGTGGAGATTCACGCCCAGGCCGTCGAGCAGGCGCTCGCCGGCCGCATGCTGAGCCGCCCGCTGTGGGCCAAGGGCGTCGAGCTCGCCTACCTGCTCTTACTCGGTCTGGCGCTCATCGCGCTGACGCCCCGGCTGAGCGCCGCTCGCTCAGCCGCGCTCGGACTGGCCGCGGCCGGCGCAGGCTGGCCTTTGGCCTGGCGGGCGTATGTCGACGCAAGACTGCTCTTCGACCCGCTGTTTCCCGCCCTCGCCCTGCTCGCCGTCTACTCCGCGTCGGCCTTGGCCTCTTATCTCAAGGCCGAGGACGAACGCCGACGCCTGCTCCTCCTCGACGAGGCCAAGGACGAGATGCTGTCCGTCGCCTCCCACGACCTCCGCGGCCCCGTCAACGCCATGATCATGATCGTCGACGCGATGTCACAGGGGCAGTTCGGCGCGCTCAACGAGAAGCAGGCCCGCTATCTCAAGCTCATCAACAATCAGGGGCGAAAGCTAAATGATTTCGTGGCCAACATCCTGGACACGGCCAAGATCAAGGCCGGAAAGCTCGAATTGCACCGCCAAGCCGTCTCGCCCGGTGAGGCGATCGACACGGTCGCCGAAGTTTTCGCCGTGGCCGCCGAGGCGAAAAGCGTGACTCTCAAAAGTCTGCGCGGTCCCGCCCTGCCCCCCGTTTACGCCGACCAGGCCAAGCTCGAGCAAGTGCTGAACAATCTGCTCGGCAACGCCCTTAAGTTTACGCCGTCGGGCGGAAGAATCGAAGTCTCCGCCGTCGCTGAGGGAGAGCACGTCCGCTTCTGCGTCGCCGACACGGGCATGGGCATCGCCGCCGGCGAGATCGAGACGCTCTTTCGCCGGTTTAGCCAGGCGGATAAGGACGAACAGGCGGACCGGGGCATCCAGGGCACGGGCCTGGGCCTGGCGATCTGCCGTGAGCTCGCCGAAGCGCACGGCGGCCGCATCTGGGTCGAATCCGTGAAGGGTAAGGGCTCCTCCTTTTATTTCACGATCCCGATTGCTCCGGGCGAGCCACCGCCTCCAGGAGCAGGTTGAACAACGGACGGCCCCGGTAGCTGAAGCGCCATTCATATTCCTTCAGGTACAGCGGGAGGGATTTCGCCGGAATGCCGCAATGCTTCGCCGTCTGCGCCTGAAGGTAACGGCGAAACTCCCCCGCGGGAAGAACCCGGACCGAGTCCGTCGCGGCCAACGCCAGGCGGATCGTCTCCAGCGTCTTGTACACCGTCGGCATGGATAGTCCGGTCAGATCCGCAATCTGCTGCCCGCCCAAACCGAGCTCGAAGCCCTTGAGGGTCAGAACCCAGGCCCGGGCCGTGATTTGGCGGCGCGAAAGCCAGCGCCCGTCGCACAGCCCGAAGACGGCCGGGCAGGATTGGCAGCGGTAGCGGCGGCGCCCCTCGGGACGAGGGCCGCCCGCGCGGCATTTGGGGCAAAGCACGGGCCGGCGCAAACAGGCGGCGGCCAGGCGCTCCTCGGCCTGCTCGCCGGATTCGCCGAGCAACCGTTGCAACTGCGCCAGTTCGCCGACGGCGGCGCCGGCCTGATAACCGCTGGTCGAGAAGCCCGTCGGGGTCTGTGTTTTCATACCAACAGGGTGACAGGCGAACCTTGCGCCGGCCTTGCGCGACAGTTAATCGGCGGTTAAACTGGGCCCATGAGACTCATCCCCTTCCTCCTGTTGCTTCTCTCCTCCCGCGCCTCGAGCTCCCCCACCTGCCCCCAAACTCCGCTCAAGGACACGCACGCCTTGGTGCTCATGCTCTTCGACGCGAACCCGGCCATCGACGCGCGGACGAAGGTGTTCGACGGCGCGCTCACCACGTTCTTCCGTTGCCACCCGGAGCAACTGGGCGAGCCTCTCGAGAAGGACGATAGCCTCGTGAAGATGAACGCCTGGCTGAAGGACGTCGGCGGCGTTCCGCCCGCGCAATTCGCGGCCAAGCTCAGCCCCGAGGCGCGCAAAGATTTGAAGGGTTCCATCGCCCGTCTTGCCGCTTTTTCGCGGCGCGTCAGGCTCTACAATGATATGGCGGCGGCGGTGAAAGAAGGAACCAGCATCAAACGATTCTGCCTCGCGGGCCGCGACCTCGCGCGGGCCTCCGACATCCCCGGCGCCGAGCGCAAGGAGCTCGTCGAGGCCTATTGGTCTTACTACTATCCCTCCTTCTCGAAGGACAAGTCCGCCGGCCCCTTGGACCGGGCCGCCAAGCTCGACGACTCCTGCGCCGTCGTCGGCCGCGGGCGGAACGGCGGCGGGGAGCTGTCGAAGCGCTTCGCCTCGTTGTCCGGATTCAATCCGGCCAAATCGGGCGCGGCGAATTTCGACGGCGTGCGCGGACGGCCGGAAGCGAGCGTGTCGGTTCCCGGCCTGAACCGCCCGGCGCTCAGCACGATCAAGACGAACTACCGGGACGCGGGCGGGAACTATCACGACGGGTCCGAGATCAAGGCCGGAGTGCGGGAGGAACTGCTCTCGGAAGCCCGGCGCTGGAAGGCGCTCGCCGAAGGCCAAAGCGAAGACGGCGTTCAGGGCTTCTCGCGCTTCGGTTGCGAGTCGCTCTCCCTGTTCCACCTCGTCGGCGCCCGCCTGCTCTCGGACGGCAAACCGGAAGGCCCCGAGCTCATCCGGCGCCTGGAGCACCTCAAAAGCCTCGACGCGGCGGGCTGGTCGAAGGTCCCCGCGAAGACCTACTACGCGGCGGTCGACGGCGTGACCTCGATCTTCGTTCGCTACGCCGACTCCTGGGACGACGTCAAGAATAATCCGACGACGACCCAGATCTTGAAGTTCGGCGTCGCCACCGAGTTGATCGCGCTGCAGGTCGTCCCGGCCGGAAAAGGCGTCAGCGCCGTCGCGAGCGCCGCGGACCGCAAGCTCACCCAAAGGCTCGCGGCCATGGCCGGCGGCAACGAGTCCCATTGGGAGCAGGTGCGCCTCGCGTTCCAGGTCCGCGAGGAGCAGCTCGCGGCGAACGCGGCGAACCAGCGGGCGGGGATGGGCCTGGCCGCGCGCAATATCAAGCGTCCGGGGGCGACGGCGAACATGCCCGCCCCAGCCGCGGCCGGAGCCGGCGCGGCCTCAGCGGAATGGAAGAACGCCGTCGACGCCTTCGCCGAACGCGCCGGCCAGACGCTCCCTCCCGCTCAGATCGACAACGCGGCGCGACGCCTGGCGGCCCAGTACGGAGTTGAGGAGAAAATTCTGCGCGCGAGGCTGGCGGCCGCCATCCAGGCCGCCCCCTACCCCTTGCCGGCCGGCGCGAAACTGCTCGGGAAAGGAACCTACGGACGAGTCTACCTCGCCGAGGGAAAGGCGCTCAAAATCGAATTGAGCATCAGCTCGGAAGAATCGATGCGGCGGCTGGCCCGGCTGCACAACGAAGGCATCGCTCCCGCGATGAAAAAGCTAAGCGCGGACTTAAATCCGCAGAGGATCACCGTAGAGGCCCCAGCCCTGAGGCCGACGCGAATCCTCTATGAAGGCAAGGTGCGCCAAGGCTTTTGGATGCCGCTCGTGGAGGACGGCCCGAAGGGCTGGCGCACGCTCGAAATGCTTCAGCAACTGCGCAAGAATGATGCCGGCAATCTGATCAATGCCGCGAGCGATTACGAACGCGCCCTCCACGCGAGGCTTCCCGCGATCAAGGCCGCCTGCGATCGCGCGCACACGGAGGCCGAGAAAGCCGTATTCAAGTTGGGCGTGGACGCGAACAAGCGTCTCGATGAGAACGCCGCGAACTTCTACGTGAGGATGAGCGACGACGGCGCGATCACGATCTGGAACATGGACTTCCTCACTCCCGGACACTGAACGCGCGGCGAGACGGCGTCAGTAAACGCCGCGCTCCTGGTACCAGGGCACGCCGCGCAGCGAGGGCTTCAGGCAGTCCACGAAGATCACGATGCGCTCGTCGGTGAAGACGTAGCCCCAATGGCCGGACCCCTTGAGGCGGGAGCCGTCCACCTGGCCGTCGCGCAGGATCACGGGAGAATAGACCTCGACCTTATTGGACTCATGCCCGCACACCGGCAGGTCGAGGGTGGGGATCTCGGCGAGATACTTCGGCACCAGAAGCTCAAGCTTCGCCGGAATCTTCTTCTCGGTCTTCGTGTAGTCCGCCATCCGGGTCTCGAGCTGAGCGAGGCTCGAGCGCACGCGGTCTTCCTTGACCTTGGCCTCGTTGGCCGAGGTTTCTTTATCGAAATCGACGGCCGCCTCGTCCTTTCCGAGGAAGCCGGCCGCGCAGCCCGACATCGTCACGACCGCGAACGCCGTCAAAATGAGCTTTTTCACGCGTCACCTCCGGACCGGAGAATCGTGCCGCCGCCAAGTACAATGTCGTTTGAATAAATCACCGCCGCTTGTCCCGGGGCCGGGGCCCGCTGGGGTTCATCAAAACGTATCGTCGCCGTTGAATCCTTGCCCAATTCGATGGTCGCCGCCGCCGGCGTATGCCGGTGGCGGATTCGTACCTCGGCCCGGAAGGTTTCCCCATTCCGTTCGCCGTTCCAAGTCATCGCTCCAACCGTGATCCACTTGGCCTGCAACTCGTCCGTGCTGCCCACAATAACCGCATTGTCCTTGGCGTCGAGCCGCACCACGTAGCGCGGCTCCGGACCCGACAAACCGAGTCCCGAGCGCTGCCCCACGGTATACGACGCCAGCCCGGTATGTCGTCCTAATTCCTTTCCCGCGCGGTCCCGAATCGGCCCCGGCGCCATGCCCGGCGCGTCGGCCGTGGAATGCGCCGCGACGAAGCCGCGCACGTCGCGGTTGGGCACGAAGCACGTCTCCATGCTCTCGGGCTTGTCCGCCGTCTTGAGGCCGAGCTCGCGGGCCTTGGCGCGGACCGCGTCCTTGCTCAGGCTCCCCACGGGGAATTCGGCGCGCGCCAGCGCCTCGGCGCCGAGCGAGTACAGGAAATAGCTCTGGTCCTTGCCCGGCTCGAGCGACTTGAGCAGGCGGCCGTTCTCGACGCGAGCGTAATGGCCGGTCGCCACCGCGTCGCAGCCCCAGGCCCGCGACAGGGCGAGCAGGTGGCCGAACTTGAGCGAGCGATTGCATTCGACGCACGGGTTGGGCGTGGTGCCGCCGAGATACGCGTCGAGATAGGGGCGGATGACCTTGGACTCGAAGATCTCGGCCATGTCGGAGACGTAGTGGACGATGCCGATCTTCTCGGCCACCCGCTTGGCGTCGTCGACGTCGGCGGGCGAGCCGCAGCAACCGAAGCCGGTCTCGGCGCGGGCCAGGAGCTTCATGGTCACGCCCACGGCCTCGTCCCCGCGCTCGTGCACGAGGGCGGCCGCCACCGAGCTGTCGACTCCGCCGCTCATCGCGACGAGAACTCGCTTCTTGCTCACGCGGCCACCTTCGCGGCGGCGCGAAGCTTCTCGACGGTCTTGGGCAGGATCGCGAGCAGGCGGTCGGCGTCGGCGTCCGTGCTGCCCCAGCCGACCGAGACGCGGATCGAGCCGGTGGCGAGCTCGGGGGCGACGCCCATCGCGGTCAGCACGTGCGACGGGGTCGAGGCGCCCGAGGAGCACGCGGGGCCGCTTGAGACGCAGATGCCTTCGAGGTCGAGCGCCACGACGAGATGATGGCCGTCGAGGCCGTCGAAGCTGAAGTGCGCCGTGTTGGGCAGGCGAAGCTCGGGATGGCCGTTGAGGCGGACGCCCTTGATCCGGAGCGCGCCGGCCTCGATCTTCTTGCGCAGAGCCAGGGCGTGGGAGGCGGCCGTGGAGAGCTCGCGGCCGGCCAGTTCGCAGGCGACGCCGAAGCCGACGATCGAGGAGACGTTCTCGGTGCCGCCGCGCCGGTTCTTTTCCTGGTGGCCGGTGACGAGCGGCGCCAGGCGCACGCCGCGGCGCACGTACAGGGCGCCGACGCCCTTGGGCGCGTTGACCTTATGGCCGGAAATCGCGATCAGGTCGGCGCCGAGCGTCTTGGCGTCGATCTTCATCTTGCCGAGCGACTGCACCGCGTCGACATGCATCAACGCACCCGCGGCGCGGGCCGCGGCCGCGATCTCGACGACGGGCTGCAGGACGCCGGTCTCGTTATTGGCGTGCATGACGCTGACGACCGCCGTCGCGTCGTCGAGCATGGCTTTGAGCTCGTCCGCGTTGGTCACGCCGTCGGCGCCGCAGCCCGCCTCGAGGACCTCGAGGCCGCGGCGGCGCAGCTGGCCGGCCAGCACGCGGATCGCGTCGTGCTCGATCTTGGTCGTGACGATCTTGCGCCGTTTGCCCTTGGTCTCGTCATGAGCCTGCCACGCGCCGCCGGCGATGGCGAGCGCGTCGGACTCGGAGCCGCAGGAGGTCAGGACGACCTCGGACGCGTCGGCGGCGCCGAGCAAGGCGGCAATCTGCTCGCGCGCCTTCTCGACGGCCGCGCGCGCGCGCTGGCCGAGCGAGTACACCGAGTTCGGATTGCCGTAGCCCTCGCGCAGCCAGGGGAGCATCGCGTCCACGACTTCAGGACGCACGGGCGTCGTCGCGTTATGGTCGAGGTAGGAGGTCACTGGCCGAAGCCGAATCCTTTGAAGAGGTCGTCCGAGCCCGCGGCCGCCCCCGCCTCGCCGGCGGGCTTGGACTTCTCGACGGGCTTGGGCGCCTCCGCGCCGGGCAGCGGCGGGGCCTTCGCCGCGCCCTTCGAGGTGACGGGCGAGACGACGGTCTTGCGCACGCCCTCGGAGAAAATGATGCGGCCGTTCTTGCGGTCGTAGTAGAGGCGGAACTGGCTCTGCTTGGTCTGCGGCTCGTAGGCCTTGCCGAGGTTGTCGCGCTCCTGCTCCCAGCCGGGGTTGTAGAGCATGCGGCCGCGGATGTCCACCTTGTTGCTCAGAATGGGAAGGCTGAAGCGGATGCGGTAGAACCCGTTGGTGTCGGAGACGCCCGGGTCGAAGGAGCTGGTGGCGAAGCCCGACGGACGCGCCTCGCCTTCCTCGAGCGTGTTCTCGCCGCTGGCGACCGAGCGCACGACGACGCCCTGGACGGGATTGTCCTGGTAGTCGGTGACGACGCCCTGGATGTAACCGTCGAGGAACTGGGTCTTCTTGGCCGTGGAGAAAAGCAGGAACTCAGAGGTGCCGGTCAGCTTCTCGGTGATGGACAGGTCGACGATGCGGCCCTCGGCGAAGTCCTCGACGACGACGTTTTTATTCGAGGGGCCGCACGCGGCGAGCGCGAGGACGAGAATCCCGAAAACGACGAACCGTGACTTAACCACGCCATATTCTATCATTGCGCGGCCCCCTGCGCCGGGGGCGCCGCCGACGGAGATTCGGGATTTTCGGGCGCCGGCGCGGGCGCCGCCGGAGCGACGGGCGTCAGCGCCTTTTCGTCGAGCGGCGCGGTCGGCACGCCGGGCTTGGCTTCCTTCTTGATCGAGGAGCTCTTCACGAAAATCACGATGCGCCGGTTCTTGGCGCGGCCCTCGGCGGTATCGTTCGGGGCGATCGGGCGATTGCCGCCGTAACCGACGGCTCCGAGATTTGCGGCCGGCATCTTATACTTCTCGATGAGCAGACGCGCGACGCTCGTGGCCCGGGCCGTCGAGAGCTCCCAGTTCGAGTCGAAGTAATCGTTATGAATGGCCTGGCCGTCCGTGTGGCCCTCGACGAGGATCTCATGGTCCGTGGCGAGCTTGGCCAGCGCGGGCGTGAGCAGGGCGAGCTTGCCGTCGATCTCGGGCGTGGGTTCGGCCGCGCCGGAGCCGAAGAACGAGGCGCCGCCCTGCTCCTCGATCGAGATCTTGAGGCCGTCCTTGTCCACCTTCACCTCGCCCTTCATCTGGCCCTTGTCCATCATGTCCTTGACCTGCTGGGCGGCGTTCTGGACATTCTTATTGAGGGCGGCGGAGAGGGCGTAGAGAATGACGAAGAAGCAGACGAGCTCGGTCATCAGGTCGGCGTAGCAAACGACCCAGGCGGGCGCGGGATGGCCGACTTTCGCGACCTTGGGGTCGCTCTCGTCGATGAAGCCCTTCGGCGCGCGCATCGGCATAAGGTGTCGCTAGGCGGCCGCGGTCGGCGCGCCCGGCGCTCCCGGGGCGGCGGGCCCCTTCACGATGAGCCGCTTGGCGGGCGGCAGGTACGCCTTCAAATTGGCCTCGACGACGGACGGCGTGGCCCCGCTCTGCAGGAGCAGGACGCCGCGGATGATGATTTCCTTGATCAGCAGCTCCTCTTCGGAGCGGGCGCGGAGCTTACCGCCCATGGGGAGGAAGATCAGATAGCCCGAGCCCAGGCCGTAGAACGCGGCCGAGAGCGCCAGCGCCATACGGCGCGGCACCTGGGCCACGTCGTCAATG
>CALRXP010000078.1:0-9501 GCA_943372155.1 Candidatus Endomicrobiellum trichonymphae | reverse complement strand
GCTACGGTCGCGTCGGTCTCGGTGACGACCTCGTGTTTGAGCCGGTAAGAGGGCTCCATCCGCACGAAGCGTCCGAGGCGGCTCCAGCGCGCGACGACTTGTCCGTCGTGCGTGATGGTTCTGCTGGCTCTGTCGACGGTCAGCTCAGTCAGGGAATAAGTCACCGCGTCGCGGCACTGCTGCGGCCAGTCTCGGGCATCCTCGCGGCAGTGCGACAGCCGCGCCATCGCGCGAGTGCCGTCCTCGCTCAAATGGAGCTCGGCGGAGAGGCCGGCGGACGAGGTGACGTGATTGGAGCTTACGGGGGCTGCTTCGATGCGAACGGCGGCGGACGCGGCACGAGCGAGAGAAATGCAAACGGCCAAAGCGATGAGAGTCTTCATAGGGCCTCCAACGAACGTTGGCTCACCAGATGGGCGCGACGGACGCGTGCGGAGTCGGTCGTGCCGGGCGTGAAACGCCCATGGGTGCGGCTGGGGAGGGCTCCGTTACCGGAGCGAGGCGGGGTTGGGAGGCGGGATCAGCAGTTCCGCGATGTGGCCGGCGAGCGGGCGGTGGCTGTCGATCTCAACCGTGTGCGCGGTCGTGAGCACGAACGGAACGGCGGAAGCGGCCCGGAACATCAAGTCTTCCGCATCGCGCGATTCGGAGGATTCTTCCGGCGCGGACTCGTCGCAGGGCGCCTGCTGCTCGACGCGCGCCGACGAGACGGCGACCGCGAACGACGCGGTCGGCATCCAGAGCGCGAGGGCGACGAGGAGGCATTTTGCGAGCTTCACGACGAGGATGGTAACACGGGAAATCAATTTTGTCAAGTTCCCCCCCTTTTACCGTGTCACGCGTTCGTCATCTGCTGTTGACCTTCCAAGTACGGACGTCCGGTCACGTAACCGACACAATATAGGCGCATGAAGCTCAAACCACGCCGAGGAGACATCATGAACAAGACGTTCGCCTTCGCCTTCCTGACCGCGTTGCTCGCCGTTCCCGCGTCCGCCCAGCTCGACAAGCTCCGGCTTTCGGACACGATCCAATCCATCCGGTTCAGCGGAGACCTTCGCCTGCGCGACGACGTGTCCGCCAAGCGCGGGACCAGCCAGGTCAACCGCGGACGCCTGCGCTACCGCCTCCGCTTCGGCCCCGAGATCGAGCTCCCCGAGAACCTCGCCGCGATCATCCGCCTCGGCTCCGGCACCGGCGAGCAGGTCTCGACCAACCAGAGCTACGACAACCTCGGCGCCCAGAAGGCGCTGTGGGTCGACCTCATGTATCTGCGCTGGAAGCCGTTGCTCAACGACAACGCGACGACCGTGGCCCACGCCGGCCGTATGGTCAACCCTCTGTGGCGCACGTACTCCTCCGATATCGTCTGGGACGACGACTTCAACCCGGAAGGCTTCGGCGAGCAGCTCGAGTACGTGTTCCCCGACGCCGGCCTCTCCGTGTTCGGCAACGCCATGCAGGCCGTGGCCGACGAAGACAGCAACTCCGGCAAGAACCAGTGGGTGTTCGCCCAGCAGCTCGGCGTCGAGAAGACCTTGCCTCTCGATAGCCGCCTGCGCGTGGCCGGCGCCTACCACAAGTGGAGCGATGAGAACCGCTCCGACTTCGGTCAGACCACGGTCCAGGACGGCAACCGGCGCTCGAACGCGACCGGCCGCTTGGTCTCGCAGTTCCAGGTCGGCGAAGTCACGGCCCAGCTGACCTCGTGGATCGGCCAGATCCCGCTGAACTTCCAGGGCACGGCGATCCGCAACTTCGGCACGCGCAATAACAGCCTCATCCAGGGCCCCGTCGGCCGGGACGGCTATCAGTTCGGCGTCATCGTCGGCGCGGCCAAGGTCAAAGGTCAGTGGGAGGCCGGCTACTTCAAGAAATACTCCCAGATCGACTCCACCGTGGCGGACGTCGCGGATTCGGACTTCGGCGACGGCGGCACGAACCGGGTCGGGCACATCGGCTGGATCGCCTACGCGCCCCGCGACTGGATGCTGCTGAAGGTGAAGGGCTTCGTGACCGACACCCTCGACCGCAGCTTCCCGACCGTGGCGGGCGTCACCAGCCCGACGGCGACGACCAACCTCGACAAGGCCATCAATCGCCTCCAGCTGGACATGTCGATCAAGTTCTAAAAAGGCCTCGTCACGCGGGCTAAACCGCCCCGTCACGCGTTCGTCATATTGGACCGATACCATGACTTTAGGGAGAATCAAATGAAGCTCACGCTCAACCTGATCGCCGCCGTCCTGCTCGCGGCCCCCGCCGCGGCGCAGATGAAGACCCTCAACGGAGCGGGCGCCACCTTCCCGTATCCGATCTACTCCAAGTGGTTCGACGAGTACCACAAGGTCAAGCCCGACCTGCAGATCAACTACCAGTCCATCGGCTCCGGCGGCGGCATTCGCCAGGTCACCGAGCGCACCGTGGACTTCGGCGCCTCCGACGGCCCGATGACCACCCAGCAGCAGTTCAAGGTGGACGGCAAGATACTGCACGTGCCCACCGTGCTCGGCGCGGTCGTGCCTGCGTACAACCTCAAGGACGTCACGGACTTAAAGCTGTCTGGTGCTGTCCTCGCTGATATTTTTCTTGGAAAAATCACGCGCTGGACCGACCCGGCGATCGCCAAGCTCAACGAGGGCGTCAAGCTCCCCGACGCGGTGATCACCGTCGTGCACCGCTCGGACGGGTCCGGCACGTCCTACTGCTTCACCGACTACCTCTCCAAGGTCAGCGCGGAGTGGAAGAAGAAGGTCGGGACCAACACCGCCGTGAACTGGCCCATCGGCCTCGGCGGCAAGGGCAACGAGGGCGTCGCGGGCCTGGTCAAGCAGACCCCGAACGCGATCGGCTACGTCGAGCTGATCTACGCCAAGCAGAACGACATCTCATACGCCACGATGCAGAATAAGGCCGGCAAGTTCGTGAAGGCCAGCATCGAGAGCGTGACGGCCGCGGCCGCGGGCGTCAAGATGCCGGCGGATTTCAAGGTGTCCATCACCGACGCTACGGGCGAGAAGGCGTATCCGATCTCGACCTTCACCTGGCTTCTCATCTACGAGAAGAACAACGAGGGCAAGGGCGCGGTCCTGAAGGACTTCCTCAAGTGGATGCTCAAGGACGGCCAGGCCATGACGGCGCCGCTCGGCTACGCGCCGCTGCCCGACTCCGTCAACGGGATGGTGACGAAGGCCATCGAGGTCATCAAATAGCATGAGTTCCGCGGTCGCGCCCGCCGTTTCGCGCGGCCCCGCCAAGGTCCCCGGCTCTCGCGAGAGAGCCGGGGACCGTCTCTTTCGGTTGATCATCTCCGGCTTCGCCGGCATCATCCTTCTCGCGGCCTTCGCGCTCGCCTGGCAACTGACGCGGGAGTCGCTGTCCACGTGGAAGACCTTCGGCCTGGGCTTCCTGTTCACGTCGACGTGGGATCCGGTCGCCGACCAGTTCGGCGCGCTTCCTTTCCTGTACGGCACCGCCGTCTCCTCTTTGCTTGCGCTGCTGATCGCCGTCCCCCTCGGCGTCGGGGCCGCGGTGTTCCTCACCGAGCTCGCGCCCAAGCGGCTGGCCGAGGTTCTCATGTTCGCCATCGAGCTTTTGGCCGCCGTGCCGAGCGTGATCCTGGGCCTGATGGGCATCTTCATCCTCGTGCCTGTCATGCGCTCCTTGGGCGCTCCGTACGGCGTCGGCATGCTCACGGCGGGCCTCATTCTCGCCTTCATGGTCCTGCCCTACATCACGACGATCACCCGCGAGGTCCTGCTCACCGTTCCGCGTCCCCTCAAAGAGGCGATGTACGCCCTCGGCGCGACGCGCTGGGAAGTGGTGCGCGGCGTCAGCCTGCCGTTCGCGCGCTCGGGCATCATCGGCGCGGTGTTCCTTTCGCTCGGGCGCGCGCTGGGCGAGACGATGGCCGTCACCATGGTCATCGGCAACGCGCCGAAGATATCGGCGAACCTGCTCGAGCCCGGCTACAGCATGGCCGCCGTCATCGCCAACGAACTCGCCGAGGCCGCGAGCGACGCGCACCTCTCCGCGCTGGTCGCGATCGGCCTCGTGCTGATGGGCGTGACCCTCGTCGTCAACGGCGCGGCGCGTCTGATGATCTATCGCCTCGGGAAGCGCTCATGAACGAAGCCCACTACGCGCGTCGCAAGAAAATCAACGCGTTGATGTTCACGCTCACGGCGATCTGCGCCGCCGTGGCGAGCGGCACCTTGCTCGCCATCCTCGGCTACATCGCCTGGAAGGGCGCTTCATCGTTGAACTGGGACTTCCTGATCCACTTGCCCAAGCCCGTCGGCGAGAAGGGCGGCGGCATCGTCAACTCGATCGTCGGCTCGGCCAAGGTCGTCGGTCTCGCCGGCCTCATGGGCATCCCCGTCGGCGTCCTGGGCGGCGTTTACCTGGCCGAGTACGGCCGGGGCAAGTACGCCTTCGCCGTGCGCTACGCCGCCGACGTGATGAACGGCGTGCCCTCGATCGTCGTCGGCCTTTTCGCCTACGCCTTGATCGTGCACCCGATGAAGAAGTTCTCCGCGCTCTCAGGCTCGGTCGCGCTCGCCTTCATCATGATTCCCATCGTCCTGCGCAACACCGAGGAGTTCCTGCGGCTTGTTCCCGGAACGATCAGGGAAGCGGCGCTGGCGCTGGGCGTGCCGCGCTGGAAGGTGACCGTGCTCGTCATCGTGCCGACCGCGGGGCGCGGCATATTGACCGGCGCGCTCCTGGCGCTCGCCCGTGTCGCGGGCGAGACCGCGCCCCTGATCTTCACGGCCTTCGGCAACCGCTTCAACGACAACGGCTGGCTCAACCCGATCGCCACCTTGCCCCATACGATCTATACTTACGCGATCTCCCCCTACGAGGACTGGCACAATCAGGCGTGGGCGGCGGCGTTGATCCTGATGGCCTTCGTGCTCCTGGTCAACGTGACCGCGCGCGTCTGGCTGAGACCCTCGAGCGGAACCTCGCACTGAGATGAACCCCACTATGGACATGAGACCGATGCCTCTTCCGGCCGAAACCGCGGCGCCCGTGAAGGAGACTAAAATCGCGATGGCCGTGCGCGGCCTGAAGGCCGGCTACGCCGGCGGCGCGCCCGTCCTCAAAGGCGTGAACCTCGACATCCGCGAGAACACGGTGACCGCGATCATCGGTCCCTCGGGCTGCGGAAAATCCACCCTCATCCGCTGCTTGAACCGCATGCATGAAGCGATTCCCGGCGCGACGGCCGACGGCGAGATTCTCATCGGCGGCCGCAACGCTCTCGACCTCGATCCCGTGGTCCTGCGCCGCGCGGTCGGCATGGTGTTCCAGCGCCCCAATCCTTTCCCGACGATGTCCATCGCCCAGAACGTGGCCGCGGGCCTCGTGCTCAACGGCGTCCACGACCGCGCGATCCTGGCCGAGGTCGTCGAGAAGAGCCTGCGCCGCGCCGCGCTGTGGGACGAGGTCAAGGACAAGCTCGACGCCCCCGGCGTCGGACTGTCCGGCGGTCAGCAGCAGCGCCTGTGCATCGCGCGCGCCCTGGCGGTCGAACCCGCGGTTCTACTTCTTGATGAGCCCTGCTCCGCGCTCGACCCGATCGCGACGGCGCGCATCGAGGAACTGCTCATTCAGATCAAGGACCAGCTTACGGTCGTCATCGTCACGCACAATATGCAGCAGGCCGCGCGCGTGGCCGAATATACGGTGTTCATGCTTATGGGCGAAATGGTGGAATACGGCCTGACGCGGCAGATGTTCACCAAGCCCTCCGACAAGCGGACGGAAGACTACATCACCGGGAGATTCGGCTAATGAAACGGCAGTTCGACACTGACCTCGAAGATCTGCGCGGCCGCCTGCTGCGCATGGGCAGCCTGTGCGAGGAGATGGTCCATTACGCCGTGAAGGTCGTCGTCGAGCGGGACGATTCTCATCTCGGTGCCGTGCAGGACTGGGAGCACCAGGTCAACAAGCTTCATATCGAGATCGACGACGTCTGCCTCAACTTGATCGCCCTGCATCAGCCCGCCGCCGGCGACCTGCGCCTCATCGCCGCCGCCATCAAGATCAACTCCGACCTCGAGCGCGTCGGCGACCAGGCGGTCAACATCGCCGAGACGGGCGTCTACCTGTGCAAGGAGCCGAAGATCAAGCTCGGCGACATCCCGCGCATGGTCGAGGTTGCCGCCGGCATGCTCAAGGATTCCCTCGACGCGTTCGCGCGCGGCGACGTGGATCTCGCGCGCGACGTGATCAAACGCGACGACGAGGAAGACCGGCTCAAGAGCCAGACCTTCAACGAGCTCGTCACCCTCATGCAACGCGATGCCTCGGCGATCCAGCGCGGCATGGACATCATCCTGATCGCGCGCAATTTGGAGCGCATCGCCGATCACGCGACCAACGTGGCCGAAGACGTGATCTTCATGGTGCTTGGTAAGGACATCCGCCACTCCGTCGAGAAGTCCTAAGGAAAAACCGCGCTCCACAGGGCCCTGACGCCGCTCGCGCCGAGCAGCGCCAGGCCGACGTGGAAGGCGAGCGCGAGAAACAGCCCGATCCAGCCCAGCAGGGCGAGGGCGCCGTCCTCCTCCAATAAGCCCAGCGCCAGCAAGGTCGCCGGCCCGGCGCAGAGGATGTTCGACAGCGGGATGGGAAAGGGCAAGGCGAGCAACGCTCCCGACAGCGCGATCCCCGTTCCGGCCGCGCGTTCGTTGCGCGCCAGACCCTGAAGCCGCGGGCGCGCCACTTTTTCGGCCAGCCTGAAGAACGTCCGGGCCGCCGTCAGCAGGAGGTGGATCGTTCGCGGCTCGAGGCGACGGCTTCCGATCCAGCCCGGCAGAACGAGCTCTTTTCTCCCTAGGGCCAGACGCGCCCCCAATAGGGCGACCAAGGGACCGAGAACGCTCGAGAGCCCCCCCATTGGCAAGGGCTGAAGAAACGGCAGGCAGATAAAAACGACGAGCAAGCCGAAGCCGCTGTGGTGCATTCGGTGGACGAGCTCGCCGAGGGTCAGGGGGCCGTCGACGGCGCCCTCGAGCGCGCGCAGATGGCGCTCGACGGCCATCGCTTACTGCGCGGGGCGCGCGCGGACGGTGGCGGCGCTTTTGCCGTCCTTGGAGTCCACTTCGACGAGGTCTCCGACCTTGAGCGTCTCGAACGCGACGGCCTTGCCGTCGGCGCCGACGACCTCGGTGACCTCCCCGACCGCATACTCGCGCACGTTCTGGGGGCCGAGGCGCACCGACAACCGTCCCTTGATCACGTCGGTGTCCGCCACCTCGCCCGTTACGACGCCGGGCTCTTCGGCGGACGGCGACTCGGGCCGCGGCGCGGACTTGAGATCGAGGGCCGAGAGCTCTTTCGTGTTCGGATCGTATTGCGCTCGCACGATGATCGTGCCCGGCTGGGCGGCGCGGAACTGGGCGGGCTTGCCGTCGAGGGTGATCTTGGTCTTCGCCGTGGCCTTGAGCTCTTCCTCGCGGTCGGCCTTGTCCGTCATGGTGAGGCGCCCTTCGCGGAACACCGGCTTGCCGTCGCCGCCGGGCGAGATCTTCGACGACGTCTTGACGACCTTCCCGGCCAGGCGCGTCGGCTGGGATTTGGCCTTGAGCTCGGCGGCGGCCGCTCCCAAGGTCAGGAGAAGGCAGACCGCGGCGAGCTTCACGCGTTGTCCTCGGCGACCGGGGCGGTTTCCTCGGCGGCGGGCTTGACCTTCTCCACCTGCACGCGGCCCTGGGCGTCCACCTTCACGCCGTGATGGCGCTTGAGCTCCTCGAGGATCTCCTCCGGCGAGAAGCCGTGGCTGCCCGCGCGGTTCTTGATGTCGTTGAGCAAGGTCTTCACGCGGGACGGCACGTCCTTGATGCGCTGCAGGCGCGAGGCGTACGTCCACGCCGCCTCTGAAAGCGTTTTGCCTCCGGTCTTCCGGGGCTCGCCGTTGTCCGGCGGCAGGATGACCGGCGCCGGAGCCGCTAAGGCGGCCTCCGGGGGCGTCGCCCGGGAGGAAGAGCGTCCACGCCCGCCGCGCGAGCGGCCGGAACGGGACGGAGCGGCGGGTGCGGCGGCGCGGGAGGAGCGTCCTCCGCGCGAGCGTCCGCCACGGCGGCGATGGTTCTTGGCCTTGGTCGTGCCGGCGCTCTCGTAGGAGCCTGTGGCGTCGGACTCGGCTTCCTTCAGCTCGGACTCGAGGTCGCGATGCGAGGTCCACACCGTGGCCACGCGGCCCAGGCGCTGGAGCTCGGCAGTCATCGCCGTGAGCGTCGCGTCGTTGGTCACCATCAAGAAGGGCACGTTCTGCGGCAGGACGGCGTGCAGCATGCCGGCATGCAGGCTCATGACGAAGTCCGCGGCGTTGGCCCCGCCCTTGGGCGAGGTGACGGTGCAGAAGTTGGGCAGGCGCGCAAGCGGCTTCTCGAGGTTGCGCGGCAGCAGGGCGCCGGGTCGCAGGAACACGCGCACGAGCGTGTGCCGCGTCACGCGGGCGTCCGGCGGGACGTGCGGGTCGTTGTCGCCGTCGATGAGCAGGACGTTTTCGATCGGGGAGCGGGGCGAGGAGTAGGCGGCGGCGTCGGGGTAGGGCGTGGTGTCGAAAACGGGCGCGGCGTCGTCGGTGCCGAGCGGGGCGGTGGCGGAGAGATCTTCAGAGGTCGTGTCGTGGGGAGTGGTCATAGTTGTTATTGTCGGAGTATAGCACTTGCCCCCTCAGCGGGAGGCGTTCCAAGACTCAAAAAACCGCGCCGCGTTCGGGGCGAAGCCGTCGAAGCGCGGCTTCCAGCCCAGGAGCTTTTCGGCCTTGGCCGAAACCACCAGCTGATCCAAGGCGAGGCCGTGGGCCATGCCCCCGTACAGCGACTCGGCTTCGCGCATGTCGAGGACCTTCACCGCTCCCCCCGCTCCCGCCGCGCGCGAGGCGGCCTGGGCCATGACGAGGACCGGCGCGCGCGAGCGATCCACGGCGTTGAACAGCTCTCCCGCCAGCCCGCTCTCCGCGGCGCGGGCGTACAGGTCGGCGAGGTCGTCGAGATGGACCATCGCCCAGATATGGGCGCCTTCGCCCACGATCGGCGCCGCCTTGCGTTCGAGCGCGCCCTGGAACCACAGGCCGGTGAGGCTGCCCGAGCCGCCGTACACGCAGCCGGGGCGAATGACGAGGCCCTTCGCGGCGAGCACGGATTTCTCGTGCTCGGCGCGCCAGGGCATCAGCGGCTCGCCGTCGAACGCGCGGGTCTCGTCGAAAGGCCCGCCGGGGCCGTATTGCCAGACGCCGGAGGTGTAAATCGTCTTGCCGCTGAAGGAAAGCAGAGCGTCGACCGTATTGCGGTCCAAAGTCTGGTACTCGGCGCCGTACTCGACGGCGCAGTGGATCAGGACGTCGGCGTCCTTCGCGGCGTTCGCCCAGGACTTCGGGTCCCGCATATCCCCGACGACAGGCACGATCTCGCGCGCGGCGAGCGTTTTGCCTTTGGCGTCAGCGCGAGTGAGCCCCGCGACGCGGTGGCCGCGCCGCGCGAG
>CALRXP010000077.1:0-9543 GCA_943372155.1 Candidatus Endomicrobiellum trichonymphae | reverse complement strand
CCCAGCACCATGATGCCCACCTGCAGGGCGCAGAAGGCCGACAGCCACAGGAACGCCTGGTCCATGAAGCCGTAGGAATGAAGGCCGATGCCGAGCATGTTCACGCCGAACCAGGACAGGCTCACGATGATGTTGCCGAAGACCGCCATCAGCATGATGCCGCGCTCGCGGGCGAAGCCTCCCCAGCGCGCGTGCAGGATCAAGGCGTTCCACAGGACGATCAAGAGGGCGCCGTTTTCCTTCGGGTCCCAGCCCCAGAAGCGTCCCCAGCTCTGATCGGCCCAGATGCCGCCGAGCACGGTGCCCACGAAGCTGAAGAGGAGGCTGAAGGCGATGACGCCGTAGGTCAAAGACGCGAGCGCCTTCGAGGCCTCGGGGTCGGGCTTGACCAGGACGTGACGGCGCACGACCCAGGCGATGCCGAGCATGCCCGCGAGGTAGGTCGAGCTGTAGCCGATCGTGATCGCCACGACGTGAGTGGCGAGCCAGAAGTTGGAGTCGAGGACGGCGCGCATCATCTCCATGGTGTCGCCGGTGGTGCTGAGGTGATGGGCGATGAGCAAGGTGATGAAGCCGATGGCGCAGGCGCCGGCGGCGGCGAAGCCTTTGCGGTGGATGCGCTCGGACACCAGGCCCAGCAACGCGCTCGCCCAGCCGACGAACACGGCTGAGGAGTAGAGGTTGGTGACGGGAGGGCGGCCTTGCAGGACCGTGCGCGCGATCAGACCCAACGTGTGCACCAGGAAAGCGGCCCAGGCTAGGGAACGCGCGGCGGCGGCGACATCCTCGCGCCGGGTCGCCCATGCGGCGAAGACGAGCAGCAGGGCCGTGAGGTACAGCGCCATGCCCGAGATGAACGGGGAGCAGGTGTTGAACACCACTTCGTACCGCGCGGAGCGGGCGGCGGCGGGCTGATAGCGGGCGACCCACGCGGCGTGCTCGGCTAAAGCGGAGTTGAAGGCGGCGGCGTCGCCGGTGCGGTAGGCGCGCCCCATAAGGGCGAAGGAGGCTAGGCCCGGATGGGGGGTCTGGGCGCTCATCGGATTCGACAAGGCTTCGCCGACATTGGTCCAGGCGTCCGCCGGGGCGCCTTCCACCGGCGGCAGCGCTTTGAACGCGCCCGCCTGCTCCAGGAACCTGTAGCGCTGGAGCATATCGGACAGGGCCTTCATGGTGCGGACGTCGGCGTTCGTCGGCTTGGCGGCGTGGAAGGCGCGCATGGCGCTCGGCAGCAGGGCGCTGAACGCGGCCAGCTCCATCGCCGGATCGCCTTCGCCGGAAACCATGAAGGTGTTCTTGACCCGTTCATACAGGGTGACGCGGCTGTTTAAATTGAGCAAAGCGGTCTGGAACCGGGAGCGGCGGCCGCTCTCGATTTTGTCGGCGGCGGCGGCCTGGTTCTGGATCTCGTCGCGCTTGGGTTCGATCTGCCAGTAGGGCAGGTAACGCGTCTTGCCTTGCTCGAGGCCGAGCAGGCCCAGCACCTCGGGATCGTCCACGACGAAGGCCGGGTAGGTGTCGGAGGACTCGGGCTTGAAGGCGGAGTCGAGCAGCCAGCGGACGGCGGGCAAGGGCTTGCCGTCGACGGGCACGCTCTGCTTTCCGCGGATGGACATCAAGGCGCTGCGGGCGAAGCTGTCGACGGGCTTGACCCGGCCGCCCTCGAGAACCGGCAGGCGCGCGAAGTCCGCGAGATTGTAATCGGATTTAGGCGCGGGCATGAGGCCCGGCCAGGCGGCGAGGATCAGCGCGCCGAGGAACACTCCGGCCTGCATTCGGCGGGTCTTCATGCCTTTCTCGCTCCGAGGGATTTAAGCAGCATCACGCCGAAGTGCCAGAGCAGGCCCAGGGACACGAGCAGGCACGATAGGTAGGGCAAGGTCCACGCCGGGTTGCGCACCACCTGGAGGACGGAGAGGGTGTCGTTCTTGCCGAAGCTGGCCTGATAGAAGGTCAGGCCGCCGTGACGCAGGGGGGAGTTCATGTAGATCAGCACGTCGCGGTCGTCCCCGGCGGCGGCGTCCTTGAGCCGTACCAGGCTCGAGAAATTCTTGGGAATCTCGGTGCCGGGGTAAACGTCGTGGCGGAAATCCTTGAGCGTGAGCGAGAACGGGTGACGGTACTGGCGAAGGCGTAAGGACAGCTTCCAGCTCCGGCCTTCGTGGATGAAGCCCTGCGGGGCGCCGAGAGCGTTGGAGACCAGGAACACGCCCAGGCTCTTGCCGTCCTTGAGCACGGGCTCGATCACGGCGACGGACGTGTTCTGTTCCCCGTCGGCCGTGACCGGCGAGCGCGGCTCGTAAGACATCCCGGCGCCGATGCCGGCCGTGACGATGGACGGCGGCGCGCCGGCGGGCCGCATCGAGAGCGCGGCGTTGTCGTAATAGGCCCGGACGCGGAGCGTGAAGGGCAAGGCCGGATCGGTGATCTCCGGGCGGGATTTGAGCAAGGTGTCGGGAACGCCGAACTCGTCGTTGAACTCCTTGTCGGTCTCGTCGACGACCGCGACCTCCATGCGCCGGTAGTCCTCGCTGTAGCTCTTGGTCTGGCCTTCCTCGATCGCCATGTTGCTCTCGACCTGGAAGAGCGCGGTGGCGAACTCGCCGACGAACAGCAGGGCCAGGCCGATGTGCACGATCCACAGGCCGCCCTTGCGCCAGGAGAATTCGAGCTTGCGGAACTGCGCGAAGATCAAATTGAGCAGGAGCACCCCGCCGACGAGCCCGCCGCCGGGGAAGATCGGCAGGCGCATGGCGGAGCCTTCCGGCGACCACCAAACGATGAAGGAGCGGATGTAGCGTTCGACGGCGAGGTGGATGCCGAGGTTGACCTGCGCCAAGGTGCAGGCGACGACCAGGACCATCAGCAAGGTGAGGCAGAGAAGGGTCAGCTTCAGCGAGCTGAGGCCGTCGATCAGCCGGTCGAGGGGGCTATTTCGCGGCATCGAGCTTGAGCCCCTTGATGATCGTCAGAAATCCCGGACGGGCGGCCTCGGTGGCGACGGCCTCGCCCATGAGCTTGAAGAACCAGGTGGTCCCCTGGACGTTGATCGCGGCGGCGATGAGGCGGGTCCGGACGGCGCCCTCGCTCGTGAAATCGTAGACGGCCGCCGGGCCGGCCTTCGTGGCGACGGTCGTGCGCGCGGCCTTCATGCCGGCCTCATCGACCGGCGGCAGGGAGATCTGGCCGCGCCAGCGGTTGACGTTGGCGAGCTCGCCGCCTGATTCGCCGGGGAGGGCCACGACCGTGGCCTCGGTCTTGAGCCCGCCGGGAGGGGTGAACGTCGCCAGGCGGATTCCGTTGCCGGGGATCTCCTTCCATCCGGAGGGCAAGGTCCAGGCAAGTCCGCGGGGACGTTCGGCGGGAGCGTCGAGGGCGGGCATCGCGCCGGGCATCGTCGGGACGCCCGCGGCCGGGGCTTCTTCCTTGGGTACGCGGGCGTGAGTGACGCCTTCCTCGCGGCAGGCGGCCGAGAGCAGGACGATGCAGAGAGGGAGCAGGAGGGCCGAGTTTGCTTTCATCAAGCCCATTTTATCATTTCTCCGGCCCCCGACGGGTCAGTGGTGCTTCGCCTTGATTCGAAGCTTCATCACCGAGACCGCCACGTCGAACAGGTAGAGGGCGATGCCCAGGAGGGAGAGCGGCATGGCCAGGTTGAACAGGGCCATCATCGTCACTGACGTCGTCTTGTAGAGGCAGATGCTGGTGATCATCACGCTCAGGGCGGCGCAGGTAAGGGCGGCTTTCTTGCGGTTATTCATTTCGGCACCCCCGCGTGCTCCGGATGCGCCGAGCCGTGGCATTCCGCGCACTTCATGCCGTCGCTGCGCAGCTCGGCCATGATGTCCGTATGAGCCTCGGCCTTGACGAAGGATTTCGCGCCGTCGTGGCACTGCAGGCAGCGCGCGTTGGGGAAAGGCTTGTACAGCTTGATCTCGTGGCGCGTCCCCACGTAGTTGTGAACGAAGTGGCTCAGGCCGTTCACCTTCGCCTTGACCGGGCCGAACAGGTCGTAGTCGGCATGGCAGGCGTAGCACTGGTGGGTGTTGATGCGCCGGTACTGGTAGTGCTTCGCCGCGAGCAGATCGCTGCTCGGATTCTTGAGGTCTTCAACGAAAGGATCCATCACGTGGCAGGAGGCGCAGAATTCGAGGCTTTTGGAGCGCTCAAAGGCGACGCTCGACGTCGCCGCCCCGTACAACACGGGCACGACGATGATGCCGAGCGCCAGAAAAACGTGGCGCCAGACGCGCGAGCGCGTATCTTCATCGTCGAGCCCGTGTTTGGGTTTCATATCAGGGTTTGGCCGCCTCGGCGGGGCGCAGGCTGTGGATGTATTTGATCAGGTCGGCGACGTCGAGGCCGCCCAGCTTCGCCTTATAGGCCGGCATCTTCTTGCCCTTGCCTTCGAGGATGTACTTCGTGAACTCGGCGTCCTCTTCCTTGCTGGGCTTGTCGGCGAGCAGGTCGAGATCCTTCGCTTCAACCTTCAGCATCTTGAGCATCTTGGCATTGCCGCGACCGTCCTTGCCGTGGCAGGAGGCGCACTTGGCGGCGTAGAACTTATCCGCGGTCGGCTTCTCATCGGCGGCCAACGCGCTCGTCGCCGCCATGATCACGGCCAAGGTCAGTATGATTTTCATCGAAGTCTCTCCTGTGCGTCGAATCGCGTCAACGAAGTCTACAAACTCAAGCGTCAGAATTTCGAGGAAACCCCCAGCTGAGCCACGCTGTAGCGGCCGCTGTTGAGCTCGTCGAACTTGTCTACCCAGTCGCTGACCGAGTAGCTGGCCCGCGCCGTGAGGTTCTTGTACTTCTCAGGCGTATACTCCACGGCGACGCTGCCCCGGGCGATGTTGACGTTGGTCGGGGTGTAGTCCTCAAGAGTGCCGCCCGTGTAGCGGAGCAACGCGGGCGTCTTGACGGTCGAGCGCGTGTACGTGCCGTTGCCCATGACCACGACGCCCTTGGGCAGATTGACCTTGGCGTGCGCGCCCCAGACGGTGTTGCGCGTCTGGGTCAGCGCCGACGTATGGAACGACGTGGTCGCCGAGGGGACGTTGCTGCCGTTGCCGAAGTACCATTCCTGGAAGGAGCGGATGGTTTCGTAGCTGGCGTCCGCGCCGAGGAACACCTTATTCGTCGCGGCCCAGTCGAGGCCCGCGCGATAAGTGTTTTTGGTCCGGCTGTAGTGCTCGAAGTCGTGACGCGTGTTCTTCTCCCGGAGATAGCCGCCGAGGAAGGACAGCGTCAGGTTCGAGGGGAGGGGCACCGTCCATTCCCCAGTCACGTCGTCCTGCTTGTTGGGCATGTTGATGAAGGCCGGGACATTGGCCTGCATCTTCGTGTAGCCGGCCTCGAGGCCCATCCCCAAAGGCAGGTCCGCCTTCGCGGTCGCGTTGAAGGTGTGCTTCGTGTCGTTGCGGGCGACCTCGTTGTTCGCCGCCCCTTGCACGAAGTACCCGTCCACGTAAAACCGGTCCGGCGAGTAGAATTGGGCCGGGGCGTCGCGACGGTTGGTGACCTCGATCTTATAAGAACCCTTGAGACGCACGGGCTCCACAGGGCGGTAGTTGACGATGAACTCTCCGCGGAGGGCCGTCTTGTCCATCTGGCTGGTGTTCGTCCGGATCACGGCGTCGCCGCGGCCCGGTTCAGGGACATAGGCGTTTTCCACGACCTCGAAGGCGCGGAGGTACAGCTTGCCGGTGAACGCGAGCTTCTTGGTGGCCGCGTAGGCGGCGTTGAGCGCGCCGACGACGGTGTTCTGCTTGAAGTTCGTGCGCTCGTTGACCCGCTGGTTGCCGGAGAAGGCGCCGGTCACCGCGACCTTCTTGGTCAGGTCGCTGCGGAACTTCATTTCCGTGCCGTTCATGGTCAGGTTCGGGCTCGGATACTTTATGAAACCGCCGTTGTTGTTGCTGCCGGTGCCGCCGTCCACGGGCGAGGTCAGCTTGCTCGCCAGGTCGCGGAATTCGGTATGGACCAGGTCGACGCTAACGGCCGAGTCGTCCTTGATGTTCGTGCCCGCCCCGAGGGTAAAATCCTGCTTGATGTTGTTGACGTCGACGCGAGTCCGCAGTATATTCGGGTTTCCCGTCAGGCCCCATGACATGCTGCCGTATTTTTCGGCCGCCCAGTACTCCGCCCTCAGCCAGCGCGCCGAGTTCGACGGGTTCACGTACGCAGCTCCGAATTCCGACTCGGTGCGCCGGATCATCAGGTTCGCCGCGGGATCGTCCAGGAGGTTGATGGCCGTCTTCGGCAACCAGCTGCCGCTGTGGATCTCGCCGATCCGCATATAGCCGATGCGGTGGTGAAGGGTCTGGTACTTCGCGTCCAACCGCAGGCCGGAGCTGTGGTCCGCGTTGAATCCGGCGTCCAGTTCGTTGCTTCCGATGTCGTACAGGTAGAGGTCGAACAGGCCGGCCGCGCTTTGGTTTCCGACGCGGACGTCGCCGCGCACGGCGTTGCTGCCGCCGTAGGTTTTTCCGTTGTATTCCATCACCTGGTTGGCGTGCCCGGACGTGTCGAGATCCTCGTACTTGATGCCCGTCATGACGTCGGCCGCGGCGCGCGCCTGAAGCGCGCCCGGGCCGAGCAACAGAACCGCGAGCGCGACCCGCGTCGCGGACTTCACCTTCGACTCCTTTATAAAGTTCATATCGATCTCCCGGGGCAATTACTGGGCGAAGAACGGGCTCCGATCGGAGCCGTGGATGTCCTTGTGGCAGTCGGTGCAGCGCTCACGTTTGAACGTGTTGGCCTGCGTCGTGGTGGGGCCGGCGCCGCCGTGCGCCGAGCGGTGGCAGCTGATGCAGAGCATCTGGATGGGCTGCTTCATGAGGCGCTCGTTGGCGGAGCCGTGAACGGCGTGGCAGTTGCTGCAGCTGTCGGCCACGGGCGGGTGCTCGTTGGCGAACGGACCGACTTTGTCCGAGTGGCACTTCGCGCACTGCTCCTGCACGGAATCGGCCTTGAGGTTGCCCTCGATGCCGCCGTGGGGGTTGTGGCAGGAGACGCACGTCATCTTGCCTTCCGGCACCGGATGGTGAGAGGCCAGGCGCATGTCCGTCTTCTGCTTGGTGTGGCATGTCAGGCAGGTGTCGACGGAGCTCTTGACCAGGTTCTTGCGACCTTCGCCCTCATGGATGCTGTGGCAGGTGAGGCAGCTCAGGTCGTTCTGCTTGTGCGTGCCCGTCTTCCACATCATGAGCGACTTCTCTTTATGGCAGCTCATGCACTTTTCCGCGACGTCGGCGGAGTCGAGCTTTTTGGGATTGAGGATCAACAGCGGGTCGCCGGCCTCGGCGTGGAGGCTGCCCGGTCCGTGGCAGGACTCGCAAGAGTTGGTGAGCTTCGGGCTCGACAGGGCCTTTCGTCCGTGGAACGTCTTATCGAAGGACTCGTCCTTGTCGGTGTGGCAGGTCGCGCACGCCGCGCGCCCGACGAAGGTGGCTCCGGCGGGGTTTTCCGACGCCGCCGTCTTCTTCGTCACCGGCGCGACCACATCGGGGATTCGCTCCTTGACGGTCGCGGTCGACGTGGTCGCGTCGGCCGCGCGCGAAGGCGCGGGCAACGCGAAGATCAACGCCGCGAACGCCGCGAGCGCGGGTCCGGTCCGGCGGATTCGACGATCGGTCAGGGTTAACATGGGATCCTCTCTAGCGGATGGCAGTCACGGTACCAGTTGCGGCGTTGTCATGTAAATTGATTGTCTCAGCCGCCACGCGCGGCGTTTTGTCGAGTTCGACGCGGCACTCGAGCGCCGCGGAGGCGGCGAGGCTTTCGGCGCGGTCCTTTTCAGCGTGCTTGCCGGCCATGCTGTCCTGGATCATGCGCTTGAGATCGTCGAGATCATAAAGGTAGACGGATTCGAAGGTCGCGCAGGCGGGCTCGACGTTGCGCGGAACGCCGAGGTCGACGAGGAACAGGGGCTTGGCCCTTCCGGGTAGCATGCGGGCGAGCATCGCGGCTTTGAGCAGCGGCTCTTCGGCCGAGGTCGAGAACACGGCGACCTCGACGTCGTGCAGGCGCGCAAGACCCTCTTCGAGCGTCACGGCCGTGCCGCCGAGGGAATCGGCGATGGCGCGGGCGTTCTCGAGCGTGCGGTTGGCGACGATGATCCGGTCGAATTTCTTGGCGGCCAGATGGCGGACGACGGTTTCCGCCGCCGGGCCCGCGCCGAACACGAGAATCTCGCCGCCGGCCTTCTCGCCGAAAATCCGTTTGGCGACCATGGCCGTGGCGCCGCCGATGGAATGGATGCCGTTCTGGATTCCCGTGGCGGTGCGCACGTCCTTGCCCGCCGCGATCGCGGACTGGAACGCGCGGTTGAGGACCTTGCGCGTGAAGCCGAGCTCGAGCGCGGCCTGGTAGGCCTTCTTCACCTGAGCCAGGATTTCGGACTCGCCGATGATCCAGGAATCGAGTCCTGACGCGACGCGGAACAGATGGCGCAAGGCGTCCTCGCCCTGCAGGTCATAAAGGGAGGCTTCGATGGCCGAACCGGCGCGGCCCGTAAACCACTCGCGCACGAGTTCGCGGCCGGCGCGGGGATCGGCGCAGACTGCGAAGATGTCCACGCGGCTGCACGTCGAGAGCACCACGACTTCCTCGAGGGGGACGAGAGCCTTGAGCTCAGCCAGAATCCGGGGGAGATCTTGCGAGGAGACGACCGCTTTTTCTCGCGATGACACCGACGCGTTGAGGTGATTGAGCCCCACGACGAACATCCGCTCAGAAGGATTCATACGTCAGGCCTGTAGCAACAGAAGTGCCAAACAGTTCCGCCACCCTTGGCCGAAACGTTGCCTAGAGACAAATCATGAAGAACAATCTCTCTCACCCGGCGGCTCTTCCTCCCATCTTCGACTTCAGCCAGGCGCCCCTTCTCGTTATCTGGGAATCGACGCGCTCCTGCGCCCTCGCCTGCGATCACTGCCGGGCGAATGCCGACACGACCCAGCATCCCAACGAGCTGACCACCGCCGAGGGAAAGAACCTCATCGATCAGGTCAAGGCGATGGGAACGCCGATCATGATCCTGTCGGGGGGAGATCCGCTCAACCGCAAGGACTTGGAGGAGCTCATTCGTTACGGCAAGTCCGCGGGCCTGCGGATGGGTACTATCCCGGCGGCGACGCCGAATCTGACCCGCGAACGCCTGGCTTCTCTAAAGGAGGCCGGCGTCGACCAGATCGCCTTCAGCCTGGACGGCGCGACGGCGGCGTCCCACGACAGCTTCCGCCGCACCCCCGGAGCCTTCGACATCGTCCTGCGCGCCGCGAAGCAAGCCCGCGAGATGGGCATTCCGATCCAGATTAATTCCTGCTTCGGCGCCTGGAATTGGCATGAGTTCGACGCGGTCGCAGCGCTCGTCTCATCGCTCGACGTCGCGTTCTGGGAGGTGTTCTTCCTGATCCCCGTCGGGCGCGGCGCCAAGTTGGGCGGCCTGACCCCGGCGCAGTTCGAGGAGGGCTTCGCCAAGCTGCGCAAGATGACCCAAGAAAAGTCCTTCGTCATCAAGCTCACCGAGGGCCA
>CALRXP010000076.1:0-9548 GCA_943372155.1 Candidatus Endomicrobiellum trichonymphae | reverse complement strand
ACGAAGGAGGATTGGGTTTTATTCGCCTGGGCCAGGCGTAGGCCGTCGGGCTCGGTGTCCCAGCGTCCATGATGCGCCGTCTCGGCGTCGCGCGCCTCCACGATCAGGGAGCGGCGCAAGGACGTCTCGCCGTCGAGGGTGAGCGACGGCTTCACGCCCGGGCGCGCCCCGAGGCTGATCTCGGGCGTGACGGTGCCGCAGTCGCGGCGGGGCGGGTCGGCGACGTCCGTCGCCGGCGGAAGGGCGTCGGCGCCGATCAGGTCGGCCAAGGCTAGACGCATTTCCTTCTCGAACTCCTGGTACCCGCCCTCGCCAAGACGGTCGAAGACGATGCGCCCCCGCCGGTCGACGAGGTAAAGCGCGGGCCAACCCTCGTTGCCGTAGGATTTCCACAGGCGCCGGTCGCTGTCGAGGATGACGGGATACTCGATCCCGTAGCGTTTGAGGAGATTTTTGGCCCACACCGGTTCGCGATGAAAGTTGAGGTCGGGCGTCAGGACGCCGATGACCATGACCTGCGACAGAGCGTAGCGGTCGAACCAGGCTTTGAGCGCGGGGAGCACGCGCACGGAGTTGATGGAGGTCGGGTTGATGAAGGCGATGACGACGACCTTGTGTTCGCGCATGCGGGACAGCGAGAGCTGGGTCGCGTTGAGCCAGGCGCTGACGGGGGGGAAATCCGACGCCGGAGGATTGATCGGGCGTTCTGCCAGGGCGTCCACCGCAAGACCCTTTAAGAAAAGGAGAAGGATAAGGGACTTCATCGCGACTCCGTGTCGTGTCCGGTGAGCACGATCTCCACCAAGGTCGAAAGCCGGTCGGCTCTGTCGAGGGCGCCGGTTTTCTGGTAAATCGAGATGAGATTTCGCAGCATGCGGGCGAGAATCTCCCTCGGACCGACGGGCTTGCCGAGGTCCGCGCGCCACTCATAGCCGTTGCGCACGAGCATGCGTTTGACCTCGGGCAAGGTCATCAGCTGGCCGCCACGAAAACAGTCCACGAACAGCGACGTGCCGTTTTCCTTGAATCCGGCGAGGAAGTGGCCGGGCGTGCCGACGCCGTACACCGGCAGGCGCAGCCGCCGGGAGAGGAGGAGGAAAAGCACGGTGAGCGTGACGGGTATGCCGCGGCGCGTGTCGATCACGCGCGACAGATAGCTGTTGTCGGCGTCGTAGTAGCGGGTCTCGTTGCCGGCGACGCCGAGGGTCTGGAACAGATAATTCGATAGACGGCGGACCGACTCGCCGATCCCGGCGTCGGGGGGCATTTCGGCCGCGACGGCGGCCGCCACGCGGTCGAGCCACGCGCGGTAAACGGCGGCGTCCACGTCGGCGAATCCGAACCGGGAGATCAGCATGGCGCCGTCCTCGAGATCCGGCGTTTTCGCCAACGAGAGACGCACGAAGTCGCGGCGCAAATCCTGGAAGCGCAGTTCGCCCGCGACGGACTCGAGGCGGATCGCCATCTCCGGCGTCGCGGCCGGACGGATCTCGTCCAGGTAGGGCAGAATGGCCGCGCCCACGCCGAGGATTTTACTCCGCACCAAGGCGAGGCTCGAGGGGTCCTCTTCCTCTAATAGGGTGACGAGGCTGCGCAAAGCCTTTTCATCGAGTGCCACGCCCGCATTGTAGCCGGGGAACCCGACCTTTTCAAGGCTTCCTTCATTACAGGCCGGGCCCCGATCAGGTAAACTTCCTCACGGATGCTTCGAAAAATCGTTCATACGATTCCCTTTTTCGTCGTCCTCGGTCTGCTCCTGCCCGTCGCCGGCTTCCGGCACCTGTGGCAGGACGAGGTCGAGACGGCGGAGCGCGCGCGCTCGGTCGCCGAGTCGGGGCTTCCCCGCTTCGTGGATGTTCAGGGGCGCATCTCCGTCAACGCCGCGGGCCAGGAGCTCGAGGACGGGACTCTTCACCGCTACACGCCGTGGGGGCAGTTCTACCTGGGCGCCGGGGGGCTGCTCGCGGCCGCGCCGATCGGGCTGAACCAGGACGCCGCCGTGCGGGCCCCGTTCATCGTCTGTCACGCGCTGACGTCCTCCTTGCTGTCCTTCGCGCTGAGCGCCTATGGAGGCTTCCCGGTCGGGGCCGCGGTCGGCGTCGCGAGCTTGTACGGCGTCCAGACGACCCGCGTCCTTCATAACCGG
This sequence comes from Candidatus Endomicrobiellum trichonymphae, assembly GCA_943372155.1. GTDB lineage: Bacteria > Elusimicrobiota > Elusimicrobia > UBA1565 > UBA9628 > GWA2-66-18. The sequence continues at coordinate 7,402 of CALRXP010000076.1, read as the reverse complement.
ACCGCGCGCTATCACGGCGCGCTCGATCTGCTGACGATGATCGGTATGATCGGATTGGCCTTGCTCGGCCGCGGCGCTCCGCGCGGCCGTATGTTGGCCGGCGCGGCCATTTTCCTGCTTCCCCATTTTCATTCCATTGGCGGCGGATTGATGTCGTCGCTGTTTTGTCTGACGATCCTCATCTTCTACCGGAAGGAATGGCCGGTCGCTGTTGTCTCGTCGGTCTTGTCGTTGATCGCCTTGCTGGGCCTGACCCGTCCGTGGCTTCAGGAGACATGGAACAAAGGGGGCGAACATCAGCTGAGAAGTCTCAGCTTCTTTGAAATCGGTTACTCGTTCCCGTTTTTCATTCTTGGGATCGTTTATCTGTACTCAAAAGGCGCGAAGCGCCAGGCCGTTTCTCTCTTAACTTTGCTCGTCTTCGCCGTCGTGTTCGTCCGTTTGGGAGACCTCCATCCTTACAGCCAGTCCCGTTATTATCTGTCTTTGCCGGTCTTCTTTATATTCTGGTTCATCGCCGTCCCCTGGCCCAAAGCCGTCCGTTTCCCGAAAAAGGCTTTTGTTTACGCCGCCTTCGCGGCCGCGCTGTTGCCGGAGTTCCTCGGCGTGTTCCCTCCGTGGCACGGCTTGCGCGTCGTCGCCGCCGACTGGGGCATGAAGGCGCGCGGGGAGCGCCAGCCTCTGCGCCGCGCGTTCGACGTGATCCGGGCTTCGGGCGAATCCGGCGCCGTGATCGCGGATTACGCGCCGCATTACGTGAACTGGTACCTGCGCGGCACGCCCGTCGCCCTGATGCCGGACCGGGCCGCCAAGACGGCGTTGAACGCGGCGAACCCGCTGTGGAAGGTTCCGATCGCCGAGCCTCGCTGGCACCTCAGCTATCCGTCGAAGTTCAACGGCCCCTGGGTGTGTTCCCCGGATTGCGATTACCGGGCCGAGGGGCTGACCCACGACGCCGTCCGCTATGCGCTCGTCTCCGGGGCCCTGAACAAGAAATTCGAGATGTGCGTCGCCGGCCGCTGGATCGCCGACGCGTGGAACAACGCTCCGTTCTCGGAGTATGAACAGGCCTCGTTGGCCGCCGAGGGCCTCCACCGGGACGAGCTCGTTCTCGCTGTCCGTTGCCCGCGCTGATATGGTTGAATCCCTCGACGGTCCACCGACGAGAAAATGAGCGCTCCACGCCCCCATGAAGTCCTGGCCGCCCTGCGCGCCCTTGAGGATCTCGCCTCCGCCGATCCCATGAACGTGCGCGGCGTTCTGGCCACTTTGGTCACGCTCGACGGGGCGTTGGGCGAGCGTCCTGGCGCGTCCTGCGTGATCGCCGACGATGCCGCCGCCGGCGGCGAGGGCGTGGTGGCCGCGGCCTCCGTGACGGAGGCCTTGCGCGACGCCGCCCTGGCCGCGATCGAGAGCGGCCTGCCGCGCCTCGTCGAGATCGAGCTGACCGAGGACGACACCGTGTTCGGCCCCGGAGGGCTGTCCGGGCGCGCCGAGGTCTGGCTCGAGCCCATCACGGGCGAGCTGCGCGAGCGTCTGCGCGAGGTCCGCGAGACCTTGCTGCGCGGCGAGGGCCTGGTCATCGAATTCGCCTTGTCCGGCGAGGACGCCGGCCGCCGGCGTCACTTTCCACCCGACCATCCCGGGGTGAAGGCTTGCTACCAGGAAGGCGAGCCGGAGCTCGAGGAGGAGGCCCAGCGCGGCGGGGTGCGCCGCTTGATGCGCTTCCCCTTGATACCGATGGGCAAGGTGCTGGTCCTCGGCTCGAGCGACGACTGCAAGCGTATGGCGGAACTGCTGGACCGGCTCGGCTTCGTCGTCACCGTCGCCGACCATCGTCCCGGCCGTCTGCACGGCGAAGGCTGGGATCGCGCGCGCTGGCGGCTCGTCGAAGGCGGGTGGGAGTCGGCGCGCGCCGCCTGCCGCCCCGACCTCGACACCTACATCGTCGTGGCCACCCGCAGCCACTCCGCCGACCTTCGCGCGCTCAAGGGCGCGGTGCCGAGCCCGGCGCGCTACGTGGGTCTCGTGGGCAACGTCGGACGCGCGGCGAAGCTTTTGGCCCAGCTCCGGGAAGAGGGCGTCGAGCCCCGTGCGGGAGCCTTCTCGGCTCCGGCCGGCCTCGACGTCGGAGCGGAGACCGCCGAAGAGATCGCGCTCGCCGTGACGGCCGAGATTCTCGCCGTGCGCGCCGAGCGTAAAGGCGGGCGCCCCGCGCGTACGCGCGCCGCCGGCTCGTCTCCGATGCAGCGCAAGGGCGGGGTTCGCATACCCGGGCTCGTGCTCGCGGCCGGACGCGGCAAGCGCTTCGGGGGCAGCTCGAAGTTGCTGGCGGCCGTGGACGGCCGCCCGGTGCTGCGTCACGTCGTCGAGTCCGCCCTCGCCTCGCGGCTGGATCCCGTCATCCTTATTCTGGGCGCCGGCGCCGAGCAGGGCCTCAAGGCCATCGAAGGCCTCGACGATCCGCGCCTGCGCGTCGTCTTCAATCCTTCCTGGTCCTCGGGCAAGGCGTCGAGCTTCGAAGTCGGCCTGCGCGAGGTGCCCGCCGACGCCCCCGGCGTCGTGGCCCTTCTCGGCGACATGCCGCGCGTGCCCGCCTGGCTCATCGAGCGCGTCGTCGCCGAGTTCGAGCTCTCCGGCGCGCTGACCTTCCCGATTTTTCCCGGCGCCGAAGGCCCCGTGAAGGGCCACCCGACGGCCTATCCGCGCGAGCTCTTCGGCGAGATCGGCCGCCTCGTCGGCGACGACACCGCAATGGCCGCCGTGCGCCGCCATTGGGGCGAGGCGGTGAAGATCCCGCTCGAGGACGGCTACACCCAGGCCGACATCGACACCGCCCAGGACCTCGAACTGCTCAACATCAAGCCGGACACCCAAGGAAGGCTTCTCTAGAATGAAGACCCAGACCCTCGCTCTCGCTCCGTTCCTGCACCTGCTCGACGACACGATGGAGTCGTGCGCCGCCGACCGCCTCGGCTTGCGCGCCTCCATGGATCGCTATCTGCCGGTGGCGGCGCGCGCGCTCGGCGCCGAGGGAGCCGTCGTTCGCACGCACGACGAGACCCGCGCCGTCGCGACGTGCGCCTGGGGCAAGGCCTCCGAACGCGATCTGAATAAATTTCCCAACCGCCGCGCGGTCGTGCGATCGGGCGGACGCACCTGGTTCATCCAGCCGCTCAACGTCGCGGGCCGGGTCATCGGCAGCGCCGCGTTCGTCTTCAAAGGCATCCCCGCCGATCCTAAAAGTCTGGCGGAGCGGACGAACTTCGCCTGGGAGCAACTTGACCTGGTTCTCTGGATGATCCAATCCTCCGCGTTCAAGCAGGAGGTCATCGTGAGCATTACTCGCTCGCTTACGCGAGTGGTGTTCCGTGACGCGCTGCACGACGCTCTCGTGGCTTTCCGCAAGGCCGCGAGATTCGATGAGCTCGCCATCATCTACCGAGACGACGATCAGACGCCCGCCAGCCGGGTGCTGTATCGCGTCTACCGCGGCTCCAAATGCGTCGCCCGGCGCGGCTCCAAGCCCCATGCGGGTCTCGAGCGCGGCCTGAGGGCGCATGGAGCGGGCATTCTTGCGCCCGGAAAAGAGCTCGTGGGAAAATCCCTGGGCTTCAGCCATCCGGTGTCGTGGCCCCTCATCGCGGGCGTCAAGCATCCGGTCCGGCTGGGCGAGATCGTCATTTCCGCGCCGCAAGGACTCGATACCTTCGGGCGGGACCTGCTGCACGTCTTGGCCAACGCGGTCAGCCAGCGCCTCGTCGATTACAACCGAGAGCGCCGCCATCTGGCGCAGTTCTTCGCGCCCGAGGTCATCGATGAGCTGCTCGTGGATCCCGACTACGTCATCAAGAATCTCTCTCCGCGCGTCACCGAAGCGGGCATCTTGTACGCGGACATCAATTCCTTCACCAAGCTGTGCGAGAAGGCTCTGATCGCGCCCGAACGCATCGGCGCCTTCGTCGACCTGTGGTCGAGCGGCGCCGTGCGCATCATCTGGAAGCACGGCGGCGTCTTCGACAAGATGGTCGGCGACTGCGTCATCGCTCACTTCGGCCCGCCTTTCTACCGCAGCTCTCGCCAGGAGCGGGCGCGCGCGGCGACCGCCGCGGCCTTCGAGATTCAGGCCTTCACCAAGGGCCTCGAACGCAATCCGGAGTATAAGCGCCTTGCCCGCAAGGCCGGCATTCCCGGCCTCGGCGTCGCCGTCGGCGTGAACCTGTGCCCCGCCGCGGTCGGCCTGTACGGTCCCAATCGGGACCTGACCGCCTTCTCTCGCGGCATGAACGAGACCGCGCGTCTCCAATCTCACGCCGGTTTCCGTGAGATCGCCGTAATGGAGTCGGTGGTGAAGGTCCTCCGCAAGGAGGGCCTCGCCAAGGGGCTGGCCTTCGAGGGTCCGCTCACGACGCAGGTGAAGAACGTGAAGCGGCCGCTGAAGTACTACCTGGTCAGGCGTAAATAATCGCCACGACCGACCACGTTTCCGTGCCAGGTTCCGTCTCCCAGGAGAGGGTCTGCCCGGCCTTGAGGCCGTATAAGACCTGAGCGAACGGAGCGGCCCAGCTCAAAGTCTCTCCGCCCTCGTCGGCCTCGTCTTCTCCGACGATTCTTACCGTCCTCTTCAGGCCGTCGGCTCGTTGAAGCGCAATGGTCGCGCCAAAGCGGATTTGTTCCTTCGGCTGGTTGGCGGGATCGACGGGTATCGCGGATTCGAGCCGGGCGCGGATATAGCGGAGATCGCGTTCGAGCTCCCGCTTCTTTTTCTTGCGCGCCGCGTCTTCCTGAGCGCCGCCGAAGGATTCGAGCTCCTTCACCACGCGCTCTTCCCAGTCCTGAAGAGTCTTCAACCCGCGCGGCGTGACGTAGTTCGGCTGAGGGGAGACCGGACGCTCGGGCGGATCCTCGTCGGGACCCTGCGCGTCTTCCTTGACGAACGCCCGGCTCATGGCGTCTTTAGTGCTTTCCGGCGATCAAGGCGCAGGCTTCGTCGAGCGTGAGCGCCTGCTCCTCGCCCGTGCCCAGCGCCTTGACCTGCATGACGCCGCGGCCGGCCTCGTCGGGCCCGATCACGATGGCGTAGCCGGCCTTCTTCTGGTCGGCGTACTTGAATTGAGCTTTGAGCTTCCCCGTGCCGGGATACACGTCGATCGACAGCCCCTTGGCGCGCAATGCGGCGCCCACGTCGAGCGAGCGGCCGCGCAGGTCGTCGGAGAAAACGGTCACGACGGCGTCGGGCGCGGCGGTGTCCGCGTTTTTGCCAGTCTCTTCGAGGATCAGCATCAGCCGCTCGAAGCCTATTGAGCCACCGCATGCCGGTGTGGAGGCGCCGCCGAATTTCTCGGTCAGCTTGTCGTAGCGACCGCCGCCGCCGAGCGAGCCGGACAGGGAGGCGTGGCGGAACTCGAACACCGGACCGGTGTAGTAGCCCATGCCCCGCATCAGGCTCGGGTCCACCGCGATGGACGCCGCGGGCACGAGCGCCTTCACAGCGGCGATGATCTTGTCGAGAGGGTCGGCCGCAGGGCCGTTCTCGACGAGCAAGGTCTTCGTCAGCGCGTCGGTCGCGGTCTGTCCCACGTCGGCGACGAGCTCGGCGATGACCGCATCGCGGCCGATCTTGTCGAGCTTGTCGACGATCACGCAGGCGTGGCCGCGCTTCTCTTCGGGCACGCCCGCGGCGGCGAGGGCTTGATCTACGAGGCGCCGATCGTTGAGGTGCACCTTCACGCCCTCGAGCCCGAACGCCTTGAAGACCGCCAGGATCGCGGTGATGACCTCGACCTCGGCGCCCCAGGAGTCGGAGCCGATGATGTCCACGTCGCACTGCGTGAACTCGCGGTAGCGACCTTTCTGAGCGCGCTCGGCGCGCCAGACGGGGCCTAGGTTGAAGGCCTTGAACGGGTGAGGGAGCGTCGAGCCGTGCTTGGAGTACCAGCGAGCCAGCGGCAAGGTCAGGTCGAAGCGCAGGCCCAGGTCGGCGTAATCCGTCTTATCGGCGATGGCGCGATCGAGCGCCTCGCCGCGCTTCATGATCTTAAAGATGAGCTTCTCGTTCTCGCCGCCGCCCTGTCCCGTGAGCACGGAGAGGTCCTCGACGGCCGGGGTCGCCACCGGCTGAAAGCCGAACGAGCGGTACACGCGCGTGATCGTCTCCACGGCGCGGGTGCGGGCGGCGACTTGGTCGGGAAGAAAGTCGCGGAATCCCGACGGAGGGGTGGTGGGAAGGGCCATGGCGGATAGGTTAGCAAAATCGCTACACTCGCAGAATGAAGGCGGGGCTTACCGTCGTCCACGGCCCGTTCGAGGCCCTCGAAGAGGCGTTCGTCGCCGAAGTCGAGCGCCTCAAGCCCGGCCCCGGCCTTCCGCCCCTTCTCATCGTCGCGCCCTCGCGAGTGCTCGCCGACCGCTTGGAGCGGCTGCTCGCCGTGGAACGGGGCATCCCGCTCTTGGGCGTTCATTTTCACACGTTTCACTCTCTGGCGGCTGCCGTCGTCGAGGAGGCGGGATTCCCCGATGCGGCGCTCGTGTCCGATCCGGTCTTTCACGACGCCGTGGTGGACCGGGCCCTCGACCGGGCGCCTTCGCTCGGCGTCGCCCGCGAGCTGAGGCCGAAGGCCTTAGCCTCCGCCGTACGCTCGAGCCTGAGAGACCTCATCGACGCCGGTGTGAACTCCGCGCAGGTGGCGGAGCATTTCGGTTCGACATTAATAAAAGATGAGGAAGAAGCCGCAAGGCTTAATGCCCTTCTCGCTTTGTTGGCCCTTTACGAAAAAGAATTGTCTCGTCTCGGCGTTCTTCCGCCGTCGGCCTTGGTGAAGCTCGCCGCCGAAGCCGCGCCGAATTCCGATTTCCTGTCCGGCTTCGGCGGAATTCTTTACTACGGGTTCTACGATTTGACGGGACTTCAGCTGGATTTCTTCGAGGCCGTAACTGCCGCGAGATCCTCCAAATTATTCTTTCCCTACAAGGTTTCCCATCCGGCCTTCCGGTTTTCCGACGATCTCTTTTCGCAACGGCTCTCCAGCCATACCCTCCAGACCGCCGAAGGCGGTCAGGCTCCGGCCCTGGGCGAGTCCCTCAATTCGTTGTTCGATCCGTCTCAAGCCCCCGTCGCCGTCACGCCCGGTCTCGTCTCCGTCGTTTCGGCGTCGGGCGCCCGCGACGAGTCCTGGGCCGCCGCCAAAGAGGCCCTCCGCCTCCTCAACGAAGGCATCCCCGCCCACGAGATCGCCGTCGTCGCGCGTTCCTTGGAGCCCTATCGCCCCGCTCTCGCCGAGGCCTTCCTCGCCGAAAATCTGCCCCTCGACCTCTCCTGCGGCGAGCCCATTCTTCGTCATCCCGCCGCCAAGGCCGCGCTCGACCTGCTGACTTTGCGCGAGCAGGACTTCCCCGCGCGCGT
>CALRXP010000075.1:0-9616 GCA_943372155.1 Candidatus Endomicrobiellum trichonymphae | reverse complement strand
GAGCTCGTGGACCACGCGTGGGTCCGCACGCGGACCAGCCAGAGGCACTGGAATCGTCAGAGCGACGGTTCTTATCTCCTGCAAGAGGCGATCTTGCTTGGAGGACGCGATCCGCGCGTCGTCAACGAGTGGACCATCCTGCGTAGGGGACAGAAGCCCGTGCGCTCGCGGTTTATCGTGCGCGGCTACGACAAGCCGAGGCTTTATGCCTCATTGCGGCGCGCCGGCTTACAGCCGCTGAAGTCCTGGACCTCGCTGGTCGGATTTTCCCGCACGAAGTTCAACGGGCGCCTCGTCGTGCTCGCCCGCAAGCCCGCCCGTTAGGGCAACAGATCGGGCGCGGCGGCCGCGAGGAACGCGGCGATCTCCGCTTTGACCCCGGCGTCGGTCTCAAGCGGGGCCAAAGTTTTCAGCAGAGCGTTCACCCGTGTCAGCGCCGAGTCCTGGCCGTTGGCCGCGCGGTTGCGAGCGCTGTGCCAGATCACGGCAAGTCTCAAAGCTCGCGAGTCCGCGGACCCGTTCGCGACGAAGGCGGCGGGAGCGGCTTCGATGGGCGCGAGCTGGCTCGCCTCCAGGTCGGCGACGAGATCGGGTCGGCGCTTGGGCAGGTCGTCGCGCGTGCGGACGAAGGCGTCGAGAGCCACGAGGGCGGTGAGGCGCTCTTCTTCCGTGAGGGTCGTTCCCAGAAGGCCGAGGATGGTCGTTTGAAAAGACTCTTCGACGGAGGCGGGGAGGTCGTGGGTCGCCGGACCCAGGCCGCGCAGGGCGAACACCCGGTAGCCGCCGGAGACGGCGGCGAGCAAAGTCTTCACCGCGGAGGCGCGGGCGTTCTCGTCGCCGACCACCGGGACCGCGTAGCCGAGGTACATGAACGCCTTGGCGCGGACGGCGGGCGCCTCGGATGCGGAGGCGGCGACGGATCTCAGGGCTTCGATCCCCTTCGTGCGGCGAGATTGGGGGGCCAGCGGCAACGAAGAGTGAAGGGTCTCGATCGCGGCCAGCTTCTCGGTGGGAGACGCGGCGCGGTTCAAGATCGAAATGGGGTCTTCCGCGGTCCGGACGGCGGCACGGGCCTCGAGGAAGACGGATTCGAGGGAAACCGGGGGCAAGGACGGGGCCGGCGCGAACCTGCGCCTATGATAGCATGACGACCGGCGCCCTCATGTCCGGTTCGCGTCCAGGGGATAGGCCGCGTAAAACAGCGTGCCGTTCTCCGGATCGGAGGTGAATTTCACCCGACCGTCGAGATAGTTTTCGGTGAGCAGGCGCACGCTGTAGGTTCCAAGGCCTCTTCCGGCCCCCTTGGTGGAAAAGGACCGCTGGAAGACTTGATCGCGCACGGCCGAGCTCATGGAGGCCGGATTGTGGACCGTGAAGACCGCGTGATCAACATCTCTCCGGCATGAGACGGTCACCGTGCTTCCCTTCGGCTCCGCCTCCAGCGCGTTTTTGATGAGATTGACGATGACCCTCGATAGGAGCGTCCGGTCCGTTCTCAGGAGAAGCTCCGCGGCGTCGGGCGAAACGGCAATATGTTTTCCCAGCGCCAGCGGGTGCGCCGAAAATCGTTCGGCGATGTCCCTCAGAAAGGCGCCGGTGACGATCTCGACGCGCGACACCGATAAATCTCCGTTTTCCGCGGAGGAGAGGTCTCTTTGACTGATCAATTCGTCAACAAGCGTCACGGATGCGCGTTCAGCGACCGGTAGATATTTCTCGACGACGGAGTCCGGGCGATCGGGATCATTCATGACTTGCAGGAGGCCTTGCACGCCTCCCGCGGTGTTGAGCACGTCGTGAAAGAAGACTTGTTCCAGCTGGCGGCGTCGCTGACGATCCTGATCATCCGTCGCGGCGAGCATCACGAACGCTTCTTCTTTGTAAGTGAAGGGAGTCGCCATGACAGAGAGGTCGAGATCCTGCCCGCAAACGATGGTTTGTATGCGGCAGTCGGCTCCGGTCGCGCGTCCCGCCAGGGCGCCGGCCGTCGCGCGGGCGGCGCCGCAACTCCGGCAGGCCTCGGTGGTTCCGCAACCGGCCGGGGCCGCGCTCGCCCGGATGCAGCCGAAGTACTCGCCTAGGCGCGAACCGACGGCGTCGGCCGTGTCCGGGAGATCGAGCTTGGCCCGGAATGCCTTGTTGATGAGGACGGCCTGACGTTGAGGGTTCAGAATCATCATCAAGCTGACGGATGAATCAAGCAACGTCTTGATCATCGGGTCGCTTGCGAGCAGCTGGTGCTGGCGCAGTATTTCCTCCCGGGGCGCCCGCGCCGCCGGTAGGAACTTCGTCGCGCCGTGGAGTTCGGTGGGAATCATACATCCTCCTTCCGTCACCGATACGATAGCGTCCGCGAGCGAAGCGGGGCTGATGCGGAGCTTAATTAATCCTTAAGCTCGCGGCGGGAGAGGGAAATGTCGCCGTACCAGGCCTCGGCAGAACCCCCCGTATTGTCGGCGTCGGTCATGATCGCGACGCCCGCGTAGGGCGGAGGCTCTTCTGCGAACAGCCGCCGGTAGTCGGAGAGCACGTCGCGTTCTTCGGAGCGCCACTGGCCCGCGCCGGAGTCTCCGGAGCGTACGGCGACCATCATCACGCGCCCGGTGTAAGGGCTGGGCGCGGATTCGCCCGCGGCGAGCTTGTTGGCCCAGATGTAGGTGATCGCGTTGTGGGGTGGGTATTCGCCACGGACGGCTTTCACCGCGGCGTACTTGAGACGGGTCGCGAGACCGACGCGGGACGGCTCGTATTTGAAGCTCACATACACTCGTGCGGCGTAATCGTCGCCTGATTTCTCGCGTTCGTCGCCTTTGGGCAGGGTTCCGGCGATCTTCCAGCGCCAACGCAGAATAGGAGCGTCGGGAACCGCGCCATGATGCCGAAAAATGAGGCCGGAGGCACCGCCGGAGGCGAGCGCGTGGACCGCCGCGGAAGTGGGGCTCCACTCGTAGGCGGTATGAGTCTTAATTTTAGGGAATTCCAGAGGCTCCCAATTCACCGGCAGTCCCCCGGGAGATAGGAGCGGGGCGGAAGAAAGAAGAACGATCAACGCCGCCGAATTCACAGCTTGGGCGAAGCCCGCTCGGCGTCGATTCCGATGCGCCGGCTCATTTTCGAGGGCTCCACCGCGCGAGTGCCGTTGTCGGAGGCGGCGCGGACGACCATGGACAGGTGCTCCTCGTCGGCGACGGCGCGGGCGAGGGTCTTCGCCTGCTCGGCGTCGACCACGAGCTGGACCGTGGACCATTCCTCGTTGCCTTCGGGCGGCCCGGCGCGAAGGACGCTGAGGTTCTGCATCAAGGTGACTGCCGTAAGCTCGGACTTGCCGCCCGCCTTGTAGCCTTGGCGGGTCGCGATCACGTCCACGTGATCGCCGGAAGCGATGAATTCCTGCTGATCGGGATAGGCAAGGACGGACAGGCCCTTTTGGTCCTTCTCCAGGGCGGGAGGAACGGACGGCTCGCCCTTGCGCTTGAGCGGTTCGGGCCCGGAGGCGATCTTGTTCAGGAACAGGCGGTCCTCACGCTCCACCGCGAGCGACGCGTATTGCGCCTCCTCCGGAGTCAGGGCGAGGGCGATCAGGCCAATGCCCTCGGACCAGTCGTTCTTCACGCGAAGGACCTCGGCGCGCGCCGACATGGTTTCCGAACGGGTCTCGCTGGTCGCGTCGGCGCGGGGCGTCGAGACCATGATCATGACCTCGACCGCGTCGCCCGCCGAAAGGAACTGCGTCTGGCTTTTGTCGATGGCGAGGCTGAAGGCGCGCTTGCCCGCCGGGGGCTCGTAGGCGGCCAGAGGATCGGCCGGGGTCGCCGGATGGCAGGCGGCGAGGAGGACGGCGAAGACGACGACTTTGTTAATCATGGACTCTAGAACTGGAACGTCAATGTCGTGCCGAAGGCGTAGGAGATGAAATCCTCTTCCTTCAGGAACTTATGCCACAGGCGCTGGGCCGAGCCGTTGAGGGTCATGCGAAGGTTCTTGGCGATCTCGTAATCGCCGCTGGTGTTGAGCGAGAAGAGCTTGGAGTTGTCCGCCACGGTGACCGGCGAGTGGCGCTGGGCGAGCGAGGCCGTCGTCGTCCAGATGATGCGGTTGGTGAACAGGAGGGGCTTGGCGGAGCCGGGCAGGCGCAGGCCGGCCGGCAGGGCGAGGTCGGCGCGGACGAGGATGCTCGGCGTGATGACGTCGACGTCCTGGGTCTTCACGCCGGTGCCGAGCTTGGTGGTGTCCTTGGTGTAGTCGATCTTCGGCGTGATGCGGAATTTGCGGATGTCGAAGGTCACCTGGGTCGTCGCGTCCTCATGCTTCGTATTCTGGGTGTTCGCGTCGATGCGCAAGTCCTTGTTCTCGGATTTGCGCTGGTTGTAGCTGATCAAGGTCTCGTAGCGCTTGATGACGATGGTGCGCAGGTCAGTGCCGAAGCTGTCCTCCGTCGTCAGGTTGGATCCGACGTTCTCCGTCGTGCGCTTGGAGTACTTGAAGTTCATCTGCGTGTTGGCGATCCACCGTTCGGCGTGCCACAGCTGCTCGAGCTGGGAGATGCTCGCTACCGCGTCGGGCAAGGTCCGGGAAACCGTCTTCGACGGAGTGCCCGTGACTTCGCTGCGCTGCACGCTGAGCACATAGTTGTTCGACAACGACAGCGAGCGCCAAGCCGCGGCGCGTCCGCGCAGGTCGTACCCGTCGAGAGGCGACCAGCGCTGCGTCGAGTTGTACGTGTCGCGCAAAGTCAGATTGACGCGCTGGGCGGCCGGGTTCGTCGGGCGAAGGGGGGTGCGGATCCAAAGCGCCTTCTGCGTCGACAGATCCTTCTCGACCTGGTTCCAGACGTCGCCGTCCTGCATCTGGTAGCCGGAGATGATGTTGACGGAATGGAACAGCTTGGTCTTCGGGAAGATATCGCTGATCTGGATCGGCAGGCTGATCGACGCGTTGGCCGAACGGTTGACGGTCTTGATGTCTCCGGGATTGAACACGTAGGTCGAGTTCACGATCACGAAGGTCGAGACGTTGAGGATGTTGTTCTCGATCGTATCGATCTGATAGTTGACCTGCGGGTTGAGCCAGCTCGTCAGGCGGTAGTTCGAGGCGAAGCCCGCCGACTGCGAGAAGGACTTCGGGTACTTCGTCGAGAGAGGGGTGACGCCGGTCGAGTCCACGCGGCTCTCGGTGACCTTGGTCATCGACCAGCTGGGGTTGAAGGAAGATCCGGTCCACGGCGTGAACGTCATGCGCAGGCCGTAGGAGTTCGTGCGCTCCGCGGTGTCGAAATTGCCCGGCTGCGCCTTGACGATGGGGTTGTCGAAGGTGACGTCGTAGCGGATATGGCCGGCGTTGGCGTCGATGGTGCGCGGCAGGAAGCGGCTCTGCGACGGCACGCCGTACTGCATGGTCCCGTTGTAGGTCTGGCGGTCGTCGAGGCGGGTGAGTAGGTCGTATTCGACGCGGTTGCGCGTGTGAGACAAGTTGAAGCGCGGGTAGGCTCCGTAGGCGATATTGCCCTGGGCGGAACCCGTCCAGGTCGTGACCTTTCCCGCCTGGAGCAGGTTGATCAGGTTCGACAGGTTGCCCGTCTGAATGGTGCTCGGCGTGTCGGTGATGTGGCGGTTGATGCTGAAGCTCATCGGGAACCAGGCAAGGCGGGTCAGGTTGAGGTAGCTCGAGTCCTCGGTGTTGTCCTGGTTCGCGACGACGGACGTCGGAGTCTGGAAATTCCGGTCGATGGCGCGGTGCTTGATTCCGAAGGTGGCCCATCCCGGAGACTCGAAATCGGCCTGGATCTTGCTGGCGGTACCGACGCGCGTGACGGGTTCGGCCACGTGGATCTCGTTCAAGAACAGATGCCCGCCGTTGATCGTCTGCGCCACGGCTGACTTGTTCATGACGCCGGCGGTCAATATACCGACCTGCTGGAGGCTCGGGTTGCCGCTCGACACGACAACGGTCCCGGGTGTGCCCGATTTCCAGGTGTCCATTACGGAGTCGCTGTTTCGGTCGGTCTGCTCGACGCGGACCTTCTTCCAGCCGGTGAAATTGATCGGGACCTGAACCTCGAAGTAGTCCTGATCGGAGCCCGCCCGCAGGAAGAACACCCGGTTGCCGGACAGGTCCTCACCGCCGTCCGCGCTGCCGAAAACGAGGAAGTTGAAGAATCGATGCTGGCTGATATCGATGGCCCGCGAGAAGACGCGCTTGGTGTACACGGTCGTGCCCAGTGCGAGATTGTTGTACTCGAGCTGGAGCGCCTGCTCCGAGAGGTTCTTCGTGTTCGATTGCTTCTGCAGGGTCGACAAGCTTCCGTAGAGGTCGTTGAACACCTGGGAGGCGTCGCCGCCCGCGTTGAAGATCGGCGTGTAGGTCGGGTTGTCCACGCTGTTGACCGGCGTCACGGTCAACGTCTCCCCGTTGGCCGTGGCACCCGAGCCGGCGACGGCGGGATCGCCGGCGGCGCCGCGCTGCCAGGTGTTGCCGACGACGGCGATGCGCGCGAACTTGAGCGTGCCGTTGGTGGTGCCCGCGGCCGCCTTGCGGATGGTGACGCGCAGGTGTTTGATGCTCGTGAAGCGGTTGATCGTCGCCGTCGAGATGTTCAGCGGAATCTGGAACGTGTGCCAGGTCGGTCCCGCGAAGTCGATCTTGGTGCGGTCGACGGCGACGGCGTTGGTGACGTCGTGCAGCAGGTTGCCGTTGGTCGTCGTGCAGTTTCCGCCGCCCGTGCAGAAGTAGCCGAAGTCCGCGCCGCTCTGGTCGTCGGGATTGAGGAAGCCGTTTTTGTTGAGGTCGAAGCTGTCGATGATGCCGTTTCCGGCGCCGTACCGGGCGGTCGGGGCGACGCCGTAGAGGAAGCCGATGTCCTCCGACGGCTGAAGGATGCCGTCATTATTCGTGTCCTCGGTCCGAAGAACGCTGGAGCCGTCGGCGTTCTCATCGATGCCGCCGAGGCGGAAGTTCAGGTCGTTGTTGCTGTTGTCGCCGAGCATGACGACCTCGAGGATCGTTTTCTGCGACATGTCGACTCCGGCAACCGAGAACGGGAAGACGATCGAGACTTCATCGCCGTTGGCGAGAGGAGCGGCGCCGCCGTTGCCGTAGTCGAAGTCGAGCACCTTCTGACTTTCGCTCGCGCTCGCCTGGGCGCGGGGGTTGATCTGAAGAATGTTGACGTCTTCTGAGAACCAGTTCAGCTTGTTGGGCGCGATCGGGACGGCGCCCGGGTTGGAGGCGATCTGCCAGGAGGCGGCCAAGGTCGGAGCTTGGTCTTCCTGCTTGATGCCTTCCATGTTGTCGACCAAGGCGAATTGGTTGAGGTTCAGGTTCTGCCGGCTTTGCGCGAATTCGCCGGCCAAGGTCATGATCAGCCTGTCTCCGATCTTGATCCGCTTGGCCTGGGCGTCGAACTCGTAGACGAGCAGGCTCTTGGCGAGCTCGGTAATCTGCGGCACGGTGGGCGACTTGGAGCCCGCCTGATACAGCATCGTGGAGCCGACGGAGTACTTGGCGTCCGGGCCCCACTCGTGGGAGACGCGCGCGCCGAGCAAGGTGTCGTTGTTGAGGTTAGCGAAGGGGGCCACCTCGAAGCTCATGTCGATCGTCGAGGAAGGCGTGATGCGGTCGGGGTTGAAGAACGTGATGAAGCCCGCTTCGTAGTCGATGAAGTAGTCCACGTTGCGCGTGAGCTTCTGGCCGTCCAGGATGACGATTTCCGATTGTACGACGAGGTTGGGCTCGAGGAAGAAGGTTTTGAACCGGAAGTTGTACTCGACGCGGAAGAGCCTCTTGTTGATTGGGGTCTGAGCGTAGACGTCCGGGTCGGGGGTGCCCGGCGAGGAGTTCGACACCGAGAACGGCTGTTTGAGCCGGAAGATGCCGTTCTCGAAGTCCACCTCGATCGTGTCGGGGTATTTCTGCTGAGGCTGGAGGCCCGGGCCGACCTCGACCCGGTTCTGGTCGAGGACGCGCAGGATGAAGTTGCCGCGGCCGTTGTCGCGCACGATCTGGTTCTGGCCGATGGAGTAGAACGTCTTCATTTCCCGGTTAAAGCCCGCCTCGGTTCCGGAGGAGACGATCGGGATATCGGAGGCGGTCTTGATCAGCTTGAAGCGGCCGGAGCCGCCGCCCACGATGGTGTTGCTCGACGTCTGCGTGGTGAGCTGGTTTCCGGCGGCGTCGATATAGTCGATGGCCACGACGTATTGAGGCAGGAGCTGGTTGCGGAACTGGAGGATACCCTTCGCGTAGTCGATCGTGTAGTCCTGACCGGCGACGAGGGGGAGGAACTTGCCGGTGAACGACGAGCTGTTGACGCAGGCGACGCCTTGGCAGACGATGTCGTCGGCGGTGAAATTCTGCTCGTTGAGGTTGGTGACGCCGACCTCCTGCTTGGCCAAGAAGACGCGTTCGGAGCCGGCCTTCACCGGAAGACGGTTGGCGTTGTCGAAGGTGACGTCGTAATACTGACGCCGGAGATAGGACGTGTCCTGCAGGTCGATACCCACGAACTGAGTATTGCCGGTGAACTGCTTCGTCTTCGTCGTTCCTTTGGTGCGGGAGCCGATGAAGGTGGACCGGAAGCCCTTGTACTTCACGTCGGCGCGGATACCGAAGAGCTGCTTGTTGTAGGACACGAACTCCGTGGCGGGCAGGGACAGGTCGATGTCACCGAACGAGACGTTCTGGACGATCTCGTTGGGGTCGCCCTGATAGACGACGGAGATGTCCTGCTGGTTGAGCTTGGTGTCGTCGTAGTCTACGTTGACCGTGATCTTCGGACCGACCTTGCCTTGCATGCGCAACTGCAGCTGCTGGTCGATCTCGACGAGGTTGGTCGTCTGCGGCCGGCCGGTCGTCTTCTGAGAGTTCAGGAAGCGCTTCTCGGAAAAGTTGAAGCCGATGACCTTGCGGCCCGTCACGGACAGGCTGGTGCCGTAGGTCGGAAGCTCGACTTCGGGAGGCGGCGGCTTCGGAGCGGCGGTGGAGAGGGCGATATCGTCGTTGATGAGCAGCGGGCCGCCGTCGGGCGAGGTGCGCTCCGTGCCCGGCTCCTCGCCGCGATCGACCTGCTCGCGCACGCGCTCGAAGCGAGAGGCGTCGTACTGCACGGGTGTCATGCCGGCGCGGACCTCGCCGGGGTCGCGCGGCGTTTTGGCGGATTCGGTGGAGGCGGCGGGTGGCGGCGTCAGGAAGCCGGCGCCGTCGGGACGCTCAAGAAGCTGGTAGGAGGTCGGCGCGCCTGCGGGCGCTCCGGGAGCGGACGGTTCGGCCGAGGGAGTCGAGGGTTGGGCGGGCTCAGGCTCGACGGAGGGCTCGCTCTTCGCCGGCTCAGATTTCTTCTCGGGGGCCGGCGCGAAATCGGGATCGTAGGGCGCGCCGAATTGGGCGAGAGCCGGGAATGCGGCGAGGCCCGCGATTGCCGCGAGCGAGGCCACGCCGATGATCCGTCGAATGCGGGTCGAGAGCAAGTTGGGTTTGTGTCCCTACCCCCAAAAATAGAGGCCGCGCATTAAGGTCGGCGTTCCTTAATACGCGCGCGAGATGTCCGGAGTATAGCGGACCGATGTTACGGCGTCAATACAAAGAGTGCACTATAGGAAAGGGCGCTATATGGGCGCGGGCG
>CALRXP010000074.1:0-9671 GCA_943372155.1 Candidatus Endomicrobiellum trichonymphae | reverse complement strand
AACATCCTCCTCAAGGTCGACATGCAGGGTTCCCTCCAGGCCCTGCGCGACTCCCTCGAGGGGCTGTCCACCACCGAGTGCCGCGTGCGCATCATCCACGGCGCCATCGGTAACGCGAATGAGTCCGACATCCTGCTCGCGTCCGCCTCCGACGCGGTCACCTTGCTCTTCCAGAGCGAAGTGGAGCCGCGCGCGGCCGAACTCGCCGAGCGCGAGGGCGTCGAAGTCCGCAAGTACTCCGTCATCTACGACCTCATCGAGGACGTGAAGGCGGCCCTCGAAGGCCTGCTCGCGCCCGAGATCGTCGACGTCGTCGTCGGCAAGGGCGAGGTCAAGGCGCTGTTCAAGGTCAAGACCGGCGTCATCGCCGGCTCCGCGGTCCGCGACGGCAAGATCACGCGCGGCGGCCACATCCGAGTGGTCCGCGACGGCAAGATCCTCTTCACCGGCAAAGTCTCCACCCTCCGCCACTTCAAGGACGACGTCAAGGAAGTGGAGAAGGGCCAGGAGTGCGGCATCGGCATCGAGGGTTACGACGCCATCCAGGTCGGCGATCTGCTCGAGTTCTTCGTCAAGGAATCGCGCACGCGCCGCCTTTCGCAGTCGCCGCGGTAAGCGGTCATGTTCGAACGCAACGACCGCCTGCGCGAGCTGTACAAGGAGCTCGTCTCCACGCACCTGCGCGAGGTCAAGGATCCGGGCCTCGTCGGCTTCATCACGGTCACCGACGTCGACCTCTCCCACGACCGTAAGACGCTCAAGGTCTATTACTCCATCCTCGGCACCGACGCCGAGCGCGAGCGCGCCGCCGCGGCGCTCGAGAGGGCGGCCCCGTACCTGCGCGAGCTGATCAAGAAGAAGGTCTCGGTGAAGACGATTCCGAACCTGATCTTCACTTACGACAACACGCCCAAGAAGGCGTCGCGCATCGACGAGCTGCTCAACAAGCTCGAGAAGGAAAAGGGCCAGTGAGCCCGCCCGAGCTTCCCGTGGCCGGGATGCTCCTGATCGACAAGCCCGCGGGCTGGACCTCTCACGACTGCGTCGCCGTCCTGCGCAAGCTCTTCCCCCGCAACACCAAGGTCGGCCATACCGGCACGCTCGATCCCCTCGCCACGGGCCTTTTGGCGATCCTCGTCGGTCCTTGCACCAAGCTCCAGGCCCGCCTTCAGGGCATGGACAAGGTCTACTCCGGCACGATCCGCCTCGGCGTCAAAACCGACACCGGCGACATCACGGGCAAGACGATCGAGGAGAAGCCCGTCCCCGCGCTTGAGCTGGCCGCGCTCAAGGCCGCCTGCGCGTCTTTGGTGGGCGAGGTCTCCGCACCCGCTCCCGCCTACTCCGCGGTGAAGCACCAGGGCCGCCCGCTCTACGAGTACGCCCGTAAGGGGCTCGAGGTCCCGGTCAAGCCGCGCACCTCGATCGTCCGCTCCTGGGAGGCTCTCTCCTGGGCCGCGCCGGAGCTCTCTCACCGCGTCGAGTGCGAGAGCGGCACGTACGTTCGGACCTTGGCCGAAGTGCTCGGCGACAAGCTCGGCTGCGGCGGCACCGTCTCCACCTTGCGCCGCGAATCCATTGGGCCCTTCCTGCTCGTCGACGCTTTAACCTTGGAGGCGACGCGGGCCTTGCCCCCGGCCGACCTGGCGCGCCGCTTGCTCGAGTCGCTGCCCGCTTTGGAGCGGGCCCTCAAGTGACCGTACTCCGCGGCCGCGTGGTCCGCGGCCAGCGCGTCGGACGCAAGCTCGGCTTTCCCACGGCCAACATCAAGCTCCCGGCCTCCGCCCGGCCTCCGCGCGGCGTCTGGAAGGCGCTGGTGATGGGCACGACCGTGGGCGAGCGCCTGGGCGCCTGCAATATCGGCGTGCGGCCCACGATCGGCGGCCTGAAGCTCGTCGTCGAGGTTCATATCCCCGGTTTCAAGGGCGATCTCTACGGCCGGACGTTGTCTTTAACCTTGCTCTCGAAGATCCGCGCCGAGCGCCGTTTCCCCTCATTGGCCGCGCTTCGCGCCCAGATCCGCAAGGACGTCCGCTCCGTCCGGGGTTGATCTTTCTCCCGCTCCGGGGCTATACTTCGGACGTGAAGGTCCTCCTGGCCGCGGCTGCGCTGCTCGTTTCGTCGGATGCTTTCGCGGCGCGCGAACAAATCAAGTTCCTGTATTGCCGTGCTCAAGTCGATTGCGGCGAGGCCGCAGCCGGCCAGGTCGAAGCCTTGCCGCGCGACTCCTATCTCATCGCCTTCACCCCCGACGTCCCCTGGATTCAGAGCCAAAAACGCGAAATTCTACGGGACGTCAACGCGTTGCTGGCGTACTACGGCTTTCCGGTCACGGCCAAGGAAATTCCCGTCGCGGAGGCCGAGCGCATCATGAAGCTGCCGCTCGCCGATGTCGCGCTCAAGTACCGAGCTAACTCCTTTCTCGGCACCGTCGGAGTGCTCGGCGAAGGCGTCAATAACGGCGGAACCGACATTCACGCCGTCAGAAAGGACGAGATCCTGGGCATGGTCGTTTTCGGTCCCACTCAGCATTGGAGCTTCGAAAAAATCACCGTCAATCCCGCCTTCCAAATGAGCGATCCCAAAGTCTCCCCCCGCCGAAAACGGGCGATGCTCTCGGTCATCCTCACGCATGAGTTCGTCCATGCCGCGCACGCTCGCCTGCTCGAAACCTTGGTCAGCGGCGATCCCGCGCCGGGGCTCAAGCCGCGCCGCGTCATCCCGATTCAGGCCGCCGTCGACACGACGATGAAGGCCGAAAACCTGCTCGGAGTCTCCCGGGTGACCGGCCACATGGAAGAGGGTCTGATGGCCGCCGGCGGCGAGCATAAGGGCAATCGCAATGACGAGTACGGCGGATCGGTCTCCGACGTGTCGCATTGCCTTCTCGATCCGCGCGTGAGCGAAGCCGCGCTCGACAATTTGTCCGCCCTGGCCGCCTCCTCCCAACCGTGCACCGAGAGAAATTACCCCGCCGGCGACTATTTCCGCCTGCCCGCGACGAACCGGGGTTTGATCTCGCGGTACCTGGGCAAGATGAAGGCCGCGGGCTGCTATGCGGCCTGCTACTACGACCAGAAGACCGAGGCCGCCGCCATGGCCGCCGCCAAATACAGCGTCGCGACAGATCCGCAGTACTCCCTGCGCGCGCAATTGGCCCCGAAGGCCGCCGTGAAGATTCCGATGGCCTCTCCCGACGCCCGCTACAAGGAGTGGTGGGAGCAGGTCAACGCCCGCTAAAGTGGTAAAATAGACCTATGAACGCCAAGCTCAACTCCGACGGGAATATTATAGGCCGCCTCGGCGCGATCGCCTTGATCGCGGCCGCCGGCTTCGGCCTGCACCGCCTCAACTGTGGGACCGGCGAGATGTGCCCGCTCATGAAGACCGACTCCTGCTGCGCCGGCGCCGTTGCAAAGGCCCCCGCCGCCAAGCCCGCTCCGGCTCCCGCCGCCGCGAAATAATTTACTGGGGCGCGGGCGGCCGCGCGGCCTGCGCGGACACGACGGTTCTGGCCCGCGGTACGACCCGGTCGCCGACGATGTCGAGAAGCCCGGCTCCGATTCCCGTCCCTTTCAAGACCGCGACCGCCTCGATCTCATCCTTGTAGATCTGGCCGTTCTTGTGCAGCTTCGCCTTATTGAAGCGCCCGCACGCCTCGATCGGCTCGCCGGAGGCGATCTTCGGGAAGTAGCCGAAGGCGAAAACCTGGAGTATCCCCGTCCCGTCGTCGATCTTGGCGCGGAACAGGTGCTTGCCGGTGGCTCGCCCGAATTTCTCTTCGAGATCCACGACCTTGCCGGTCGCGCAGATGGTGTGTCCGTCGAGGGATTCCCGGTCCCGGAGCACGTCCGCCGCGCGGGAGATCGTTTCCGCCGAGGCAGGCAACGCGAGGGTCAGAAGCAGGGCCGCGATCATGACGACAGTATAGTCCCCAAGCCCAATTATGACAAGACCGTCGCCGGGCTCTCGGAGAGCTGGGTCTACAGGGTTTGTCGTCTGTCGGCGAACACTCCGCCCGTGGTACACTGACGAATGCCGCTTTTGCGCTTCCTCGTACCCTATCTCGCCTACGCCTTTTCCTCTTTCATCAAGTGGACCACGGTCCTGACGATCGTCCACGGCGAGAATCGTGAGACCCTCCGCGACGGGGATCAGCGTTTCATCTACGCGTTCTGGCACCAGCGCCAGGCCTTCTTCACCGTCTCCCACCGCGGCGATCACATGGCCATGCTCATCAGCCGGTCTGTGGACGGCGAGATGATCTCGGAAACGATCCGGCGCTGCTGCGGCGTGATCTCCGTGCGCGGCTCCTCCTCGCGGGGAGCGTCGGAAGCGGTGCGAGGCCTGATCACCTCACTGAAGGCGGGCTTCGACCTCGGCATCACGCCCGACGGCCCCAAGGGCCCGAAATGCGAGATCAAAGAGGGCGTCATGTTCCTGGCGCAGAAGCTCGGAGTCCCGATTCTCCCCATCACCAACGCCCAGTCCAATCGCCTCGTTCTGAAGGGGACGTGGGATCAGTTTCAGGTGCCGATGCCCTTCGGCCGGTCGGTCGTGGTCTACGGGAAGCCGATCCAGGTCGGCCCCCTCGACGATCTGAAGGCCAAGGCCGCGGAGCTGAAGCTCTCCCTCGACGCGATCACGACCGAGGCGGAAGCCTTAGTGGCGTGAGGCTTCGTCGGGCCGCACGGCGAACGCGGCGTTGAGGCCGATGAGCAGGAAGGTCGCGAGCAGGAGGCACACCGAGAGCGCGTTGATCTCGGGCGTCACGCCGAACTTCATCATCGAGTAGATCTTGATGGGCATCGTGACGATGCCGATGCCCGCGACGAAGAAGGACGTCACGAAGTCCTGGAAGCTCACCGTGAAGGACAGCAACGCGCCCGAAATGATGGCGGGCATGGCGAGCGGCAAGGTGACCTTCATGAAGGCCTGCCACTCGGTGGCGCCCAGGTCCATGGCCGCGTCTTCTAAAGATGATTCCTGCAAGGAAATCAGCCGAGCGCGGACCGCCGCCACCGTGTAGGGCAGGCAGATGAGGGCATGGGAGCTGGCGAGCGCCATGAAATCCAGCTCATAGCCGGCGCGGACCAGGAAGGTGAGGATGCCGACGCCGAGAGCGACTTCCGGCATCATCAGCGGGACGTTGAGCAGGGCGTCGTACGCCCACCGTCCGCGGAAGGGCTTGTGCTTGACCATGGCGTAGGAGGCGAGCATGCCCAGGATCGCGGCGATGCCGGCCGCGGCGGCGGCGAGCTCGAGCGAGGTCCACATGGAGCTCATCAGCTCGGCGTCGTGGAACAGGGCCGAGTACCACTTGAGGGTGAAGCCGCGCCAGACGACGTTGCGGCGGGCGTCGTTGAAGGAAAAGACGAACATCACGCCCAGGGGCAGGTACAGAAAGCCGAAGAGCGCCAGGACGTACGCCAGCATCCCGCGCTTGGGCTTGTTCACGCTTTCTCCCAGCGCTGGTACAGCCACAGGCCGCCCACGAGGCCGGCGAGCAGGATCGTGGTGAGGGCCGAGCCGAAGGGCCAGTCCTGGGCCATCATGAACTGGTTGGAGATGAGGTTGCCCAGCAAATAGTAGCGCGGGCCGCCGAGGATCTCGACGGTCAGGAAGTCTCCCAGGCAAGGGATGAAGGTCAGGATGCAGCCAGCGACGACGCCGGGCATGGACAGGGGCAAGGTGACCTTCCAGAAGGCCTCCCAGCGGCCGGCACCGAGGTCGTACGCGGCCTCGATGACGGAGCGCGGCACCTTATCGAGGGACGCGTACAACGGCAGGATGGTGAACGGAAGGTAGAAATAGACCAATCCGAGCAGAATGGCGAACGGCGTGTAGAGAAAGCCGATGGGCGCGGACAGGAAACCGAAGTGGATCAGGGCGTTATTGAGGAGGCCCTCCTTGCCCAGCACGATCATCCAGGAATAATACGCGACGAGGCACGAGCTCCAGAACGGGACCATGAGACCGACGAGCAAGGCGTTGCGCCAGCGTCCGGCGCGGAAGGTCAGGAAGTAGGCGACCGGGTAGCCGGCGACGAGGCACACCCCGGTCGTGGCGCCCGCGAACAGGATCGTGCGGATCAGGACGGGAAGGTATTTGTGGTCGAAGGCGCGGGCGTAGTTGTGGAAGCCGAACTCCCAGATGATCGCGCCATACGGTCCGTTTTTGGCGAAGGAGAGCAGGATGAGGCCGGCGGCCGGGATGACGAGCAGGAAGATCAGCCACAGCGAGGCCGGGGCCAGGAGTAGATGGCTCGCCGCGGGCTTGCGGCCGCCGAGCAGCCAGGAAAGGCCTCGCCCAATCATGCGACTGTGATCTCAGGGCTCATGCGACCTTGACGTCGGCCCAGGTCTGATTCCAGAGCTCGCTTTGCTCCGGGTCGAGGACCGCGTTGAGGCGTAGGTTGTTCATCATCGCGCCCTTGGGGTAGACCCGCGGGTCCTTCAGCAGGACGGGGTCGATGAACTTGAGAGCCTTCTCATTGGGGCTGGCGTAGCGCACGGCGTTGGCGTTGGCCGCGGCCACCTCGGGCTCGAGGAGGTAGTCCATCAGCCGCAGCGTATCGGCGCGATGGCGCGAGCCGCGGAGCATCGTCAGGCTGTCCACCCACAGGTAGGTCCCCTCCTTGGGGATCACGTAGTCGAGATCGGGATTCTCCCGCGCGGTCTGGAATAGGTCGCCCGACCAGGTCATGGCGAGGTCGATCTCGCCAGCGACGAGGCTGTTCAGGTAGGACGCGCTCGAGTATTGCTTGACCAAGGGCTTCTGCTTGATCAGGTGCTCGCGGACCTTCTTGAAGTCCTCGGGGTCGCGCGTGGTCACGGAAATCTTGAGCATCAGGAGCGCGACGCCGATGCTGTCGCGCACGTTGTCGAGCATGGAGATCCGGTCCTTGTACTTCGGGTCCCAGAGATCCCACCAGGACGTCGGCGGCTTCTTGAGCTTTTTCTTGTTGTAGGCGATGCCCGTCGTTCCCCACATATAGGGAACCGAGCCCTCTTCGGGATCGTAGGCCGGGCGGCGGAATCGCGCCGAGAGATTATCGATGTTCTTGAGCGCGCCGGCGGGGACGGGATCGCTCAGGTTGAGCGCGCGGAAGCGCGGGATCAGGTAGTCGCCGATGACGACGAGATTGTAGCCCTTCGCGCCGGCGCGGAGCTTGGAGAACATCTCGTCCTCGTCGGCGAAAAGGTCGTAGCGGACGTCGATGCCGTCGCGCTTGGTGAAGTCGGGCAGGGCGTCCTTGCCGATGTAGTTGGACCAGTTGAAGAAGTTGACGACGCGACGGTCGTCGGCGCGGCGGCAGGCTGCGAGGAAGGCGGGCAACAGGGGCGCCAGCACGGCGGCCTTGAGGAAGCTCCGGCGGGAGATCGGCTCAGCCATTGTCCTGTTCGAGGATGTAGACGTCCTCGGGGTCCACGGCGGCGATGACGGGCACGTCCATGTCGTCGTGGACGGCGTAGCGGTCGCCGCCAGCCCAGGCGATGGTCAGGCGATCGGGCGCCTTCTTGAACATCTGGAGATAGATCTGGCAGGCGTCGCCCAGGAACACAGTGTCCTTGAGCGTGGCGTCAAAGCGGATGAGACCGAAGGGCAGCTCGTCCTTGTAGAACACCTTTACGCGCTCGGGGCGGATCGCGATCTTCACGCGGGCGCCGACAGGAGGCAGGGTCTCGTAAGGGTCGAGCGGCACGTCGAGCTCATGCTCGTCCTCGAGGAGCAGGTGGGCCCGGCCCGGGGCGCCGGCGAGCACCTTGGCGGAGAAAATGTTCGCGCCGCCGATGAAGTCGGCGACGAAGGACGTCTTGGGCATCTCGTAGATTTCCCCTGGAGTGCCGACTTGTTCAATACGCCCCGCGTTGAAGACGGCGATGCGGTCCGACATCGTCATCGCCTCTTCCTGATCGTGCGTCACGTAGATGAAGGCGAGGCCGAGGCGGCGCTGGAGGTTCTTGAGCTCGAGCTGCATCTCCTTGCGCAACTTGAGGTCGAGCGCTCCGAGAGGCTCGTCGAGCAAGAGCACGGCGGGCCTTCCCGCGATGGCGCGGGCCAGCGCGATGCGCTGCATCTGGCCGCCGGAAAGCGACTGGATGCGGCGCTGCTCGAAGCCCGCGAGCTTGACCATCGCCAGGGCCTCGGGCACGCGCTTCTTGATCTCGGCCTCGGGGACCTTGTCCATGCGCATGCCGAAGGCGATGTTGTCGGCGACGGAGAGGTGCGGGAAGAGGGCGTAGTGCTGGAAAACCGTGTGCACGTCGCGTTCGTAGGCCGGCGTATCGGTGACGTCCACGCCGGAGAGGCGCACGCGGCCGCCGTCGGGCGTCTCGAAGCCGGCGATGATGCGAAGGGTCGTGGTCTTGCCGCAGCCGGAGGGGCCGAGCAAGGTCATGAACTCCCCCTTCTTGACGGTCAAGGACACGTCGCGCAGGACGGTGGAGGAGCCGAAGGCCTTGTTGAGGGGGCCGACTTCGAGCAGAGCGTCGTCGTTCACGATCGTCATTATACTACGAGGGAAAGGCCGCGACGGCCGCCTTGATGAGCAAGAACGCCTGCTTCGCCTGCGCCTCGCTCAACGTCAGCGGCGGGGCGAAGCGGATCGTGTTCTCATGCGTGTCCTTAGCGAGCAGGCCGCGCTTGAGAAGATCTTCGACCAAAGGCCGCACGCGAGTCGTGAACTCCATGGCGAGCATGAGGCCCCGGCCGCGCACGTCCTTGAGGTTCGGGTGCTCCAGAGTCTCGAGCAGCCCTTTCAGATAGGCGCCGGTCTTGGCCGCCTTCGCGGGGAGCTTCTCGTCCTGGATCACCTTGAGCGCGGCCAGACCGATGGCGCACGCGAGCGGGCTGCCGCCGAAGGTTGAGCCGTGGGTGCCGGGCGTGAACAGGCCCAGGATCTCGTCGTCGGCGCAGACGGCGGAGATCGGGTACAGCCCCCCCGACAGCGCCTTGCCGAGAATGTAAAGATCCGGCTTCACGGATTCGTGATCGCAGGCGAAGAGCTTGCCGGTCCGGCCGAGGCCGGTTTGGATCTCGTCGGCGCACATTAGCACCTTGTTCTCGGAGCAGATCGCGCGGACCGCCGTCAGCCAGCCCTCGTCGGGGATGATGACGCCGGCTTCCCCCTGCACTGCTTCAAACAGGAATCCAACCGTGTTCGGCGTGATCGCCCGCTCGAGCGCGGCGGCGTTGCCGTAAGGGATCGTGCGGAAGCCCGGGGTCGCGGGCCCGAAGCCCTTGTACGAATCCGGATCGGAGGAGAAGCCGACGATGGTCGTCGTGCGGCCGTGAAAATTCTCGGAGCAGACGATGATCTCGGCCTGCCCCTCGGGCACGCCTTTGCGGCGGTAGCCCCACAGGCGCATGGCCTTGATCGCGGTCTCCACGGCCTCGGCGCCCGAGTTCATCGGGAGCGCGCGCTCCTTCTTCGTGAGGGCGCACAGGCGCTCCAGGAACGGCCCCAGGAGCTCGTGGTGGAAGGCGCGCGAGGTCAGCGCGACCTTGCCCAGTTGCTTCTTGGCCGCGGCGACGATTTTGGGATGGTTGTGCCCTTGGTTGATCGCCGAGTAGGCGGACAGGAAATCGAAATACTTGCGGCCCTCGACGTCCCAGACGAACGGTCCCTTGGCGCGCGCGATGGCGACGGGCAGAGGGTGGTAGTTGTG
>CALRXP010000073.1:0-9817 GCA_943372155.1 Candidatus Endomicrobiellum trichonymphae | reverse complement strand
CCCGCGGCGGGAGCGAACGGAGCGGCCCCGCCGAACGACGGGAATGACCCGGGGGCCTTGGCCTCAGGCCATTCGGCGGAGGGCAGAGCCTGCGCAGGCGCACCAGCGACGGGAGGCGGGCCGCCGGGAAGCGGTGGCGGCGCCGGAGACAAGAAGGTCTTGGCCGGGAGGCCAGCGGCGGGAGCCTCCGGCTCCGGTGCCGGCGCCGGGACGCCCGCCTGGAATTCGGCGTCTTTGGCGGCGAGCCGGCGCGCGAGGTCGGTCTGCGCGGCCTCAAGCTCGGAGACGTGCCGGTACATGGCCGCGAGCTTGTCCGTCAGGTCGGCGATCGTATCGCGCGATTTGCGGAGCTCCTCGTCGGAGACCCGGTCGGAGAGAACGTCCGAGAACGTTTTCTTGAAGCCGGCGTCCTGGAACATCTCCTGGGAGAGCGCTCCCGGAAATTCGTCGTCGCCGACGAGCCCGGCGGAATCGATCTGGAGCTGGTCGAGCAAGGAGGCGTTGGACGGAAGCTCGTCGTACGCGGGGCCGTCGTAGCGGGCCGCGACGCCGGCCAGGTCGGACATCTCGCCGGCGGGCACCCACGCGGCCCCGGCGGGATCGCCGGTGCAAACGAGGGTTCCCGCGTCGAGCCCCGGAAGGCCCGACACGCCCTCCTTGTCGAACGGACCGAGGATGCGCGACTCCTTATAGACCCAATACTTCACTTGCGGTCAGGATAGCCTCCTGGTGTTACATTTTCAAGGCGGTTAATGGCTAAAATGCATCCGTGATCATCCACCCCTTCTACCTCGCATGCTTGGCCCACGGGTCCTACCTTCTGGGTGATGAGAAAACCAAGACCGCCGTCATCGTGGACCCCCAACGCGACGTGGACGTCTACGTGAACGAAGCGGCGCGCCTGGGTCTGACCATCAAGCACGTCATGCTCACCCATTTTCACGCCGATTTCGTCGCCGGTCACCTGGAATTACGCGACCGCTGCGGCGCGACGATCCACCTGGGCGCGCGCGCCAAGGCCGACTACGCGTTCTCGCCTTTGAAGGACGGCGCCCGCCTTGAATTCGGCTCGCTCGGCATCGGGGTGCTCGAGACTCCGGGGCATACCCCCGAGGGCGTGTGCCTCACCGTCTTCGATCTCGACAAGGATAAGAACAAACCCGTCGCCGTGCTCACCGGAGACACCTTGTTCATCGGCGACGTAGGCAGGCCGGATCTAATGGCGTCTGTTGGCTTCAAAGCGGAAGATCTGGCCAGCATGCTCTATGACTCCCTCCACTCGAAGCTCATGACCTTGCCCGACGAGGTCCTCGTCTATCCCGCGCACGGCGCCGGATCCGCCTGCGGCAAGAACATGTCCGATGAGCGCGTGTCCACGATCGGCGAGCAGAAGCGTTACAACCACGCCCTCGGCATCGCGAACCGCGAGGATTTCGTCTGCCAGTCTGTTGATCAGCCCGCGGCCCCCGCCTACTTCGCGCACGACGCCGACATGAACCGCCGCGAGCGCGGCACGCTCGACGCCTCGCTCGCCGCGCTGAAGTTCCTCTCCGTCCCCGATGTAGAGAAAGCCCTCGCCGGCGGCGCGCAGATCCTCGACACGCGCGACCCCGCGGACTTCGCCGGAGCTCACTGGCGCAGCGCGCTCAACATCGGCATCGACGGGAAGTTCGCCAACTGGGCGGGCTCGGTCCTCGATACGAAACGTCCGGTCGTCGTCGTTTCCGACGCGGGACGAGAGGCGGAATCGGTCACGCGCCTCGCGCGCGTGGGCATCGATCTCGTCGCCGGCGCCCTCAAGGGCGGCATGTTGGCGCTCAGCTCGCGGCCGGACCTTGTCGCGCGTACGCCGCGCCTGACCGCGGTCGCCTTATCCGAGCGCCTGCCTGGCAAGGACGCTCCGCTCGTCGTGGACGTGCGCACCGACGCCGAACGCGCGGGCGGGTTCGTCGCGGGAAGCCTCCACATCCCATTGGCCCAGTGGCCGCGGCGCATGGCGGACATTCCGGCGGGGCGTCCCTTGGCCGTGTACTGCGCCGGAGGCTACCGCTCGTCGATCGCGGCGAGCCTATTGCGCGCCGCCGGGCGCGAGAGCGTGAGCGACGTCATCGGCGGCTTCGCCGCCTGGCGCGAAGAGAAGCTTCCGATCACGTCCCCCACATAACCGAAGCTCGCGCCATCCCATAAACACGATGGCCACCTTCGTGGAGAAGGTGGCCATAGCGTCTGAACGATGAGCCGGTTTAGTCGCCCGCGCGCTCGGTCTCGCCGATCACGCTGAAGTCCAGGCCGGGCTCCTGCGCCTCCGTGACCTTCTGCTCGAGCTGGTTCTGGTAGGCGATCGAGTAGCGCGCGTAGGGAATGGCCTCGAGGCGGGCGCGGGTGATGGCCTTCTGGGTCGCCTCGCATAAGCCGTAGGTGCCGTTGTCGATCTTGCGGATCGCGGCCTCCACCATGTCGAGCGTGGTGCGCTCGTTGTCGGAGAGCTCGAACATGAGCTCCTTCTCGATGGACTGGCTCGCCTGGTCGACGGAGTCGCCGTTGTCCACATCGTGGATGCTCTGCTTGCGCACGGTCTTGAGGATATCGTCGCGCATCTCCACGAGCTCGGTGCGGATGGACTTGAGCTTCGCGGGGGTGAGCCAGGCGAGATCTTTGGCGGGATTCGAAGCGGCGGCCTTCGCCGCCGGTTTAACGGACTTCTTCGCGACTTTTTTCGTCATAACGCCTCCGGAAAATCAGGACGGGATAGTATATGAGAATGCCCTGAACGCGCAAGGCCTAGAGCGTCAGAGCTTTGTAGCGGCTTCTTTGAGACGGGAAACGACCATGTCCTTGCCCATGATCTCGAGCATGAGGAACAAGGTCGGACCCTCGGTGCGGCCCGTCGTCGCCACCCGGATCGGATGGAAGACCTGGCCGTTCTTGAGGCCCTTCTCCGTCACGAACTGACGAATACGCGCTTCGATCGCCTTATCTTCGAACGGCGCGAAGGCCTGCAGGGCGTCGGCGAGGCCGAGGAGCACCTCTTTGGCGCCCGGCGCCTTGAGCACCTTCTCGAACGCCTTCGGGTCGAAAACGACAGGCTTGTAGAAGAACTCGATCAAGGTCGGAATCTCGGAGAGAAGCTTGAACTTCTCGTGCTCGAGCGCAACGACCTTTTCGAAGGTCGGGCCGGGCAGGCCGACGAGGCCCGCCTTCTCCAGGAACGGCATGGCGAGCTTCACGAGCTCGGGGACGGGCGTCTGGCGAATGTATTCGCCGTTCATCCAGTTCAGCTTGACGGTGTCGAAGGTCGCCGGGCTCTTCTGGCAGCCCGCGAGATCGAACTTGGAGATCAGGTCCTCGTCGGTGAAGAGCTGCTGCGACTCGGACGTGGACCAGCCCAGGAGCGCCAGGTAGTTGCGCATCGTGTGGGGCAGGTAGCCCTGATCGCGATACTCGAGCACCGAGGTGGCGCCGTGACGCTTTGAGAGCTTCGACCCGTCGGGGCCGAGGATCATGGACAGGTGCGCGAACAGCGGCGGCTGCCAACCAAGGGCGTAATAGATCTGAATCTGCGAAGGCGTGTTCGACAGGTGCTCGTCGCCGCGCACGACGTGGGTCATCTCCATGAGATGATCGTCGATGACGCAGCAGAAGTTGTACGTCGGGCCGTCGGTCGTCTTCCAGATGACGAGGTCCTGCTGCAGATTGTTCTCGAAGGAGACCTTGCCGCGGATCTGATCGTCGACGATCGTCGCGCCTTCGGTCGGCATCTTGAAGCGGATGGAGAATTTCTTGCCCGCGTCCTCACGCTCCTTGCGCTCGGCGGCGCTCAACGCGCGGCACACCCCGGGGTAACGCGGCGGACGCTTCTCGAGCTGGGCGACGCGGCGGTACTCGTCGAGCTCCTCCTTCGTGCAGTAGCAACGGTAGGCCTTGCCCTCCGAGATGAGCTGGTCGAGGTACTTGCGGTAGATCGAGACGCGCTGCATCTGGAAGTAGGGCGAGTACGGGCCGCGGTCGGTCTTACCGTCGAGAGGACCCTCGTCCCAGTTCAGGCCGAGCCAGGTCACCGAGTCGAGGATGGCGGTCACCGAGTCGTCGGTCGAACGAACCTCGTCAGTGTCCTCGATGCGCAGGATGAAATCGCCTTTATGACGGCGGGCGAAGAGCCAGTTGTAAAGCGTGGTGCGGGCGCCGCCGATGTGCAGGAAGCCCGTCGGGGAAGGCGCGAAGCGCGTGCGTATTTTTTGGCTCATGAAATTGAACTCTCCAGTAATTCTTGGGCGTGCTTACGAGACGCGCCCGTCGGCTTGCCGCCGAGCATGGTCGCGACGGTCTCAAGGCGCTCGGCGCCGCCGAGCCGGTCGACCCGCAGGCGCGTGCGGCCCGCGGCGACGTCCTTGACGGCGTGAAAATGGGTCTGTGCGAAGCAGGCGACCTGAGGCAGATGGGTGATGCATAACACCTGGCGGCCCTTAGCCAAGGCGGACAGGCGCTCGCCAACGGCGTGAGCGACTTCGCCGCCGATGCCCGCGTCGACCTCGTCGAAGACGAGCAGCGCGGTGCGGTCGGCCTTGGCGAACACGGTCTTGAGCGCGAGCATGACGCGCGACAGCTCGCCGCCGGAGGCCGCGGTCTTCACCGGGCGGGGCGGCTCACCAGGGTTCGGCGCCAAGAGGAACTCGACCGTGTCGGCCCCCGTCTTGCTCCAGTTCCCCTCCTCCATTTCAACCGAGCAGGAAAAGCGAGCGTGCGGCAGGCCCAAAACCTTGAGTTCCTTAAGCGCGGCGCCGTCGAGCCTCTTGGCGGCCTTCACGCGCTTATCGTGGACGTCATCGGCGAGCTTGGCCAGCGTCTTCTCGGCGGCGGCCAGCTCCTTGCGCGTCTTCTCGAGGTGCGCGTCGGCGTTTTCGAGGCCGTCGAGCTCGGCGGCCAGGCGCTCGCGCGCGGCGAGGACCTCCGCCAAGGTGACGCCGTGCTTGCGCTTCAGACGCGCAAGGGCGTCCTGGCGCGAGAGCAGGGCGTCGAGCGCCTTGGGGTCGGAGGAGACCGAGTCGCGGTAGGCGGAAAGCTCCCGCGCGACCGAGCCGGCGGAGATGTGTGCGCTTTCGAGCTCGGTCTGCAGGCTACCGGCGGCGGGGTCGAGCTTGACGAGCTCGGCGACCGCGCGCGACGCCTTGAGCAGGCGCGCCACGGCGGCGTCCTGCTCGGCGTAGAGCAAGGCGTAGGCCGCGTCCGCCAAGCCGCGGAGCTTCTCGGCGTTCTTCAGCCGAGGAAGATTCTCCTCGAGCTCCTCATCTTCTCCGGAGCGGATCTTCGCCTCGTCGATTTCTTCCAGCTGAAAGCGGATCATGTCGGCGCGGCGCTCTCGCTCGGCCTCCGACAGCGACGACGCCTCAAGGCGGGCCTTGAGCCCGGACCAGGCGGCGTACGCTTGGGCGAGCGCCTCGCGCTCGTTTTCGAGGGCGCCGAAGCGGTCGAGCAGGATGAGCTGGGAGGAGGCCTGAAGCAAGGTGCGGCTTTCGTGCTGGCCGTGGAAGTCGGCGAACGCCTCGCCGATGCGGCCGAGGGCGGCGACGGGAGCGGGCTTGCCGCCGATCAGGGCGCGGGTGCGGCCGGTGGAATCGAGCTCGCGCTTGAGCTCGACGAGCTTGCCTTCGAGGCCGAGCTCGCGCCGCAGGTCGACGGGCAGGTCCGAGGCGTCGATCACGCCTTCGACCTCCAGGCGTTGCGCGCCCGCGCGTAGCCAGGACGACGAGCCGCGCGAACCAAGCAGGAAGCCCAGGGCCTCGAGCATGATGGACTTGCCCGCGCCGGTCTCGCCGGTGAGCGCGGTGAACCCGGGGCCGAATTCGAGCTCGACCTTCTCGGCGACCGCGAAATTAAGGACCTTCAGGCGCTTCAGCATCTTAGGCCCCGACCCTTCGGGCGTGGCACAGATGCAGCTGAGGAAATCCCATTAGCATCTAGCGTTGCCCCCACTTCAGCTTGCGGCGCAGCACTTCGAAGAACGAGCGGCCCGGAGGCAGGAGCAGGCGCAGCGGGGTCTCGGCGCGGCGCACGCGAACCTCGTCGCCCAGCTTGAGGTCGCAGCCGGGACGGCCGTCGAGAGAAACGAGCACGCGGGGCACCTCGCCCTCGCGGCGCTTGCCGAGGCGGATCGTCAGCGGCAGATGCGCGGGCACGATCAACGGACGCTGGGTCAGGGCGTGAGGGCAGATCGGCGCCACCAAGGTCACGTCGAGCGAAGGATCGATGATCGGACCGGAGGCGGCCAGCGAGTAGGCCGTCGAGCCCGTCGGCGTGGCGATGATGAGTCCGTCGCCGAAGTAGTCGGCCACGAAACGCTCGCCCGAACGGGTCGAGAGCGTGATCGCGCGCGCCTGTTCGCCGCAGCGGATGACGACCTCGTTGAGCGCCTGATCGGAGCCGAAGATCTTCCGGCCGCCGCGCAGGACCTCCGCCGACAGCATCGAGCGTTCCTCGACGGCGAAACGGCCGGCGAGCACCGCGTCCAGGCAGCGCTTCAGGTCGCCCGCCTCGGTCCCCGACAGGAAGCCGAGCGTGCCGATGTTGACGCCGAGCAGAGGAATGCCGCGGGGCGCGACATCGCGCGCGACGCGGAGCATGGTGCCGTCGCCGCCGAGCGCGATGGCGAGATCGGCGTCCCGGAGGGAGCGCGCCGTCGGGACGCGGGCCGCCGTCACCGCGCGCACGCCTCGCTTCTTGAGCAGGGAGCGGACGAGCGCGAGCGTCCGCGACGAATCGGGCTTGGCCTCGTTCCGGAAAATGAGGACCGAGCCGAACGCCCGGCCGGAGGGAGTCTTGGACTGAGTACGAGTTGCCATCGGTGACCACCTCGAACGCCGACCCTCGAGGGGACTCGATTATAGCAAAAGGACCTCGAGCCCTCCGGACCCAAGGTTTGCCGCCCGGGCCCCCAAACACAATCTCCGTCTCGCCGAGCCTCAGGCGCCACGGCCCACCCACGGCCACGCGCTCCAGGGCGCCGGCGCCCAGCGCTCGTGCGGCGCGGCGAGATTTGGCCCGCGGCGGCTTGGGGCCGAGATGCCAGGCGGGACCGCCGTTGAAGCGTAGCAGCACGCTCCCGTCCGTCAGACACACGGCCGATACGGGCGGACGGGGCGCGAAGGCGCGGTCGAACCCGAAGACCAGCACCGCCCCGCACGCCAACGCGACGCGCGCGCGCCGGTCCGCGCGCAAGGTCAGCGCCCCCAACAGGAGTATCCACGAGGCGATCTCCGCCCCGGTCCAAGGCCGCAATTCGACCGTCGCCCAAGGCAGCGACGCGGCCCGCACGCACGTCCGCTCGAAAATCCAAAGCCCCGCCCCGACGAGCTTCGCCGCTGCGGGCGCCGCGACCGGGATCCAGGCGTCGGCGGCCCACAGCAAAAAGCCGCCCGCCAGCAACGGCCCGGACAACGGGACCAGGATGAGATTGGCGAAGGGCCCGACGAGCGAGGCTCGCCCGAACACTGCGATCCACAACGGCCATAAGGCGGCGGCGATAGCGACGCTGATCACGAACAGAGCCGCCGTCGCGCGGACGGGCGAGGGCCAGGAGGCCGGCGCCGCGCGTTCCGCCGCGTCCCCCGCCCACAGGATCGCGGCGCAGGCCCCGACGCTCATCACCGCGCTCGGCGACAGCGCCGACGCCGGATCGACCAACAGCATCACCGCGGCGGCGAAGGTCAGCGCGGCCGAGGCCGTCGTCTCGCGCCCCAGCGAACGCGCGCCCAACGCCGCGGCAAGCATCACCCAGGCCCGCACGCAGGGAGGATCGGCGCCGGTCATCAACGTATAAAATCCCGCGGCGACGAGCGTCAGCGCCGCGCGGAACGGCGGCCGTAGCCCGAGGAAAAGCCCCAAACAAGTGGCGGCCGCCGCCGCAAAACCGATATTGGAACCAGAGGCGACGAGTAGATGGGTGGCGCCGGCGTCGCGGACGGATTTGGCGAGGGCGTCGGAGAGGGCGCCGGCGTCACCGAGCGCGATGCCGGCCAACAGAGCCGCCTGCTCGAGCGGTAGCCGGCGCTCGTAGGCGGCCTCCGCGGACAGACGCGCGCGCTGGGCCCATATCCAGGGCAGCCAGCGCGGCGGCGCGGAAGCCGGCGCGACGGTCACCGCGCGCGCGTGCAGCACCCAGCCGCAGCCCGCGGCCTCGAGGGCCGCGGCCTCGTCGAAATCGCCGGGATCGCGCGGGCGGCGAGGCGGCCGCAGCTTCCCCTCCACGAGGACGAGACGGCCCGGCTCCAGATCGTCGATCGCGCGTCCGCGCGGCAGCCAGACCAAGGCGCGCTGCGCGCCCGTGGGCGAGGCGAAAGCGAGCCGCGTGCGCCAGCCCCGCCGCGTCTGCCGCACCGGGCCGTCGAGCGCGCCGGACACCCGCACGGGACCGGCCCATGCCGCCTCCCGCCAGCCGTCGTCGCGCGGCGGCGCCAGCGCCCCGCCGCGACGCGCGATCAGCGCGGCCAACGCGCCCGCGAGCGCCACCCAGAACAACGGCCGACATAATATCCTCACCTCTCTATACGACTGACCCCCCGAAATTGTTCCCGGAAAAATTCCATAATAGCCTCATGAAGACGGTATTGGCGGGCGCGACGGGATTCATCGGCACCGCCCTCATCGAGGCGCTTCTCACGCGCGGCGACAAGGTCACCTTGCTCACGCGCGATCCGCACGCCGCCCAGCTGCGCTGGGAAGGTAAGGTGGACACGAAGCTCTGGAACGGGCGCGACCCGGGCCCCTGGATCATGGCTCTCGACGGCGCCGACGCCTTGATCAACCTGTCCGGAGAAAGCGTCGCGGGCGGGCGCTGGACGCCGGATCGCAAGCTCGCGCTCATCAAGAGCCGCGTCGATTCCACCCGCGCCCTCGTGAAGGGCCTCGAGGCCGCGCGGGAACGCCCTCTCGTCTTCGTCAACGCCTCCGCCGTCGGCTATTACGGCGCGACTCCCGCCGGTGACTGTCCCGAGAACGCGCCCCAGGGAACCGACTTTCTCGCCGCGCTGTGCGGGCAGTGGGAACGCGAGGCCCGGGCCGCCGACAAACTCGAGGTTCGCACCGTGACGCTCCGCTTCGGCGTCGTGCTTGGACGCGAAGGCGGAGCGCTCGCGAAGATGCTCACCCCCTTCAAGCTCGGACTCGGCGGCCCGCTCGGCTCCGGCCGCCAGCCGTTCCCTTGGATTCACCGCGACGACGCCGTCGCCGCGATTCTCTACGCCGTCGCCGAAGCGCGCCTCGCCGGCCCCGCGAACGCCGTCGGGCCAGAGCTGCTGACCAACGCTCAGTTCACGAAGGCTCTCGGCCGCGCCCTTCATCGCCCGGCCTTCCTGCCCGCACCCGCGTTCGCTCTGCGGCTCGCGCTCGGCGAGATGTCCACCCTCCTCCTTGACGGCCAACGCGCGCTCCCGGGAAAGCTCCTCGACGCCGGCTTCGCGTTCAAGCACCCGTCGCTCGATGGGGCCCTTTCCGCGTTACTGTCGGAGCCACGCGCGTGAGCGCCCGCCTCGCCGTCGGTCTGATGTCAGGAACCTCCGCCGACGGCGTGACCGCCGCTCTCGTGCGTATCGGCGCCCGCGATATCCGCGTCCTGCGCCACCGCACCTACCCGTATTCCGCCGCTCTCAAAAAAAGAGTGCTCGGCGCTCCGGACCTGACCGTGGCCGAACTCTCCCGCCTCAACGTCGAATTGGGCGAGGCCTTCGCCGCGGCCGCGATCAAGATATCCGGCCGCGCGCGACCTGACGTCATCGGCTCTCACGGCCAGACGGTCTGGCACGGACCGAACGCGACGCCGCCCAAC
>CALRXP010000072.1:0-9933 GCA_943372155.1 Candidatus Endomicrobiellum trichonymphae | reverse complement strand
CCCTCGGGACCGACCTCGGGCATGATGAGGTGGCGGTCGTAGCGCGCGAGTTCGGCCTTCGTCAGTTCCTGCAAGTGGAGCCTCCGGCGATGGCCGGGACGATCAGGATGGTGTCGCCGTCCTTGACGGGCGTGGCGAGGCCCTGCTTGTCGCGGGCGTCGTCTTCGTTGACGTAAACATTGACGAAGGATCGAAGCTTCCCGTCGTTGGCGATCAGCTGCTGCTTGAGCCGGTCGTGCTGCTTGAAGAGCTGTTCCAGCGCTTCCCCGACGTTCTTGGCGTCGACAGTAATCTTTTCTTGTTTGTCCGCGAAGGCCCGCAGGGCCGTCGGTAGTCTGATTTCGATGCTCATAATTTAACCTTCTAAGATGATCTCTTCTTCCACGAACGACCTTCCGTCTTCCGTTCTCTGCCAGGACCGCGAATCGACGACCTTCCCGTCCTTCACCTGCAAAATCCAGTAGCTGCAGCACGGCATCGCCATCGTTAAATCAAACGGCGACGGCCACGCCGGCACCGTCGGATGCGAGTGGAAAAATCCCACCACGCCGCGTCCGCTGCCCGACAGCTCGGCCTCCACCTTGGCCAGGGTCTTGGGATCGATCAGATATTTATTCGTCTTCGCCGAGGCGTCCCAGCCGTTAGGAAGGGGGCGGGCCTCGTCCACCTTGAGGGCGCGTCCGGGTTTGTCGAAATCATCCGGAATCGGTCCGATCAGCAGGCCGCAGCCCTCTTCGGGGAAGGCCTTTTCACAGGTCTGGGCGGCGATGGCTTCGACGGCGCGATTGAGGGTTAGGCTCACGGCGCCCAGAACCTCTCGCCCAGGTAGCGCTCACCCGAGTCGCAGAACACCGTGGCGATCACGGCTTCGCGTC
Organism: Candidatus Endomicrobiellum trichonymphae; assembly: GCA_943372155.1. GTDB lineage: Bacteria > Elusimicrobiota > Elusimicrobia > UBA1565 > UBA9628 > GWA2-66-18. The sequence continues at coordinate 9,058 of CALRXP010000072.1, read as the reverse complement.
CCTGCGCCTTGAGGTCGAGGCCGAGGCGAAGGGCGGCCGCGAGGTTCGCGCCACCAGAGGGCCCGAGCAGGATGCCGCCCTTCTTGCCGAGCGTGCGGGCCGCCTCCTGCGCCTCTTCCGTGGCGATCTGGATGCGGCTGTCGGCCACGGCGTCGTCGTAAATCGCGGGGATGATCGAAGTCTCCATGTGCTTGAGGCCTTCGAGGCCGTGCATCGGGCCGTCGGGCTCCATCGAGACGAGCCTCACGGCAGGCTTGAGCTCGCGTAGGCGACGCCCTGCTCCGACGAAGGTGCCGCTGGTGCCGAGACCGGCCACGAAATGGGTCACCTTGCCGTCCGTCTGGGCGAAGATCTCGGGACCGGTCGTCTCGTAGTGCGCCTTCCAAGTCATCGGATTCGAGTACTGATCTGCGTACCAGTAGCGGTTCGGCTCGGCCTTGAGCATCAGCCTCACCTCGCGGATCGCGCCGTCGGAGCCTTCGAGCGGGTCGGTGAAGAGCAGTTCGACGCCGTAGGCCTGCAGGATCGCGCGGCGGTGCTTGGAGATCGAGCCGGGGACCGCGAGGGCGACCTTGACGCCCAGGCGCGCGCCCAGCCACGCGTAGGCGATGCCGGTGTTGCCCGACGAGGAGTCGAGCAGGATCTTGTCCTTGAGCTTGCCGGTCTCGAGGGCGTCCTTGATGATGAAGTACCCTGCGCGGTCTTTGACGGAGCCGCCCGGGTTAGCCCACTCGGCCTTGGCGACGATCTTGACCTTATCGCCGAGCTCCGGAAAGGCGTAAGAGACGTCTAAGAGAGGGGTGTTCCCGACCTTGATCGATTCGAGGGCGCGGGAGGTTGTGGCGGGCATGAGCGATTGTAACATACCTGACTAAATCAGTCCAATATGGGGCGCTTAATTGAAGTTACTGATGATAATCACAAACGGATGGTCTTCGACTCTTCCCGGGAATAGTGATTATCATCAGTGATCACTTCTGATAATCACTGTTTCCTGGAAACAGTTGGTCGTACCCCGGAAATGAAGCGGCCCCCGGGTATTCCCGGGGGCCGCGACTCGTGCCGGAGCGAGTTCGTTAAAACTCTTCGCTGAACGCCACCGCGCCGGTGACGCCGGTCTGGTACGCGGACACGCGGCGCTCGAAGAAGTTGGCGAGCTCCTGCACGTCCTGCAGCTCCATGAAGTTGAACGGGTTCTTGGAGCCGTACACCGGCTTGATGCCGAGGTTGCCCAGGCGCTGGTCGGCGACGCACTGGAGATACTGCCGCATGCCGTTCGCGGAGAGGCCGGCGATGCCGCCGCCGGCGAGTCCGCCGCCCAGGAGGTCCTCGGCAAAGCCCATCTCGCACTCGATGGCTTCCTTCATCATCTCGACGACGTCGGCTTCCATTTTAGGAGTGAACAGCGTGGGATCTTCCGCGCGGGCCGTCTTGATGATCTCCATCGCGGCGGCGATATGCATGGACTCATCTCGGAAGACCCAGTTCGTGCCGCCGGCCAAGCCGTTGAGCAGGCCCTTGGAGCGCAGGAAGTAGACGTAGGCGAACGCCGCGAAGAAGAACAGGCCTTCGACGCACGAGGCGAAGCAGATCAGGTTCATCAGGAACTGGCGCTTCTGCTCCTGCGTGTCGGTGCGCTCGATCGAGTTGATCGAGGCGATCCACTTGAGCATGAAGTCGCCCTTTTTCTTGATCGAGGGGATGTTCTCGATCGCGGCGAAGGCCTTCTCGCGCTCGGCGTGGTCAGGGATGTAGGTGTCGAGCAAGGTCAGGTAGAACTCGACGTGCACGGCCTCTTCGAAGAGCTGGCGCGACAGGTACATGCGCGCCTCGGGGGAGTTCACGTGCTTGTACAGGTTCAAAACCAGGTTATTGCTGACGATCGAATCGCCGGTCGCGAAGAACGCGACGAGGCGGTGGATGAGGTGACGCTCGGCCGGAGTCATCTTGGCCTTGAGGTCGGACACGTCGTGCGAGAAGTCGACTTCTTCGACGGTCCACGTGTTCTTGATCGCGGCCTTGTACATCTCGAAGAACACGGGGTACTTCATCGGGCGGAGGGTCAGGTTGAAGCCTGGATTGAGGATCATGGGAGGTTCTCCTGGGAAATAGGGGGCTACTTATCTTACACCAAAAATCGACGGGCGGGGACCCGAAGGTCCCCGCCCGTTGCGTGTTATTTTACTGGCAGGCTTCGCAGCTTTCCGGGTTCTCCAGAGAGCAGGCGACGGCGGCCGCGTCCGAGACGGCGGGCGCGGGAACCGGCTCGGCCTTGGCGGCCGAAGCGGCGACCGTCGTCTTCGCGATCTTGGTCGCGGGGCGCGAGCGCAGGTAGTACGAGGTCTTGAGCCCCTTCTTCCACGCGTACATGTACATGGAGGAGAGCTTGCCGATGTTCGGGCTCTCCATGAAGAGATTCAGAGACTGAGACTGGTCGATGAACGCGCCGCGGTCGGCGGCCATGTCGATCAGCGCGCGCTGGGGAACTTCCCAGACGGTGCGGTAGGTCGCGCGGATGTGTTCGGGAATCTCCGCGATGTCCTGGATCGAGCCCTCGGCCATCATGATGCGGGCGCGCATCTCTTCGTTCCAGAGCCCGAGCTTCTTGAGCTCCAGGCACAGGTATTTGTTGACCTGCAGGAACTCGCCCGAGAGGGTCTCGCGCTTGAAGAGGTTGGAGATCTGCGGCTCGGTCGCCTCGTAAGAGCCGACGATCGAGGCGATCGTCGCGGTCGGGGCGATCGCGAGCAGCAAGGAGTTGCGCAGGCCGGTCTTCATCATGTCGGCGCGGAGCTTCTCCCAACGGGCCATGTCGACGGGCAGCACGCCCCACAGCTCGAACTGGAACACGCCCTTCGCGGCCTTCGTCTCGGGGAAGGCCAGGTGGGGGCCCTTCACCGCGGCGAGCTCGACGGACGCGGAGAGCGCGTGGAAGTAGATCTCTTCAGATATTTTTTTGGAGAGCTCTTTGGCTTCGGCGGAGTCGAACGGATAGCCGAGCTGGAAGAACGCGTCCTGCACGCCCATGACGCCGAGACCGACCGGGCGCCACTTGGAGTTGCTGGCCTTGGCGGCTCCGGTCGGATAGAAATTAATGTCGATGACGCGATCGAGATACTTGACCGCGGTGCGGACGTTCGCCGCGAGCTTGGCGAAGTCGAAGCGGCCGTCCTCGACGTACTTGGACAGGTTGATCGAGCCGAGGTTGCAGACCGCGGTCTCGCCCTGAGACGTGACCTCGATGATCTCGGTGCAGAGGTTCGAGGAGTGCACGACGTTGGCGGGGGAGCCGGTCTGGTTCGCCTTGAGGTTGCTGGCGTCCTTCCAGTTCATCCAGCCGTTGCCGGTCTCGGCCAAGGTCTTCATCATGCGGGCGTACAGCTCGCGCGCCTTGACCTGGCGGACGAAGAGCTTCTTCTCCTCGCCTTCGAGATAGGCTTCTTCAAAGGCCTTGCCGTAGAGGTCGGTCAGCTGCGGCATGGTCTTCGGATCAAAAAGGGACCACATCCCGTCTTCTTCGGCCCGCTTCATGAACAAATCGGGAATCCAGTGAGCGAGATGCAGGTTGTGCGTGCGGCGGGCGGCGTCGCCCGTGTTGTCGCGCAGCTCGAGGAACTCCTCGATGTCGGCGTGCCACGTCTCGAGGTAGACGGCGCAGGCGCCCTTGCGCTTGCCGCCCTGGTTGACGGCGATGACCGAGCTATCGAGCGTCTTGAGCCACGGCACGATGCCGTTGGACTGTCCGTTCGTCGAGCGGATCAAAGACCCGCGGGCGCGGACGCGCGAGTAAGACACGCCGATGCCGCCGGAGAACTTCGACAGGAGGGCGATGTCGGTGTAGCGGTTGTAGATCGCCTCGAGGTCGTCGATGGGGGAGTCGAGCAGGTAGCACGAGGACATCTGGGGGTGCTTGGTGCCCGAGTTGAACAGGGTCGGCGAGCTCGGCATGTGCTCGAAGCGCGAGATCAGGTTGTAGAACTCGACCGCCTCCTGCACGGTGTCGGCGAGGCCGCAGGCCACGCGCATGAAGAAGTACTGCGGCGCCTCGAGGACCTCGCGGGTTTCGGGGTTCTTGAGGAGGTAGCGGTCGTAGACCGTGCGCAGGCCGAAGTACTCGAACAGCTCGTTGCGCTGGGACTCGATCGCGTCGTTGAGCTTGCGTGAGTTGGCCGCGACGAACTGTCCGACCTTCTCGGCGATGAGGCCGTGGCGGACGCCGGCGGAGATGGACTGGGAGAACGAGTGGATGTCCTGGTTCTCGACCTCTTTAAGGATGTAGGTGGAGAGCAGGCGCGCGGCGAGGCGCGAGTACTCGGGCTCTTCGGCGATCAGGAGCGCGGAAGTCTGGATCGAAAGATTGTCGAGTTCCTTCGTGGTGGCGCCGTCGTACAGGCCGCCGATGGTTTTGGTGGCGATCTTCAGGCCGTCGATGTTCTCAAGACCCTGGCCCGCGCGAGCGACGGCGCGGACGATCTTGTTGACGTCGACGGGCTCGAGGGAGCCGTCGCGTTTGCGAACCTGCATCGTGGTCGCATTCGCGTCCTCGTTTCCGTTATTGTTGACGGGAGTGACAGGCGTCGTAGCAGCCGTGTTCATCCTTTTCTCCATGACATTTGGTAGCGTTCGTGTGCTCGGATCCGCTGCGCGGCTCGCGCGCGTTTTCGAGCAGGGCTAGAGAATAACCGATGGACTTATTTTTGTAAAGACCTAGATGGACACAGAGGACTGATGAGGTGCTACCAGTGTTGTTAAGTGTTGTCTTCTACACGACGTTTTTATTTTTCTCGGCGTGCGCGCCCGCTCCGCAGCCGCAAAAAGCGCTTCCCGACTTTTCTTTGACGGCGGTGACCGTCGACGGCACGTCGCCGTTCGACCTCCGCGCGATGCATGGACGGACGTGGATCGCGGACTTCGTGTACACGCGCTGCGCGGGGCCGTGCCCGATGCTCACCGCGAACATGGCCGGCTTGCAGAAAAAACTTCCGAAATCGATCGGCCTGCTGTCCTTCACGGTCGACCCCGATCATGATTCGCCGGAGGCGCTGAACGAATACGCGCGGACCTTCAAGGCGGACCCGCAGCGCTGGTTCTTCCTCACCGGGGAAAAGGCGGAGTTGATCAAGCTCGTGCGCGACGGCTTCCTGCTGCCGATCGTGGAGAACGCCGCGGCCCTGCCGGGCGAGCGCTACGCGCACTCGACGAAGTTCGTGCTCATCGACGGGGACGGGCGCGTGCGCGGCTGGTACGACGGAGAAGACACGGCCGCGCTCGACAAACTCGCGGGCGACGCGAAGGCGCTTTAGCGCCGGCGCGCGGACTTATAGAGGAAGATCGCCAACACGCCGATCAGCACGGCGAGAACCGCCTGGAAGGTCACGAAGCAGAGGACCTTCAAGACGGCGAACCCCGGCGAGACGAAGCGCACGAGCCAGCCTGAGCCCTCTCCGATGAAGGAGGAGCCGAAGCCGAGGGCGATGATCCACTTTTTGGTGCGGTCCTTCCATGGGGCGAAGATCGCGAGGTGGGTGAGGAGCAGGATCATCACGCCCATCGTCGCCAGGTGGGCGTGGCTGACCTCGAGCATGGACGCGGCGCTGCGCGGCTGGGAATACTCCTCGGCCGAGCCCAGGTAGAAGGCCTGGACCGAGGCCGGCGACAGCGACATGCGCTGGAAATACATCGCCGCATTGGTGGCCCACAGGCCGGCGGCGAAGAGCAAGGTCCAGGACAGGGTCATCCGCATCAGCGGATTGTTCTGGAAGCCGCCCGTCTGCATGTATTTCATCGCGGAAAGCTTATCACTTCGCGGGTTTCGTGTTCAGGACTTGATGGACGGCCAAGGCGCGTCGGACGCTGTGGGCGACGGCCTCCGAGGTGAGCGTGGCGCCCGCGATATTTCGCAGGGCCCGGCGCGGAGCCAGGTCCTCGTTGAGCGGCTTGCCCGCGAACTGCGCCAGCCAGGGCTTGGACGCCATGTAGTCGGGGGGCTCGGCGAAGGAAAGGATCTCGACGAAGCGCGGGCGCCCGTCCGCGCCGACGACGATCATGATCGTCTCGTTCATCGTGCGCACGAGGTGCGACTCGAAATACGCGGTCGTCGACCCTGAGACGTAGAACGTCCACATCCTCGAGTCGAGCTTCGACTGGGCGGCTTTCTCAACGGCGAGCGCTTGCTCGTTGGTGAGAAAAGCCGTCCGGCGCTCGGCGGCGGCGCCGCCGAACGCGAGCGCCAGCGCGTCTTTCTGCGAGACCAGCACCCGCGCCTCGAGCCGGGCCGCCCCGGCGAGCGGGGCGGCCTGGACGAGGGCGGCGGCGGCTAGAAGATGTAAGCGAGACCGAGGTTCCACTGGTTGACTCCCGTGCGGGCCTGATTGCGCTTCCACTGCTGGTCGAGTTTGACCGCGACCTGGGTGATGGGCTTGTAGGTCACGCCGAGGGTGTACTCGACGCGGCTGTTGGCCGGGTCCTTCGCGAAGGCGGACGGCGTCCTCGCCTGGGTGTCGTAGCGCTCGTAGCGGAAGAACGGAGACGCCGACTGGCCGCGGTTGTTCTTCACCAAGGTGAGCACGTCGAAAGCCGCCTCGGCGTAGCCGCCGAAGAAGCGGCTGCCGACCGAGTTCTGCGCCGCATTCGTGTTGCCCTGAGCGATGTTGAGCGAGTCCGCGTTGCCGATGCTGCCGGCGGCGTACAGCGCCTTCACGGAAGCGCCGCGATACTCCGCCGTGGCGTGAGTCTCCCACAAGGTCACCGGAACGGAGGCCGTCAAGTCTCCCTGATCGGCCTGGGCGACGTAGAGCCCGGCGCCGGCCTTTACCCCTTGAACGGGGGTCACGTCCACGCGCGTCGCCCATGCCAGGTCCTCGATCGAGGTATGGGCGCCGGCGGTGCGGCCGCCGCGGAGGGCGCTCGCGGCGGTGAAGCCGTCGGTCTTGGGGTCGGCCGTGTTCTTGCCGTGAAGACCGGCCAGGAGGTAGCTGCGGTAGGAGACCGGGCCGATGTCGCCGAACACGCCGAGGCCGTTCTCGTGCCAGGTGGACGGAATGATGTTGCGCTCGACGTTCGGCCGGTTGACGCCGTGGAAGGTGGTGGGTTCGTGGACCTCGTTGACGAGGCCCAAGGGTACGATCACGTTGCCCGCGCGGATCCCGATCGTGTCGTGAAGCTTGAAGTCGATGTAGGCCTGCTCGACGGTGATCTCGCCGCGCGTCTCGCTGCCTTCGCCCGAGCCGCCGTGCTCGAACTCGATTTCGGAGTTGAAGAGGATCCAGTCGTTGAACTTGTAGCCGGTGTAGAGGACCACGCGCTGGAGATCGGCCTGCTTCTTCTGGCCCGAGGGGTCGCCGTTCTGCTTGCGCTTGGACGGCGCGGTCACGACGAATTCGCCGTAGCCGCCGATCGAGATCTTGCTCGGCTTGGCGAAGTAGACCTTGGAGGCGGCGGGGGCGAAGCCCGAGACGGGCTTATCGGCCGCGGGCTCGGCGGATTCCCCGAGCTTGAGCTTCTCGATTTCCTGCGTGAGGATGTCGACCTTGCGCTCGAGTTCTCCGAGTTTAGCGGAGTCCTGGGCGAAGGCGGGGGCGGCGGGCGAAACGGCGATCAACACGGCTAGCAGCGCACGGGATTTCATGAACGGCCTCCATTTTCATTGGTGTCGAAGTACGAACGTCCGCGGAAGGACCTGGGATTTCTTCCGAGGACGTAAAGCGGGGTGGACCAGGCATCGGCCTCGGTCGCGGTGGGGCAGACGGCGGCGGCCGAGCCGGAGCGGCGCACGGGCAGGCCGTCGAAGGGGGAGCGGATGTGGCCCGGACGCTCCGAGTCGCCGGAGACCGCGACCGATTCGTCTTTAAGAAGGAGGGGCTCGGGGGCGCCGGGGACGCGGACGACCCAGCCCGTGGACCCCGCTGGCGCGCCGACCGCCAGGATTTGGCCGCCGAAATTGAGGAACGCCGCCTCGACGCCTCTTTCCTTAAGAACCCGGGCGGACTGATCGAGCGCCCAGCCCTTGCCGAAGCCGCCGAAGTCGAGTTCCATCCCCCGGGTGGGGAGTTCGATGGTCCGGGCGCGGGCGTCGAGGCGCACCTTGCTCCAGCCGGTCAACGCCAGCGCCTCGGGCCCGCGGCGCATGACGGGGCGCAAGGTCGGCTCGAAGAGCCCTTCGCTGAGCTCGGCGAAGCGCAGCGCGCTGGCGGCGGCGACGAACAGGTCGCCGGACACCAGGGCCGGGCCTCGTCCGGCGGAGCGGTTGAGGGACGAGAGCTCGCTGCTTTCGTCATGCGCGCTCAGCACCCGCTCCCAGCGTCCGATCTCGTCGAACGCGGCGGTCACCGCCGCGAAGGCGGCGCCCGGGGCCTCGATGAGGCAGAGCGTGCCCATCACCCATCGCACCCGTCCGCACGACGAATCGCTATTGAGATTCATTTTCAATAACAAGATTCTACCCTAAGTCCTTATTGAAATGCAACATCAATAAGGATTTGGGCAAAAAAGCAGAAGGCCCGCCTTTCGGCGGGCCTTCGTTCGCGGAACGGAGGAGTCTTACTTGGCGACGCCGAGCTTGCCGATGATCTGCTCGAACGCGTCGACGGGATACGCGCCGCGCAGCGGCACGCCGTTGATCAGGTAGGCCGGGGTGCCTTCGATGCCGAAGGACTTGGCTTCCTTAACGTCGGCCTCGATCTTGTTCTTGACCGCGTCGCTCTTTGAATCCTTCAGCGCCTTGGCGTAGTCCAGGCCGAGATCCTTGATGAGCAGCTTGTAGTAGTCGTCGCCGAGCTTGTCCTGATTCTCGAACAGCGTGTCATGGAATACCCAAGCCTTTTCGGGGGACTGGAGGGCGATGGCCTCGAACATCTGCGCCGCCGGCATGGCCAGCGGGTGGAAGTTGAGGGGGAAGTTCTTGAAGACGACGCGCAGCTTGTCGCCGTGGAGCTTGCGCAGGGTCTCGAGGTTCTTGTAGCCCTGCTTGCAGTAAGGGCACTGGAAGTCGGAGTACTCGACGATGGTGAGGGGGGCGTCGGCCTTGCCGCGCACGCGGGCGTTGGCGCCGATCTCGGCC
>CALRXP010000071.1:0-9966 GCA_943372155.1 Candidatus Endomicrobiellum trichonymphae | reverse complement strand
GTGTCGACCTCGACGTATATGGTGTCGCCACGCTCGAACTTCTTGAGCAGGATGTCCTCGGACAGCGGATCTTCGACCGAGCGCTGAATGGTGCGGCCCAGCGGGCGCGCGCCGTAGTTCACGTCGAAGCCGTTCTTGATGAGATACTTGTCGGTCTCCTGAGAGAACTCGATCTTGTAGCCCTGCGCCTCGATCTTCGCGCGAACCTTGGAGAGCATCATGACGAGGATGTCCGTCATCTCCTTCTCGTTGAGCGGATGGAAGACGATGATGTCGTTGAGGCGGTTGATGAACTCAGGCGAGAAGACGCGCTTGACCTCGTCCATGACCGTCTCTTTCATCTTCTTGTAGTCGCGCACGTCCTGGTCGGCCATATCGGCCGCGGCGAAGCCGAGCGACTTGCCCTTGGAGATGAGCCGGGCGCCGACGTTGCTCGTCATCAGCACGATGGTGTTCTTGAAGGACACCTTGTGGCCGAGGTTGTCGTTGAGCATGCCGTCGTCCATCACCTGGAGCAGGATGTTGAAGATGTCGGGGTGGGCCTTCTCGATTTCGTCGAGCAGGACGACCGAGTACGGCTTGCGCCGCACCGCTTCCGTGAGCTGACCGCCTTCTTCGTAGCCCACGTAGCCGGGGGGCGCTCCGATGAGGCGGCTGACGGCGAACTTCTCCATGTACTCCGACATGTCGATGCGGATCATGGAGTCTTCGTTGCCGAACATGAACTCAGACAGCGCGCGCGCGAGCTCCGTCTTGCCCACGCCCGTCGGTCCGAGGAACATGAAGGAGCCGATCGGCTTCTTCAAGTCCTTGAGGCCGGCGCGGCTGCGGCGGATCGCCTGAGAGATCGTCTTGATCGCCTCTTCCTGGCCGATGACGCGCTTGTGGAGGTTTTCCTCCATGTGCACGAGCTTCTCGGTTTCGGTCTCGGTCAGAGCGGTGACGGGCACGCCGGTCCACTTGGACACGACGGCGGCGATGTCCTCGCCCGTGATGGTGGGCGTGGACTGGTCGCGCTTCTCGCGCCACTTCTTCTTGTTCTCTTCGAGAGCCTTGCGCAGCTCCTTCTCCTTGTCGCGCAAGCGGGCGGCCTTCTCGTACTCCTGGCCGGAGATGGAGGCAGACTTCTCTTTGACCACCTTCTCGATCTCGACTTCCTTGTCCTTGAACTCGGGCGGCGTCGCCGAGGACTGCAGGCGCGCGCGGGAGCCGGCCTCGTCGATGAGGTCGATGGCCTTGTCCGGCAGGAAGCGCTCGGAAATATAACGATCGGACAGCTCGGCGGCGGCGCGCAGGGCGCTGTCGTCGTACTTGATCTTGTGGTGAGCCTCGTACTTGTCCTTGAGACCCTGGAGGATGGTGAAGGTCTCGTCGACCGAGGGCGGGTCCACGATGATCGGCTGGAAGCGGCGCTCGAGAGCGGCGTCGCGCTCGATGTACTTGCGGTACTCGTCGAGCGTGGTGGCGCCGATGGTCTGCAGTTCGCCGCGCGACAACGCAGGCTTGATCATGTTCGAGGCGTCAATGGCGCCTTCGGCGGCACCCGCTCCGATGACCGTGTGGAGCTCGTCGATGAAGAGCACAACGGCTCCCTTCGAACGCCGAATTTCTTCGATAATGTTCTTCAGGCGCTGCTCGAATTCACCACGATACTTCGTTCCGGCCACGACGAGGGCCAGGTCCAAAGTGAGCAGGCGCTTGTTGAGAAGAATCTCCGGCACGTCGGCCGTGGAGATCTTCTGCGCGAGGCCTTCCACGATCGCGGTCTTACCCACGCCGGGATCGCCGATGAGCACGGGATTGTTCTTCGTGCGGCGAGCCAAGATCTGGATCATGCGCTCGATTTCGTCGTCGCGGCCGATGACGGGGTCGAGCTTGCCCTCACGGGCCATCGCGGTCAAGTCGCGGCCGAACTCGTCGAGAGTCGGGGTCTTAGACTTCGTGCGGGAAGGCGAACCGGAGCCCGTGCCCGTCTGGGCACCGGCCTGGCCGCCCTGCTGCTGGGACTGCCCTTCGCCGAGTAGGTTCAGGACTTCCTCGCGGACCACGTCGAGGCGCAGGCCGAGATTTTCCAGCACGCGCGCGGCGACGCCCTCTTCCTCGCGGATGAGGCCTAAGAGCAGATGCTCGGTGCCGACGTAGCTGTGGCCCATGTGCTGGGCTTCCTCGACGGCGTACTCGAGGACTTTCTTGGCGCGCGGCGTGAAAGGGATCTCGCCGAGCAGCATGACGTTGTCGCCGGTGCCGACGATCTTCTCGATCTCGGAGCGCACGCGGCGCAGGTCCACGCCGAGGTTCGCGAGAACCTGAGCGGCGACGCCCTCGCCGAGGGCGATGAGGCCGAGCAGGATGTGCTCGGTGCCGACGTAATCGTGGTTGAGGCGCTTGGCCTCTTCTTGAGCGATCAGGATGACGCGCTGAGCCCGTTCCGTGAATCGGTTCGACATAAAAAGTCTCCTGAAGCCTTTCGGCTTCCTATATAAGTGCGTCGCCGTACAGCAAGTATGACACCCTCATATTACGTTTCTGCGACGGAAGAGGGGTTTTCCCGTCAGGCCCATTCTACATATTTTGCGGGTGTCCAGAACTTTACCGACTTTTAAGCATCCGGTAATGATATTTGGACGTTTTGGGTCTATACTTCGAAGGTCCTGGGAGGGTGTTATGCGAATCCTCATGATTGCCGCCGTCGCCGTTCTTTCCGCCCAAACTGCCCTGGCCGAGCGGCGTGAAAATAAGCCCTTTACCACGGTCAACGGGCGAACCTCGACCGCGGCCCCGGCCGGACCCCGCGTTTTCACCCTCACCACCCCCGGCGGCGGCGCCGCGGCCAACGGCCCCGCGGCCGCCCAGGCTCCGGCCGTCACGGCCGGCATGATCGCGGGAGCGCCCTCGGACGGCGGCCGCGCCTTCATCGGGGGCGGACGTCAGACCGCCTCGCGCTCGGCGACGGGCCGGGGCGTGCGCCGCGGCGGCAAGGCGTTCTGGGGCGGACGTAAGGTGGACGGCGACGGCGGCGGCACGACGACCACGAGCACGGAAGAGGCTCCGCCCAACTACAGCAAGCCCGGCGCCCTGATCCGCACCACCGGTCAGCTTCCGAAGTACGAGAAGGCGGAGACCGCGACGACGCACACCACCGACGCGGGCGAGATCGTGATGAACAACCGCAAAGCGTTCAACGTCGGCCAGGCTCCGAGCGTGCAGCAGGGCCCTAAGGACACCTTGCCGCCCCCCAACCCCGACACCTTCACCCGCACCACGACCGGCACGGGCGGCGCCGCGGCCAACTCGAGCGGCTCCGGGTCGAGCGGCTCCGGCGGCACCGGCGGCGGCCACGACAACAACGGCAGCGGCAACAACGACAAGGACAAGCCCGGCGACACCTACGATCCCCACGGCGGCGACAAGGCCCTGGCGGCGAGCTTCTACGACGCGTTCTAAAATCGCTATGATCCCCGCATGCGGCGCATACCGCCTGCGGGGATCAATCTTTTCCAGCTCATCTACGTCCTCATCCGCGACTACAAGGAGCGGACGGGCCTGGAGCCGCTGAACCTTTCCCTCGGCAACCCGGACGGCGTTCCCCCGCCAGCCATCCTAAAGCTCAAGGCCAAGTACGCCCAGGACCCGGGCTACGACTTCCACACCTACGCCGAGGATAAAAACCTCAACCGATTCGCCGAGTCCATGGTCGCCCTGCACGGCGGTATCGACGTCGAGAAACACCCGGGCTTACGCGCCTTGCCCATCGCCGGCATCAAGACCGCGAGCGCCTTGATCCCACTCGCGTGCGCTTTGCATCTGCCCGACAAGAAGCGCCGGGAGTCGTTCCGCGTCGCCTCGAACCTTCCCGCCTACGACGTGATCGGTACGTGGAGCGGCGCCTACCTCGCCGCGCAGCGCACGGTGTGGCCGCTGGCCAGCGCCGACAACATGCGCCTCAACGTCGCGCGGCTCAAGGACGCACTCAAAACGGATGGGACCGACCGAGCTGATCTGGTCTTCGTCATCCGCCCGGGCAACCCCGCGGCCGTCGGCGCGTCCGCCGCCGACTGGAAGGAGCTGATCGGACTCTGCCTTGCCAAAAGCATGCGTCTGGTCAACGACGGCGCCTACGCGGGCCTCGCCGCCGACGGCACGCACGTGACCTTGGCCTCCGTGGCGAAGGACCATCCCGAGCTCGAGTGGCTCGAGCTGTACTCGGTGAGCAAATCCTACAACGACCCGGGCGCGCGTCTGGGCGCGCTCGTCGGTTCGAAGGATTTCGTCGAGGACTTCACCTTGGTGAAGGGCAACACCGACTCCGGCCCCGTGCCCGGCGTCATGGCCGCCTACGGCGAGTTCTTAAGCGACCCCGCCGCGGCGAAGAAAGCCCTCGGAGAAATCCGCGGCCTGTACGAAAAGCGCTTAGCCTACCTCATTCCGAAATTGATGGCCGCCGGGCTCAAGCCCGCGTGCGCGACCGAGGCCGGCTTCTTTACATTGTGGAAGACGCCCAAAGAAGCCTTCGGCAAGAAGCTGCCCGACGAGAATCGCCACGAGGCATTCAACCGCGCCGTCATCACCGAGACTGGAATCGTCGGCGTGCATTTCTCCGGCTTCGACGCCTCCGGCGCTCCCGAGCCGCTGATCCGCTACGCCGTGTGCGCCGACGTCCTCGACAAGAAGTTCCAGGAACGCCTCGAGGCCGGACTGGCGCGCATCAAGCCGGTTTACTGAGCCTTCCGCATCGGAGGGCGGCCCTTGAAGTCGGGCGAACGCGGCGGCGGCGCGCCCATCAACCCCATCGGGACCGCCACGTCGCCTTGAAGCCTGGAGGTCGCGGTCGCCTCGCCCATCAGACGGTCCGGCTTGACCTCGCAAGACTGCCGTCGGCGTAGACCGAGGCCGGCGGCGAGCAACGCGACGAGCGCGAACGCGGCGCCGGCCATGCGCGCCAGCTTCAGCCTCACGGCGCGAAGCCCGACCGGGCAGTCCTGCGTGATGACCGTCCCGTCGGCGCGGCGATAGAAACGCACGCACAGCTTCCCGTCCTTTTGCGCAAGCAGGTTTTCCGCCTCAGGTCGCGTCATCGCCGAGAGATTGTAGACGCGCAGGCGGCACTGAGAGCAGTCGCGGGCGCGCTCATCGCCCTTCATCGCGTCCCACGAGACCGTGCACGGGGACGCGATCGTCAGACCGTCGAGAAGGCTCTGGTGGTTTTCCATCCCGGTAGGACACCGGGGCAGGCGGAAAGTTCCGCGGTTACTGAGCGGTGACGGCGAGCGCGCGCTCTTCGGCGGCTTCGCGGCGGAGCTTGGCGGCGCGGGCGCGCATCGCCTTCGAGACCTTGGTCATGCGCGAGGACATCAACGCGCGCTCCGCCTCTGCGCGGCGACCGGCGGGGCTGGCGAAGTAACCGGCGTCAGGCTGGACCACCCGGGCGCCGCCCAGCATCGCCGGCGAGACCGGCATGGCGGGAGAGGCCACGGCGTCACGGAGATCTTCGGAAGCGACCGAGGAAACCGTGGCGGAACGGCGCGCCAAGGTTCCGACAGTGAGGGCCAAAACAGCGGCTCCGATCAAGGTCCACGTCCGGCCGGTGCGGGTCTTTTCCATGACTTAAGGATGCCCGAAAATGAGGGTTGAAAACAGGGTCGAAAGGCCTAGACAAATGGGCCCTGGCACGTCGTCATTAAGCATATATTTTATAACGATAAAAATGAGGTGTCCCTTGCCCTAAACCCTCCTTAATCGCTCTTACGCTCCCGCGAAACGCGTCAGCCATAATTCCGGACTTTCATGTCTGGCAATTATGTTGCTACCAACCTTCCGTCGGACGCAGCGTCGAATTTAAGGAGCGCATTCATGAAGAAGCTTTGGGCCGCCTTCACGGTCGTCATCGTCGCGTCGTTCGCCGTCCTGGGTTGGGTCGGCACCGAAATTTACCAGCACAAGCCTCCGATCCCGCTTCAGGTTGTCGATGAGACCGGATTGCCTGTGTTCCCTGACGGCGCGATTATGGAGGGTCAGGACGTCTGGCGCGCTCTCGGCGGCATGGAAGTCGGTTCCGTTTGGGGCCACGGTGCTTACGTGGCCCCCGACTGGACGGCGGATTGGCTTCACCGGGAACTGACGTTCGTGCTCAACTTCTGGGCGAAGGCCGAGAAAGCGGATTCGTACGAAGCCCTTCCACTTGAGCGCCAAGCGGCCCTACGCCAGCGCCTCGAAACCCTTTTCCGCACCAACGGTTACGACGCTGCGACCGGGCGGTTGACCGTCTCCGCCGCGCGCGCCGCAGCGTTCCGCGACAACCTCGCTCATTACTCCGACGTCTTCGCCAACGGCCGCGTCGCCTACGCGATTCCCAAAGGAGCGCTCGCCGATCCGGATAAAGCCCTGCGCATGGCCGCGTTTTTCTTCTGGACCTCCTGGGCCGCGTCCACGAACCGACCGGGGACTGTCAGCACTTACACGAACAATTGGCCGCATGAGCCTCTGATCGGCAACCGGCCCACCGGCGCCGCAGTGGTGTGGACCGGCGTCAGCATCATCCTGTTGCTCGCCGGCATCTCGGCGATGGTTTGGTTCTATGCTTCCACGGACTACGGTCATCTCAAAAAAGAGATCCCGGCGCAGGATCCGCTGCTCGGACTTAAGCTAACGCCTTCGCAGAAGATGACCTTGCCCTACTTCGGGACGGTCTCCGCGCTCATTCTCGTTCAAATCGGTGTCGGCATGGTCACCGCTCATTACGGCGTCGAGGGCGGCGGATTCTACGGGATTCCTCTTGCACGCTGGCTTCCGTACGTCGTCACGCGTACCTGGCACATCCAGCTCGGCCTGTTCTGGATCGCGACGAGCTGGTTGGCGGCAGGCCTGTTCATCGCGCCGATGATTCTGGGACGCGAGCCCAAAGGCCAGGCCCTCGGCGTCGGCGTCCTGTTGGGCGCTCTTGTCGTCATCGTCGTCGGCTCACTGGCAGGCGAGTGGATGAGCGTTTTCCACAAATTCACGGGAAGCAATTGGTTTTACTGGGGCCATCAAGGCTACGAGTACGTAGAGCTCGGCCGCGTGTGGCAGGCCGGGTTATTCGCGGGCCTCGTGATCTGGCTGGCGCTCGTCGGTCGCTGCGTGATTCCCCCGCTGATCGAAGCAAAGCCGGAGACATCGAAGCTGCTCGGGCTGTTTCTCGTATCCGCGATCGCGATAGCGGGCTTCTACGGCGCCGGCCTCGCCTGGGGCCAGCACACGCACCTGACCATCGTCGAGTACTGGCGCTGGTGGGTCGTGCATCTGTGGGTCGAGGGCTTTTTCGAAGTGTTCGCCACCGTAGTGATTGCGTTTCTTTTCTCCAAGATGGGGCTCGTTGATGACGATGCGGCGGCCAAGGCCACCCTGCTCGCGGCGACGATCTATCTCGCCGGAGGCATCATCGGGACACTACACCACTTGTACTTCTCCGGCACGCCCACGGTCGCGCTGGCGCTGGGGTCCGTGTTCAGCGCGCTGGAGGTCGTACCGCTGGCCCTGATGGGTTACGAGGCGTGGGATCACATCCGCGTTTCCAAAGCCGCTCCGTGGGTGCGCGACTACCGATGGCCGATTCTGTTCTTCGTTTCCGTCGCGTTCTGGAACATGATCGGGGCAGGGCTGTTCGGCTTCATGATCAATCCCCCCATCGCGTTGTATTACATGCAGGGCCTCAACACGACGCCGCTTCACGGCCATGCCGCGTTGTTCGGCGTGTACGGCATGCTCGGCATCGGCCTGATGCTGTTCTGCCTTCGCGCGGCCACCGCCGGACGGCGCTGGAAGGATGGGACCATCGGCGTCGCGTTCTGGGGCATGAATAGCGGATTAATGGCGATGTGCATCCTCAGCCTGCTGCCCGTCGGGCTTATGCAGACCATCGCGTCGGTCGACAAAGGCTATTGGTACGCGCGCAGCGCCGAGTTCCTTCAGACGCCGCTGATGGCGACGCTGCGCTGGATGCGCGTCCCGGGTGACACAGTATTCGCGATCGGTTCCGTGGCGCTGGTGGTCTTCATCATCGGCCTCGCGTCGGGACACTCGTACGCAGACGAGTAATCAGCGGCCGCGGCGAACCCGGAGATCGGCCAAGGTGAGGTCGCTCAAGGCGCGCAGCATGCGCGCATCGGCCTGCACGGCAGCGGCGTGAAGGGCGCAAGCGCCGCCCGGAGAACACGCTCGCTCTTCAAGCAGGCAACGCCCTCCTCTCCGGTCGCCGCCGCCGAGCGCATCGACGACGGCCGCCAGCGAAACTTCACGCGGCGGCCGAGAGAGAATGTAGCCGCCGTGCGGGCCCCGCCGAGAGGTCAACACGCCGGCGCGCACGAGGGTCTGAAAACTTTTCGCGAGCGCGGCTCCCGGGAGCGCAAAGCGACGCGCGATGCCGGACAGCTCATGAGCCTCGCCGGGGCGCGCAGCCAGGATCGCCAACGCCTGCATCGCATGCCGCAACGGCGCGGAAAGACCGACGAGCCGTATATCAGAATTCTCCACGTCGGCGACTATAGCAACAAAATGGCCCGCTGATCGTTTGATTCACGACGAGCAATGCTTTACACTATGGTCATCATGAACCACGCCGAATCCGCCGTCGCCGATCTATCCGCCGACCAATTAAAGAATAAGACGTTCCTCGTCATCTCCTCGCCCAACCCGAAGAAGAAGTTCATCTACCAGCGCCTCAAGGAGCTGGGTTCTAAAATGATCTTGATGTCTTCGGAAGCGAACTGGGTCAGCAAGATGACCGACGGCTTCGTGGAGTGCGATCCTCTCGACGAAGTCGCCTGCGTGGCGAAGGTCGAAGAGCTGGTCAAGACGCAGAAGATCGACGGCGTCATCACCTTCTGGGAAAACGCGGTGCCGCTGTGCGCCACACTCGCCCAGCGCTTCGGCTGGATCGGCCACACGCCGCAGGCCGCCCTCAACGCCCGCAACAAATATCTGACTCGCCAGACGCTCGAGAACGCCAAGCTCGGCAAGTACCAGCCCGCATGGGCGCTAATCAAGAGCCACGCCGACTTGGAGAAAGCGGCGGCGCGCATCGGCTTCCCCCTCGTGCTCAAGCCGGCGTGGGGCGTGAAGTCGCAGTTCGTCGTCAAGCTCGACAGCCTCGACGAAGCCAAGAAGGCGCTCGACTACATCAAGACCAACATGACGCCGGCCTTCGACCCGATCTATAAATACGGGACCGACATCCTGGCGGAAGAGTACATGGACGGCGCCGAGATCGACGTCGACCTCCTGGTGCAGAACGGCGAAGTGAAGTTTCACGCCTTCAACGACAACTTCCCGACCAAGGAGCCCTTCTTCGTCGAGACCGGCGACGCGATGCCGTCTCGCCACGAGAACAAGGACTTATCGGACACCCTCAAGATGGCCAAGGAAGTCGTCACCTCCCTCGGCCTCACCAACGGCGCCCTGCACCTCGAGGCGAAGATCACTCCCGCCGGCCCCAAGCTCGTCGAAATCAACGCGCGCATGGGCGGCGACTATCTCCACGATTGGATCAAGACGGTCTGGGAAGTGGACGTCATCGAGGAGGCCGCGCGCATCTCCGTCGGCCTCCCCTGCCACCCCAAGCGCCTGAAAGAGCCGCGCTGCCACCTGGTCGGCAAGTACCTGATCCCCGAGCACTCCGGCGTCGTCACCGGCGTGAAGTTCCCGCAGGAAAAGCCCGACGCCGCCAAGGTTCACGAGATCGCCGTGCAGAAGGAGCCCGGCGACGCCGTGCTCGTGCCGCCGGAAGGCTTCGAAACCATCGGCTGGGTCGTCGGACGCGGCGACACGTACGCGGAAGCGGAAGAGAACCTCGACGAGGCTCTCCACCAGGTCTCGATCAACATCGTGCGCTTCGACTCGACCTCGTCGTTGGGTAAGACGCGCCGCAAGAACCGTTTCGGAGCCGCTCAGGTTTCACGCCGTCGCATTTTGCAATCCGCTCGGATTGAAAAG
>CALRXP010000070.1:0-10031 GCA_943372155.1 Candidatus Endomicrobiellum trichonymphae | reverse complement strand
GCCGTCGATCATTCCGTCCGCCGCCGTTTCCGCGATTCCTTCCGCGCTGAAGCCGGTCGCCGCGGCCGCGGCGAAGTCCGCCGCCCCCTCGGCCGTCGTCCCGTCGGCCGAAAAGCCGGGCGCCGCCGGAGCCGTCGCCCTGTCCGCGCTGCGCGACATGCCGACCGACGTCAAATCCGCAGCCGCGGCCGCCGACCGCTTCGACGGCGGCAAGGTCCGGTCCGCGCTCGAGGAGCCGGTCGAGCCCGAGACCGTCACGAGCGAGATCTCCGACCAGAACGTTCAGGAAGACCTGGCGCTGTGGTTCACGCGCAAGCAGAAGGTCGACATCAAGAAGGACCAGGTCTACACCCTCATCCGTCCGGTGCTCGGCAACGGCTCACGCCGCTACTGGGAGAAGTTCGAGGAGAAGGCGAGCGTTCTCATTAAGGTCGCCGGCCAGGGCATGTTCATGTCCAAGGTTTCCTACGCCCGCACCGTGCCGATCAATCGCCTGACGCTCAAGGATTTCGAGGGCGTCTATTCGAAGTCCATGCTCCGCGGCAAGACCATTTATAAGCTCCGCGCCAAGCTCATCGCCGAGCTCAACGAGCGCAACGACCGCACGATGCGCGGCCAGTCCGGCGTCGTCACCCAGCTCTCCGAGGTCCGCGTGGTGCGCGTGATGCCCTTCGGCGAGGCCCGCCTGCTCCCCGAGAACAAGGACGAGGAAACGTTCGCCCCGGTGGCGCGCACGCAGTACGCCCTGCCCGCCGCCCTGCAGGGCCTCAACCACATGTCGCCTAAGGTCGTCTTCCTCGACATGCGCCTGTTCAAGAACGGCGTGCCCTATCCTCTCATCGAGGACATGACCAAGCTGATGAAGGCCGGCATGTACTTCGTCCTCCTGTCCGACAAGCCCAACGACGCCCCGGGCTCGGTCGAGGATCAGCTCACCCGCGGCCTCACCATGAAGCAGAAGGACGCCATCTCCCGCTACAAGATGGTCGTCCTGGCCGACGACGGCAACGCGCTGCAGTCGTACGACGGCGCGTTCGCGCGCTACCTGCCCTCGCGGCGCTTCGCCAACAACGAGCAGGAGCTCATGCGCTTTGCTTCCCATCAGCTCGGTCTCGCCGGCGAGATCGCTTCCCACGGCACCGAGTTCATCGTCCCCGTCAAGAAGGGGGGCGACGCCCAGGAAACGCTGAAGTCTCTCGTTTCGCAGATGAATACGCTCGGCCTCCCGGTCGGATCGTGGCAGTTCTCCGTCGCCGAGAAGAACGGCAAGACCTCGGTGGTGGCGCGCCCGCAGAACCTCGCGAGCGCGATGCCGCACCTGCTCGAGTCCCTGCGCGAGTACGAAGGCCTCTACGTCAACCCGAGCGACATCATGGTCGTCTCCCGCGACGAGGCCCTGCTGGCCGCGACGAAGGGCTCGGTGCAGACCGCGACCATGCTCGAGCAGCAGGGCGACGAGTTGGCCGACGCGTCCATCGCGGCGGTCCTCGGACCGTACCGCGAGAACCGCCCCGGCGACCTCGCGGCCTCGGCGTCCAAGATCCAGAGCTTCATCTATAACCCCGATCGCGTGGGCGGCGGCGCCTTCAACGGCGGCAGCATCTACATGATGATGGGTCACGTCATGCACTCCGCCTTCAACTGGGCGGTGTGGACGTACCGCAACACCGGCGTGTTCCCGTCGGCCGAGGAGACCATCAAGGCCGCCGAACGCATCTGGCTCCGCGAGGAAGCCGACCGCACCGGCAAGAACATCGACCGCCCCGGCGAGAATCTTGCCGGCTTCCACGAGGTCATGGTCGGCCGCATGCGCACCATGCACGCGGTGACGGCGGACATCCTCAAGGTCTACCCCATCGCCATCGGCACCGAGCTCTCCAACATGCTCGTGTTCGACAACTACAAGAAGGGCGTCGCCGACAACCGCGACATCCTGCGCCTGATCTTCGACTTCGTCGTGGCCCGCGAGATGCCCGACGGCACGCTCGAGGTCGCGGTCCTCGACTTCAAGACCGGCCAGACGCCGACCTTGCAGAACCTCGAGAAGGATACTCAGGTCCAGCTCTACGACCTCGCTATCCGCAAGATGTGGCCGACGATCTCGGTCCCCTACGGCGCGTTGGGCGAGCGGCGCAAGGTGTCGGATTACAAGATCCGTTTCATCTACCCCTCGTCTGGTTACCAGCCCATCCTCAACGAGTGGAGCCGCATCAAGTTCGAGCGCTTCCTGCGCAACGTGATGAACCGCATCCGCCGCCACAACGCCCCGCCGGCCCCGAAGCCGGAAGCGAAGCCCAAGGCGAAGAAGAAGTAAGCTTCAGGCGGACATAAAAGCCCCGGCGGGGGAATCTCCGCCGGGGCTTTTCTTTGATCCGGGGCGGGTCCCAGACTGCCTAGGCCCCTTGTTCGACGCGCCGGGACCCGAGGGCCTAAACGGATCCGGATGGACCCGGGTATCATCTCTATAGATGAAGAAAATGAACCGCGTCCTCGCCGGGCTCCTCGCCATCCTGATCGTCGCGTTCGCGCCCGGTCTCGTCTCCTACCAGGCCGCGGCGCAGGTCGTCAACGGCGCCTCCGCCGGACGCACCGGCGGCGTGACGGCGGTTCCCCAGTTCGGCGCGAACGGTCTCGGCATGGCGCCGCTCATGCCCGCGGTGACTTTGAACTCGAACCTCACGGGCGGCCTCTCCGCCGCCGCCTTCGTCGCTCCGGTTCCCGTCGTCGCCAATCCCGCCTTCGCCGGCACCGCCTTGGTTCCGTCCGCCGTTCAGGCCGCCGCCGCGATCCCGACCTTGCCGGTGTCCGTCGTTGCCGCCCAGGCGTTGGCCGCGCGCCCGATTTCCGCCGCTTCCGCCGTCACGCCCGAAGGCTCGGCGCCTCGTGAAGCGGCTCTCACTCCTTCCGTCGACGCCAAGACCGGCCTCGCGATCGCGGGGGAGAAGCTGTCCGCCGCCGCCGCCGCGTCCGACAAGGCCGGCGTGCTTGATTCGTTTTTCACTGGCGCGCGCACTCTTTACGGCCGCCTGACCGGCACCAACGCCGCCGCCGAGACTCTTGTCGCGCCGTCTCCCGCCGCGAGCGAAATTCCCGCCGCGAAGGCCCCCGTTCTCGCCGCGGCCGCTCCGACCCCCGTGGCCCTCGTGGGCAACGGCCTTCAGCCCGGCGATAAGTTCCTGTCCGCCCCCGCGGCCGGCGACGCGCCCCAGGTTCCCGCGCCCGCGCCCGCCGCCCCCGACGCCGCCACCTCCGCCAAGGCGATCAAGTGGATGTACATCCAGGACGCGATCAGCATGTCGGTGTTCATCCTGACCTCGATCGCCTATCCGATGATCGTGATCCCCGCCGTCGGCGGCGTGACGTACGGCGTGCTGATGGCCCTCGGACCCTTGGCCGCGATCGCCCTCGGACCGTTGTCCGGCATGATCGCGACGCGCTTCGGGCCCCGCGAGGGCCTGGCCATCCTCTCCGGCATCCGCGCCCTCCTCACCGTGGCGCTGCCCGTGATGGCCCTGACGGGAATGATCAGCTTCTGGCCGCTGCTCATCGCCTCGATCGCCAACGGCTGGCAGTTCTCGCTGCTGATGACGAGCCGCAGCGCGTATACGCGCCGCTTCGCCATCACCGATCCGAAGCAGAGCCGCAGCTGGCTTCACATCGGCAACCTCACCACGATCGGCTTCTCGATCTACTTCCTGCTCCAGGTCCTGCTCGGCTCGATCGGCCAGATCGGCGGCTTGGTGGACATGATGAGCCCGATGACCCCGTTCTGGATTTCCGCCGCGGTGAACCTGGGCCTCGTCGGTCTTAACTACTGGAAGATCCCGAAGATCGCCGGTTTCGTGTCGAACGTCGCGAGCGCCGCGAAGACCGCCGCCGAGCCGTTCACGAAGAAGGCCGCCGCGTTCCTCAAGAAGTTCTGGAAGGAGATCGCCGTCCTCGCCGCCTCGTTCGGCGTGTACGCATGGGGCCTGCCCTTCGCCCTGCCCCTCATCGGCACCGGTCTCGGCTCTCCGCTGTGGATGGCGGGCGCGCTGATGCTCTGGATCGCCCGCACCGATACCTTCAAGGCGGTGATGGCCACGCCCAAGATCCGCAACGCCCTGCTGCTCTCCGCCTTGGCCGCCGGCCTGATTTACCCGTTCCAGAATCTGGCGATGCCGCTGATCGCCGCCACGCTCGGGGCCAAGGCCCTGATCTACGGCCAGCTGCTCGGCGCCTTCTTCTTCGGCCAGCTTCTGTCGAACGCGAGCATGGCGCGCCTGCCCGAGGTGAAGTTGCCGCTGATCGGCAAGACCGTCGCCGCCGAGCGGATTCTCCAGGCCGGCGTGCTGATCTTGGCCGCGATCTGGGCCGGCGTGCGTCTGTTCCCCGGCAACATCCTCGCCGCCGCGGCCGCCGTCGCCATCGGCGCGGCGATCATCGCCGTGACCGCACGTCTGACCAACCGCGGCTGGATCAAGTTCTACGGCGTCGGCCTGATGGCCGCCGTCGGCGTGGCGCTGTCCTGGGGCTTTTACCCCGGCATCTTCGCGTCCGTGATGCTCCTCGGCTTGTTCGTCGGTCCGTTCGTCTCGGCGATCAACGCCTACATCAGCGGCAACTCCGATCCGAAGATGGTCTCGCAGACCTTCGGCGTGAGCAGCTCGCTGTTTAACGCGATGACTTCCTTCGGCTATGGCCTGATGGCGATGAGCGCGAAGTCCTATGGCGACCCGGCGTTCCCGGGCGCGCTGACGCCCATCATCGGCGTCTATATCGCCGCCGCGATCCTGTTCTTCTTCGCCCCGCGCTGGCTGCCGGGCCTGCCTGAGAAGAGCCTGCGTTCGCCCGAACCGAAAAAGCCCGCCGCGTAATCCGGTATAATTCGCGGCATGCCTGCCCCTCAAGTCGCGTCCATCGACTTCGCGGCGCCCGCGGACGTCTCCTCGGGCGACTGCGAGCTGACGGTCGCTTTCGTGGGCGGCGGCGGCTCGACCTTCAAGATCGCGACCTATGACCGCGCCGAGGCGTGGATGACGGGCGCCAAGGCCAAGGCGTGGTGGTCGGAGCCGGTGCTCTTCGTCGCCGACTTGAAGCCCGCGACCGTTCGCGCCGCCGTGGACGCCATGGCCGCCGAAATGGGCGGTTATTGGCTGCGCTACTACCACCGGAGAAAGAAGTGAGCCCGGTTTCGAGCCCCGTGGGCCATGTCGAGCTCACCCACCTCACCGATCCCGCGCGCCCCGAGCACGCGAGCGGCGTCATCGAGGTCTATCTGAAGGACGGCCGCCAGTTCACCTTGCTCGCCGCGACGCCGTCCTGGTTCAAAGAGGAGCTCCTGCGTCTCAAGCTCACGTTCTACTACGGCCCCGCCGTGCTCTTTCTCAAGAAGCTCGACCCCGCCGCCGCGCGCAAGGCGGCCAAGGACATGATGGCCGAGGACGAGCAGCTTCTCGTCCGCTACGACACGCCGCGCCGGACTTTGCCGGACATTCTCGCCGCTTTCCGAGCGGCCCACCCCTGATCCGTGGACCTGAAGCCCGAGCCGGAGAACCGGACGTGGCTGCAATTCGTGATCGATCATCGCTTCGGCCTGCTGCTGTGCTTGACCTTTGCCATGATGCCGCTCGTCTGGGCCGTCGAACATCTCGAGCGCGCGCCTGACACCGCTCGGTGGGCGGCGCGGCATCGAGGCTCCTTGACGATTTTGAAGCAGGCCTTGTGCATGCTCTCTATCCCGGGGCTCGCGATGCTGCTCGTCTCCCGGTGGCGGCGCCGCTGAGCGCTGCGACCTAGGGCCCAGCGTTCGACGGGCCGCTTGCCGACGAGAGAATGGGCCCTAGGGCCCCTCTCCGCGCGCTGGGGGGAGTGATAGTATCGGCCCATGAAACGATTTATCGCGGCGGCCGTCTCACTGTCTCTCATTCTCGTCTCGGCCCCGTTGCCGGCCTGGTCTCAGGTTTCGGCTTCGATTCACTCCGCTCCCGCCGGCGTCTCCGGCTCCGCCGCCGCGGCCGCCGTCTCCGGCGTCCCTCAGCTCGCGATGCCCGCCATGAGCCTCGCCGCACCGGCGCTCAACGGCGCGCTCTCCGCGCCGATGGCCTTCACTCCGTCTCCGGCCGTTCTCCAGCGCGCCGCCGCCGGCGCTCCGGTCGAGACTCGCGTCGCTCTCGCGATCGCGGCGCCGCTCGCCGCCGAGGCTCCCGCTCCGCTTCTCGCCGCCTCCGCCGCGACCCCGAAGACCGCGAACGTCGCCGCCGCCCTGAGCCCGGTCAAGGCCGACGCGAAAAGCCTGGCCGCCGCCCGCGCGGACGTCGCCGAGGCCGCCGGAGCCATCGAAAAGGGTTCGACGTCCGGCTCCCGCTCCGCCGCCGCCCGCATGATGGACCGCCTCCTCGGCATCGAGGAATCGGGCTCCCGTGAACCGGTCGTCGAAGGCCTCCCCTCGGCCGGCATCCTGAACGCGGGTCTGACTCCCTCCGGCGTCAACGACGCCGCGGCGTTTCGCTCCGAAGTCCCTTCTCCGAATTCCCCTAATTCCAACGGTCCGCGCCATTCCAAGATCGGCGGCGCCGTCCGCATGGTCGCGACCTTCGCCGTCGGAGCCGTCTTCGCCGTCGGGGCGCAGATGGCCGCCGTCGCCCTCCTCCCCGCCGTTTTCGGCGTGGTGCCGGTCGCGGCCGTTTGGGCGGTGAGCTCGGGCATCCTGCTCTACCCTCTGGCGTTGTACGCCCGTTACCGCCTGGCCAAGCGCGATTCTCCGCGCCTGAACAAGGTCAAAACCATCCTCGACTTCGCCTTGGGCGCTTTCGCCGGCGCGGTCCTCATCGCCGTTCCTAACGCCGCCGTCGTTCTCACGAGCGCCGGTCTTCTCACCGCCGCCCTGCCGCTCGCCGCCGTCGCGGGCGGACGCTGGTTCGGCAGCTCGTCCTTGGCCGACTCCGTCCTGACGTGGACCGCCCTCGGCGTGGCCCCGGCGCTCGTCGGCGTCGCCTCCGCCGCCGGACTCATCGGTCTGTCTCCCATCATCGGGCTCATGGCCTTGCCCGTCATGACGACCATCGCCTTCTTCCTCGGCCGTCTCATCCACTCCGCCGAGACCGGCGCGCCTTTCGCGGTCCCCGGGACCATGCAGAAGATGCGCTTTCCGTCCTTCCAGTGGGTCATGATCGGCGTCGTGTTCGCGCTGCTCACCGGCTTCGGCGCGGTGCACACGAACATCGCCTTCCTCGCCTGGAACTTCCTCGGCTCTCGCGAGATCAAGTGGAACAAGGACGGCTCGATCCTTAAGAAGCTGTCCGGCCTGCTCCTGAACTTCGACGCGATCTACCTCGGCCTGTTCGCCTTCGTCGCCGCCACCGCCTTCACGAGCCCGCTGACCTTCCTCGTCATCGCCTTCTCCGGCGAGCGCGCGGCGGTCTGGACCGAGCGCCTCCTCTCCAAGGTGCTCCCGAAGTCGGCGCCCGCGTTCTCTACGAAGGAGAAGCCGGTCGCCGACCCGGACATGCTGGCCGACCGCGCGCCTAAGTGGCCCGCGTTCCACTATATGGCCAAGACGTTCCTCATGCTCGGCTCGATGGCGGGCGTGGGCGTGCTCCTCTCCGTCACCGTGTTCGGCGTCACGAGCCTGCTGACCAACCTCGGCATCGCCTCCGTGCTCGCCTTCGTGCCGTTCTTCTTCGCTAAGAAGCTCATCAAGGTCATGATGAAGGCTCAGCCGACGACGAAGGAACAGGATCCCGAGTTCTTCGAGATCATGGAAGGCCTCAAGGACAAGATCAACGCCGATCGCCGCGCGAAGGGCAAGAAAGAGATCCCGATGCCCGAGATGGTCATCGACCCCATGGACGCTCCGAACGCCTACGCGACGGGCCGCTCTCCGTTCGCCGCGATGGTCGGCGTGACCAAGGGTATCAAGGCGATGACCCTCGAGCCCGAGATCGTGCGTGACGGCGTCGTCCGCCTCATCGCGTCCGCCGACGCGGGCACCAAGGAGTTCAAGGTGTTCCGCCGCGCCATCGCCGGCTCGATCACCGGCGTGCCCGCCGACGCGACGCCGTCTCAGGTCGCGTCCGCCGTCCTTAAGGCGGACCGCTCGGAGCTCAAGGCGCTGGGCGTGCGCATGCTGCGCGGCGTTCTGTCCCACGAATTCTCCCACGTGATGGACCGCCACATGCTCTCGGGCTCGATCGGCGGCGCCATCGCCTCCGGCGTCGCGTTCGCCTCTTACGGCGTCATGTGGGCCGTCGGCCACACGCAGATCTTGGTCAAGAAGGCTCTCGGCTTGACTCCCAAGCCCGCCGCCGAAGACGCGCCCGCCGCACGCTCGTCGGACGGCAAGGGCGTTAAGCCCGAGGCTCTCGACCCGATCTCGACCGGCATCATCATCAAGTCGTTGCCCGCCCTGCTCCGCCTGTTCGCGGCGCTGTGGGCGCCGGTCGTCCTGCAAATCCTGCAGATGGCCTCCTCGCGCAACAACGAGGGCATGGCCGACGAAGACGGCGCGCTCCTGAGCGAGGACCCGGAATCCCTCGCTCTCGCGCTCGGCCTGCTCACGACCTGGCGGCCGCCTTCGGGCTTCCGCCTGCCCGGCGCGACGATCCCGCGCGCGGCCTCGATGCAGCACGTGATGATCGTCAACCCGCTCGAGCAGCTCGAGAACGCGGGCGCGCTTCCCAAGACCTCCGCCTCGGGCGGTCCGACGCGCGCGGACGACCTGATCTTCGAGCTCTTCATCACGCACCCGAACACGGGCGTGCGCATCCGCAAGCTTTACGACATGTCCGAGGCTCTGAAGGGCATCAAGCCCGTCAAGCCGAAGCCGCCGGAGGACGGAGGGGGAGGACCGCCAAGGTTCTCCTTCGTTCCTCACGCCGGGCCCGCCTCCGAGACTCTCGGGGGCGGTCTTCTTCGGGGCGCATGGCGCAAGCTGACCGGCTTGCTGCGCGTGCTTCCCGATGAGGACCGCAACCGCCAGTTCTGGATCTACACCGCCGCTCAGGCCTTGCTGACGCTGGGCGTCAACTTCCATTACACGGCGTTGCCGAAGCTCGTCGCGCCGGCCAAAGAGGACTCCGCCAAGATCGGCTACAATCGCGCGATCAACTGGGGTTCTCAGGCGGTGTCCGCGCTCGTCACCGGCCCTGTCGTGGACCGGCTCTCCACTCAGAAGGTGCTCGTCTGGACGAACGCCGCGCGCGGCTTGCTGATGTTGCTCGTTCCGGTTCTTTTCTTCCAGGGCTATCTCGGCTTCGCCGCGTTCGCGGGACTTCTCGCCGTCGCGGGCTTCTTCCAGATGGCCGGCATGACGGCGGGCTCGGTCGCCTTCAACCGGATTCTGGCCGACGACGTCGAGCACTACAACAAGGCGAACGCCGTCATGACGATCGTCATGAACGTCGTCGGCGTGGTCGGGCCCCTGCTCGCGGGCGCGTTCATCGCGGCGGTCAGCGCCCATTTCGGCCTCCTCTCGGGCAACGCGATGTCCTATGCGGTGTACGGCGTGATCCTGCTCGCCTCCGCCGTCGGGCTGGGGCTTTACCTTCAATTGCCGCGCGACGAGATGATGACCGCTCGTCGCGACTTGGCCGCTCAGCTCAAGCGCGACGGTATCGGTGCCGCGGGCTATCGCGGCGTGACGGCGGGCCAGCTCGAAGGCCGCCGCGCCATCTTCGTCGAGGTGGACGGTGACCCGGCCGCCGCCGTCGTCCCCGCTGAGTTCGGCGGCTTCCCGGTGAAAGCCGTTTCGCGCCGCCGCGTGCTCAACGAGGTCGTGCAAGGCTTCAAGACCATCTTCTCCGACCGGTTTCTCAAGATTTATCTTCTGTCGACCACGCTGTCGGTCATGTCCGGCGACGCGTTGATCTTCGCGGCCCTGCCGCGCTTCTTGGAAGACATTCTTCATGCGGGCGCCGGCTCCTTCGGCCTGTTCCTGGCCGCCGCTTCGCTCGGCTCCGGCCTCGGTTCGGGCCTGATGGCCTTTGCGCGCGATCCGGAGCAGATGGCGCTGGCCCCGCACTCGCGCGCGTTCCGCTCCGCCCTCGCGTCGC
>CALRXP010000069.1:0-10308 GCA_943372155.1 Candidatus Endomicrobiellum trichonymphae | reverse complement strand
GCCGCGGCAAGACGACGATCTACGATCGTTCGTGGTACGGGCGCGTCCTCGTCGAGCGCGTCGAGGGCTTCGCCGCGCCACAGGACTGGAAGCGGGCTTTCGGGGAGATTTCGTGCTTCGAAGAGGAGCTCTCGGAGGCGGGGGTGATCGTCTGCAAATTCTGGCTTCAGATCTCGCCGGAGGAGGAGCTCAAGCGCTTTCAGGACCGCGGTAAGACGCCGTACAAGCAGTACAAGATCACCGAGGAAGATTGGCGCAACCGCAAGAAGTGGGACGCCTATCAGGCGTCGGCGGTCGAGATGATCGAGAAGACGAGCACACCCGATGCGCCCTGGACCTTGGTCGAGGCCGAGGATAAGCTGTGGGCGCGGGTGAAGGTGCTTAAGACCATCGCGGATCGTCTGGAAGACGAGCTTGGCTGAGCGCGGGATGCGGATCGGCATCGGGCTCTCCGCGGGCGACGACCCGGCTAAGGCCGCGCGTGAGGCCGTCCGCCAGGCGAAGAAGACCGTGCCTCGCCCTTCGCTCGCCATCGTGTTCGCAGGCGTGCGTTTGAATCAGAAAAAGATTCACGCCGCGCTTTGTCGCGAGCTCGATCCGTCCATTTTGATCGGCGGCTCGTCCTACGCCGAGGTCACCCCCGCGGGTGTGTCCAAAAATTCCGTCGCCGTCCTGCTCCTCGACTGGCCCGGGGCCGAATTTCGCTTCGCCGGCGCGCCCTGCGCGAAGGACCCGGCCAAGGCCGGCCACGCGATCGCCGACGCGATCGGGAAAATGTCCGACCGATGCCCGCTGGGGCTGGTGTTTTCCGGGATCAGCGACGGCCGCGACGACCGTCTGTTGCGCGTCCTTCACGAGCGCCTACCCGGCGCGCCCTTCTTCGGCGGCCTCACCTCAGGGGACCACGACGCCGGGATGAACAAGCCGGAGTTCTGGAAGAACTGGCAATTCGGCGGCGGCGAGCTGTCCCAGGTCGCCGCCCGGTTGGCGCTCATCGACCTGCCGGCCTCGGCCAAGGTCGCCTTCGGCTTCGAGCACGGCTGGTGCCCGGTGGGGCCGATGGCGCGGGTCACCAAGGCCGACGGCGGGCGCGTCTACGAGATCGACGGCATCCGGGCGCTCGACTACTACAGGCAATTCTTCGGGGAGGCCTCCTCTCGTGAGGCCATGCTCCGCTCGATCCAGCGCCACGGCTTCGCCTTGCACCTCGAGGGCGCGCACAAGGGCATGACCTTGCTCAAGCTCCCCGTGCGCATCGACTTCAAAAAGGGCTGGATCGACTATTATCCTCCCGAGGACCTGCGGGGCCGCACGGTGCAGCTCATCGCCGCCACGCGCTCCGGGGTCGTGGACGGGGCGCGCGACGCCGCGCGCTCCGCCCTCAAGGCGCTCGGCGGCCGGAAGCCTTCTTTGGTGATCGCCGTGTCGTGCTGCACGCGCGGGCGCTTCCTCAACAGCCGGTTGAACGCCGAGATGGACGCGGCGCGGGACGTCTTCGGGCGGAACGTGCCGATCTTCGGCTACTACTCGGGCGGAGAGCTACTTCCATTTCAATCGCGCTACGCGGACGCCGCCGACGCGACCAAGCCCTTCGGCGGGTCCTATTACCACACGACAACCGTGGGCTTTCTGGCGATCTCGGCGACGGGCAAGATCGTCGCGTCGTCGCCGAAGGTTCTGCCCGACGACTGCGCCCGTACGCCCGCGAGCCAGCTGGCCGCCAGCGAGCTCGCCCTCGATGACACAGAGAGCTTTCTCGCGAACCTGTCGCGCAAGACGGCCAACGACGCCGAGGTCCTGCGAAAGCAGTCCGACGTCATCCGGCGCTACACGCCGCACAACGTCTGGAAAGCTGTCGGCGCGCGGGCGGCGAAAGGCGTGTACGAGCTGCCCGACGCGGCATTCGAGGGCGCCTTTCTGTTCATGGACGTGAAAGGCTTTACCTCCTACTCGGAGAAGCACTCGCCCGGCCAAGTCGTCGCGGCGCTCAACAGGATTCTCGGCCCCGCGACCGACGCGATCCACGCCTGCGGCGGCGACGTGGACAAGTACGTCGGGGACTGCATCTTCGCGGCATTCAAGCGCCCCGAGGACGCAGTGGAGGCCGGACGGAGAATCTTGGCGCACGTCGCGCGCCTGGCCAAGGACGGCGGGCCGTTTACGGTGCGCGTCGGCATCAACGCCGGACGCGCCGTCCGCGCCAACGTCGGCTCCGCCGACCGCCGCGAGTACACCTACATCGGCGACGCGGTCAACCTGGCCCAGCGCCTGGAGTCCAACGCGACCCCCGGGGCCATGCTCGTGTCGGCTTCGGTGTACGCCCGGGTGAAGACGAAGTGGCCACGGGCGGCGCGCCGCGAATTGACGGTGAAGGGCAAGCTGAAGCCGGTGACGGTCTACGAATTGACGGACCGATCGGGAGATCAACGATGAAGAAAACAATGCTGCTGCTCGCCTGCCTCGCGGCGTTTCCGGCTCCGGTGCGGGCCGACGCGGCGGTGGAGATCGCGGTGACGGGCTTCAAGGCGAAGCTTGAAGCCGGACGCGTGAACCTTTCTTGGCGGCGCTACAAGCGAGACGACTTCGCCTCCTACGCCGTGGTGAAATCCGACAAGGACTCCGATCCGGGCGCGCCCGTGATCGTGACCTTTTCGGGAGCGGACGGCGTTCGTTGGGTGGACGGGAAGCTTTCGCCCGGCACGTGGTTCTACCGCTTGATCATCACTTCGCGCTACGGTGACCGCTGGAGCAGCCCCGCGGTGCCCGTGGTCATCGGCGCGGGCGATCTGCGGCGTCCGCCTCCGGTCGACTCCGACTTCGAGTAAGCCTAGAGCTTCAGGACGTGCCGCGTGACGGTGCTGGCGTTTCCCTTCGGGTCGGTGAGCGTGAAGGTCACCGAGGTGCGGCCGTACTTCACCCGGACCGTGATGGAGAAGTTCCCGTCTTCGTCGGTCTTGACCGGAACGCCGTTGATCTCGAGGGTGAGGCGCTGGTCGCGGAGGATGCCCGCCGCGCGCACGGCGTCGGCGCCCGTTTCGCTGTTCTCCTCGGGGGCGATGATGTTGAGCATCTCGGCCATGATCTCATCGTCGGTGTCGGCCCGCTTGAGCCCGACGGTGTAGTAATGGGCGTTGTGGAACTTGCCCTCGGTACCGAGCAGGTCGATAGAGGACACGCGCCACCAGTAAGCGCCGGGACGCAGGTTCACGTCGTCGGAGTTGAAGCGATCGCCTTCGTCGTAGAACTTGTCGAACACGATGAGGCGGAAGTCGGTGTCGGAGGACGCCTGGACGTGGTAGCCCTTGATCGGTTGACCGATGCGCAGGACCGAGATGTCGCTGCGCACGGCCTCAACATCGCCTTCCGGCTCGCGGGGCGGAGGAGCGGGGCGCGGGTCCGGCGCGAAGCCGCCGCCGGTGGTTTTGGCGGAGGCGTACTCGTGGGCCCGAACCTCGAGCAGGAAGGAATCGGTCAGCGCGCGCGGAGGCTGCGGGATCATGCCCTGCGGCACCAAGGTCTCCATGCCGGCGGGGACGTCGACGCTGCCGCCGTGGGCGGAGACCGTGGCCGTGCCGACGAACACCTCGACCTTGGTGGTGAGGTTGGGCTGGATCGTGGCCGCGTAGCGCGTGTCGGCCGATTTCGGGACGATCTTGGCCGTGCCGGCCACGACCTTGGCCTTGCCGGCGAACACCGAGCCGCGCGTCAGGATGAGGTCGTTGTCGTCGGCGGGCTTGATCACGGCCATGGAGTTGGGCTCGAGGCCCAGGAGCTCCTTGTCGAGCATCATCACGCGCGCGCGGCTGTCCTCATGCGTGCGCAAGGTGTCGCCGCGGTACAGCTGCATGCCGAGGGTCACGTCTTTCCAGGCGGCGCTGTCGCGGGCGCGACGCGTCACCATGTTGACGTAGTAGGTGAGCTTCGCCGCGCGCAGGGGGGCCTTGATCAGCCTCACCGGCACGCGCAACGTCATCCCCGGCAAGGCGACTGTGGGGTCGGAGCTCGGAAGCTTGTTGTGCTTGAGGATCTCGTCCCAGCGGGACGGATCGTCGAGCCATTGATGGGAGATGGACCACAGAGTGTCCCCCGGCTTGACGATGACGTCCTGGAGCTTTTCCGCCGCCCGTGCGGGGCCGGCCAGGAGCGCGAGGAGCAGGAGCAACCGCATTCGGGCCTTAGTTCGCCCCGCGGCGCGGGCGTCCCAGCTGCGCCGTTTCCTCTGCGATCGGCTTATCGAGGGCCGCGCCGTAACCTTGAACGGTGAAGCCGCCTTCGGCGGGGCCGTCCTGGATCACGACGCAGTAGGTTTTGGGCGCGGAGCGGTACTCGTAGCAGGTGAAGGCGGCGCCGTCCGGCATGTTCGCGGCGAGATAGGTGACCGGGCTGCCGCCTTGCTCGACCGTCGCGGCGTAGCTGAGCAAAGAGGCCATGTCGTGCTGCGTCCGGTTCAAGGTCCGGGCGGCCCATTTTACGCCGTCCTTCACCGCACGCTCCTTCGGGTCTTCGGAGAACGGATTCTTGCCGCCGCAAGCGGCGAGCAGCAAGACGAGGGGGATGAGAATTTTCAATCCTGCTCCGACGAGTAGGGGATTCCGTCCGCCGCCGGCGGGCGCGACTTGCCCGCGATGCCGGCCACGGCGGCCAAGGTCATCAGATAGGGAAGCATCTGCACGAACTGGGTGGGGACGCTCACGCCGTACGCCTGCAGGATGATCTGGAGCGATTCGGCGAGGCCGAAGAACAGGGCCGCGCCCGCCGCGCCGAGCGGGGTCCAGCGACCGAGGATGACCGCGGCGAGCGCGATGTAGCCGCGGCCGCCGGACATGCCGTCGGTGAACTGATGCTGCTCGAGCGCCAGCCACGCGCCGCCCAGGCCCGCCAGCGCGCCCGACAACAGAACGCCTTTGAAGCGCATGGCGAGCACGGACACGCCGAGGCTTTCCGCCGCCTTGGGATGCTCGCCCACCGCGCGCAGACGCAGGCCGAAGCGCGTCTTGTACACCGCCCACTGGCAGACGGCGACGATGACGAAGAACAGGACGAGGAACGGATCGAACGGCCCCCAGTCCGATAAGCCTTCGACGCGCGCGGAGTTTGAGGTCGAGTGGAAGACGAGCTTGAGAATGAAGCGGCACAGGCCGGCGGCGAGGAAGTTGCAGGCGAGGCTCGATACGATTTGATCCACGCGATGGCGCAAGGTCGCCCAGGCGTGCAGGCACGACAAAAGCATTCCGGAGGCGATACCCGCCAGCACGCCGATCCAGGGATTGCCCGTCCAGTACGTCGCCAAGGTCGCGCCGAGCGCCCCGGCCAAAAGAATTCCTTCCAACGCGATGTTCACCACGCCGCCGAGTTCTGAAAAAGTCCCTGCGAGCGCCGCCAAGCCGTAGGGCCCGGCGATGCGCAAGACTTGGATCAGGAAGCTCACTTTTTGGCCTCTCCGCCCAATTTATTCTGCGCGATCACGACGATCAGGATCGCGGCGGCTTGGAGGATCTCGAACATTTCGCGGGGGATGGTGCGGTTGAGCGTGAGGCCGGCCTGCGAGAGGAAGGCGAACAACAATGCGGACGGTATCACGCCGATCGGATTGTTCTTGGCCACCAAGGCCACCGCGATGCCGAGGAAGCCGGCTCCCGACGCGAAGCCTTGCTCGAAGTAGTGCTTGTAGCCGAGAACGAAGTTCGAGCCCGCGAGGCCCGAGATCGCGCCCGAGGCGAGCATGACCTTGATCGTCGTCGCTTCGACCCTCACGCCGCTTGTGCGCGCGGCCTCGGGGCTGACGCCGACGGCGCGCCACTCGAATCCGGTGGGGGTGCGCCAGAGGAAATAGTAGATCGCGGCGGCGATGAGCACGCCCAGGATCAAGGACGCGTTGACGGGGGAGCCCTTGAACAGGCCGAACATCGTCTCGAAGCTGGGCAGGCCGGCGGCGGCGGGCAGCTCGGCGGTGTGGATGGTCTCGGGCTCGTGGAAATGGGCGGAAATCAGGTAATTGGCGAAGGCCATGGCGACGAAATTCATCATCATCGTGGTGATGACCTCGTGCGCGCCGCGCTTGGCCTTGAGCACGGCCGGAACGACCGCCCAGGCCGCGCCGCCCGCGGCGGCGACCGCGAGCATGAGGGGGATGAGCACGATCGCGGGGAGGCCGGGGAACTTCAGCCCGAACAAGGTCATCGCGAACGCGCCCGCGTACAGCTGGCCCTCGGCTCCGATGTTGAACAGGCCGCAGCGGAAGGCGAGCGAGCAGGCGAGGCCGGTGAAGATGAGCATCGTGGCCTTGTATAAGGTCTGGCCGAGGCCATAGCCGTCGAAAAGCACCTGAGAAGCGATGAGGCGGAAAACCTCGACAGGGCTTTGCTTGAGGGCGAGCGTGCCGAGCGTCAGCGCGACGGCGAGAAGCATGATCGTGACGCCGACCCAGCGGGCCTCGCGCAGAAGGGCCTTCATTCGGCCCCCACGCCGGCCATCCAGAGGCCCAGCTGTTCGATCTTGGCGTCCTTGCGCTCGCACTGGCCGACGACCTTGCCCGCGCACAGCACGGCGATTCGGTCAGAGACGGCCATGATCTCATCGAGGTCGGCGGAGATGAGAAGGACGGCCGCGCCGTCGGCCTTCGCCTTGAGAATCTTGTCGTGGATGAGGCGGGCGGCGCCGAAATCCACGCCGCGCGTCGGGTGCGCGACCACGATCAGGGCGGGGGTCTTCGAGATCTCCCGGCCGACGATGAGCTTTTGCTGGTTGCCGCCGGAGAACGCGCTCGCGGGCTGATCGGCCTCGGGGGGCCGCACGTCGTAATCCTTGATGATCTCGGCGGTGAGGGCTCGGGCGGCCTCGCGGTTCACGGCGAGGGCGGAGCCGAACGCCGGTTCGCGGTGGCGTCC
Source organism: Candidatus Endomicrobiellum trichonymphae (assembly GCA_943372155.1). Taxonomy (GTDB): domain Bacteria; phylum Elusimicrobiota; class Elusimicrobia; order UBA1565; family UBA9628; genus GWA2-66-18. Next base: position 3,421 of record CALRXP010000069.1, on the reverse strand, counting down.
GAGCAAGGTGTTCTCCCAGGCGGGCGCGGGGAGCAGGAGGCCGTGGCGGTGGCGGTCCTCGGGGACGTAGCCAATGCGCCCCTCGACCTTCATCGATCCCGAGTCGAGCGGCCGCAGGCCGCAGACGACCTCGGCGAGCTCGCGCTGGCCGTTGCCTTCGACTCCGGCGACCCCAAGCACCTCTCCGGCCTTGATCGCGAGCGTCGCGGCCTTGAGCGCCATTTCGCCGCGCGGGCCGAGAGCGGAGGCTTTGTCGAGGCTCAGCACGGTCTTGGCCGGGCCGGCGTAGCGATAGGCGGAGGCGTCGCGCCCGCCTTCGGCGAGCTCGCCCACCATGAGGCCGGCGAGCTGGTCAATCGAAGTGTCCTTGATCTTGCGCGCCCCGACGGTCTTGCCGCGGCGCATCACGGTGGCCTCGTCGCACAGGGCCATGACTTCCTTGAGCTTGTGGCTGATGAAGACGATGGTCGCGCCCGCGTCGCGCAGGCGGCGGAGCGTGACGAACAGCTCGTCGGCCTCCTGCGGGGTGAGCACGGCGGTCGGCTCGTCGAGGATCAGGATCTTGGCGCCGCGGTAGAGGATTTTCACGATCTCGACGCGCTGCTGCTCGCCGACAGACAGGTTCTCAACCTTGGCGTCGGGGTCCACCTTCAGGCCGTACTCCTTGGAGAGCCGGGCGACGTCCGCGCGCGCCTTCTCGAGGTCCCAGACGCCCGCGAGGCCTTTGGCGCCGGGCGCGGACGGCTCGGAGCCGAGCGCCACGTTCTCGGCGACGGTGAGCGGCGGGACGAGCATGAAGTGCTGGTGCACCATGCCGATGCCCGCCGCGATCGCGTCCTGGGGGCCGGAGAACTTCTTCGCCTCTCCGCGTATCTCGATGGTCCCTTCGTCGGGTCGCACCATGCCGTAGAGAATCTTCATGAGCGTCGACTTGCCCGCCCCGTTCTCGCCCAGAAGGGCGTGAATGGAGCCGGGCGCGACGGTCAAGGTCACGCCGTCGTTGGCGACGCAGCGCGGATAGCGCTTGACGATGCCCGTCAGGCGGACCGCGTCGGCCATCTTACTTAGAGGGAACCTTGATCTTCCCGGCGACGATCAGCTTGCGCGCCTCTTCGGCCTTGGCGCGGGTCGAGGCGGAGATCATGGACTTGTTGTTGGCGTCGTACACGTAGTCCACGCCCTTCTCCTTCAGGCCAAGTTCTAGGATGCCGTTCAGGGGCTTGCCGTCCTTGGCCGCCTTGATCGTACGGAACACGGCCTCGTCGACCTGCTTGGTCACCGAGGTGAGCACAAAGCCGGGGGCGTCGTGGTACTGGTCGGAGTCGACGCCCATCGCGAGGATCTTCTTGTCGCGCGCGGCCTCGAACACGCCGAGGCCGGTGGAGCCAGAGGCGTGGTAGATCACGTCGGCCTTCTGGCCGATCTGGGAGAGCGCGATCTCCTTGCCCTTCGAGGGATCCTTGAACGCCTCGGGGGTGACGCCGGCGTAGGCGGAGAGGACCTTCACCTTCGGGTCGGCCCAGAGGGCGCCGGCCTTATAACCCGCCTCGAACTTATGGATGAGGGGGACGTCCATGCCGCCGACGAAGCCGATGACCTTGGTCTTCGAAGTGAGCGCGGCCACGACGCCGCCGAGAAAGCTGGCTTCCTGCTCGCGGAACTTGAGCGCGACGACGTTCGCGGGCATGGGCTTGTTCGGATTGACGGCGTAGTCCACACAGGCGAAGGGCTTCTTGGGGAAGGCGGCGGCGACGCGGCTGACGTCGTCGGTGAAGATAAAGCCGATGCCGATGACGAGGTCGAAGGCGCCGGAGGCGAACTGGCGCAGGGCGTTCTCGCGGTCGGCGGCCTCGGAGGGCTCGATGTACTCGTACTCGATGCCGAGCTCCTTCTTGGCGCGCTCCAGGCCCCGGAATGCGGAGTCGTTGAACGACTTGTCGCCGCGGCCGCCGACGTCGAAGACGAGGCCGACCTTCAGGGCCTGGGCGGGAAGGGCGAGGGCCGCGATGATCGCGGCGGAGATCAGGACTTTCATGGAGCGCATCGGGTAAAACCCCCTATATGAGGTAAGACGTTCTATTATTTCATAAGATTGCGACCATGTCCACGAAGGATGACAAGCGCAACGCGATGCTCGCCGTCATGCTGGCCGCTCTCGGCTATTTCGTCGATATTTACGACCTAATCCTGTTCAGCATAGTCCGGGTGGCCAGCCTCAAGGACATCGGCGTGTCCGGCGACCAGCTGCTGGACACCGGGCTTCATCTCATCAACTCGCAGATGATCGGCATGCTCATCGGCGGGATGTTGTGGGGCATCCTGGGCGACAAGAAGGGGCGGCTGTCCGTCCTGTTCGGCTCGATCGCGATGTACTCCCTCGCCAATATCGCCAACGGCTTCGTTCACTCCGTCGAAGCTTACGCCGTACTGCGTTTCATCGCGGGCATTGGGCTGGCCGGCGAGCTCGGCGCGGGCATCACTTTGGTCTGCGAGCTGATGCCGAAGGAGACGCGCGGCTACGGGACGATGGTCGTGGCCGGCGTCGGCATCGCGGGCGGTGTGGTGGCCGGCCTGGTCGGCGACTTCTTCGGCTGGCGCATGGCGTATTGGATCGGCGGCGGGATGGGACTGGCCCTGCTGACGTTGCGCGTCGGCGTCTACGAGTCGGGCATCTTCGACAAGGTTAAGAACTCGACCGTCAAACGCGGCGACTTCCTGATGCTGTTCTCGACCCCGGACCGGGTGAAGCGCTACCTGTCGTGCATCGCGCTCGGCGTGCCGGTCTGGTTCGTCATCGGCATTCTCGCGACGTTCGCGCCTGAGTTCGGCAAGGCCCTGCAGATGCCGGAGCTTCCGACGGGCTCCCGGGCGGTCATGTGGCTGTACGCGGGCTGCGCCATGGGAGATTTCGCCAGCGGCGGCCTGAGCCAGTTCCTGCGCAGCCGGCGCAAGGCCGCCTTGGCCTTCGTGCTCGCCACCGCGGCGACCTGCGCCGTCTACCTGAACCTTCACGGCGCCACGCTCGGGACCTTCTATCTGACGTGCGGATTTCTGGGGTTCTTCGCGGGCTACTGGGCGATCTTCGTGACCATCGCCTCCGAGCAGTTCGGCACGAACATCCGCGCCACGGCGACCACCACGGTGCCGAACTTCGTGCGCGGGTCGCTCGTCGCCGTATCGGCCTTGTTCCAGTACCTCAAGCCCGGACAGGGCATCCTGGGCGCGGCGGCGATCGTGGGGGCGCTGACCTTCGGCCTCGCCCTGGTGTCCTTGCTCGGCTTAAAGGAGACCTTCGGCAAGGACCTGGACTATCTCGAGCCGCACATGTAATATGACCGTCGCTTTCCGCACTCACTCTTGCCGCACCAGACAAACAAAGGAGATCCCCCAACACCCATGAAGACCCTCACCAAGTCGCTCG
>CALRXP010000068.1:0-10623 GCA_943372155.1 Candidatus Endomicrobiellum trichonymphae | reverse complement strand
GCCGCGCACGTCCCCTTACGCGTTCCAGGGGATGGGTAAGAAAGGTCTGCAGCTGCTGGCGCTCGCCAAGAAGGAGACCGGGCTGCCGATCGTGACCGAGGTGCTCGACCAGCGCACCTTGGCCGACGTGGCCGAGTACGCCGACGTGCTCCAGGTCGGCGCCCGCAACATGCAGAACTTCGCCCTGCTCAAGGAGCTCGGACGCCTCAAGAAGCCCATCATGCTCAAGCGCGGCCTTTCCGCCACCCTCGATGAGTGGCTGATGTCGGCGGAGTACCTCCTCAGCGAGGGCAACAAGAACATCTTCCTGTGCGAACGCGGCATCCGCGCGTTCTCCGATCACGCGCGCAACACGCTCGACCTCAACGTGGTTCCCGCGGTGAAAGAAATGAGCCATCTGCCGATCATCGTCGATCCGAGCCACGCCACCGGCGTACGCGCGCGCGTGGGCCCCATGGCGCGCGCGGCCGTCGCCGCGGGCGCGCACGGCGTCATGATCGAGGTGCACGACCGCCCCGACCAGGCCCTGTGCGACGGACCGCAGGCCCTGCATCCCGACGACTTCGCCGTGCTCATGCGCGACCTGGCGGCGATCGCCGGCGCGCTCGGCCGCGACATGGCCCGGCCCGCGCTCAAGGGTCGCGGATGACGGACCGGGCCGTCGCCGGCGGCGGACGCCTCCAAGGAGAGGTCCGCGTGCCGGGCGACAAGTCGATCTCGCATCGCGCCCTGATTCTCGGCGCCCTGGCCGACGGCGAGACCGTCGTCGAGGGGCTGTCCTCCGGCGCGGACGTCAATTCGACGCGGACGTGCCTGCAGGCGTTAGGCGTTGAAATCTCCGGGGCAGCGCCGTCCGTGCACGTGAAGGGCCGGGGCCTGGGCGGGCTCAAGGCGCCTGCGGGCGATCTCGACGCGGGCAATTCCGGCACGACGATGCGTCTTTTGTCGGGCGTCGTCGCCGGACATCCGTTTCCGGTGCGCTTCACGGGCGACGCCTCGCTCATTCGCCGGCCGATGCGCCGCGTCGCCGAGCCTTTGCGCGCGATGGGCGCCGTCGTGACCTTGTCCGCCGGCGACACCGCGCCGCTGGCGGTCGCGGGCGGGCCGCTAAAAGGGCTCGAGTACGCCATGCCGGTGCCGAGCGCCCAAGTGAAATCCGCCGTCCTGCTCGCGGGCCTGCACGCCTCGGGCGAGACCACCGTGATCGAACCTGTCGCCACGCGCGACCACACCGAGCGCATGCTGGCCGCCTTCGGCGTCCCCGTACGCCTCTCAGGCCTCAAGGCCGGTATCACCGGCGGCTCGCGCCTGACCGCGACCAAGGTTCTTATTCCCGCAGATCCGTCCTCGGCCGCGTTCTGGGCCGTGGCCGCGACCTTGGCGGAGGGCAGCGAGCTCACGGTGCGCGGCGTCGGCTCGAACCCGACGCGCACCGGCTATCTGAGCGTCCTGGCTCGTATGGGCGCCGACATCCACCGCGAGCCGATGCGCGGCGAGGGCGGGGAGGGCGTCGAGGATTTGATTATTTCCTCTTCGGACCTGCGCGGCGTGGACGTCGCCGCGGCGGACATACCGGGAATCATCGACGAGGTGCCGGTCCTCGCGCTGGCGGCGGCACTCGCCTCCGGTGAGAGCCGCTTTCGCGGCTTGGGCGAGTTGCGGCACAAAGAAAGCGATCGACTGGCGGGAATCGCGGCCTTGCTGAGCGGTTTCGGAGCGAACGCGCGTGTGGAAGGAGACGACTTGATTATCGCCGGGGTGAAGAAGCTTTCACCTTCACGAGCGGAATCCCTCGAAGACCATCGGCTGGCGATGACAGGCTTTATTGCTGGATTTCTGGCAGGTGGAGAGAGTTCGGTGGTTGGAGCTTCGTGCGCCGAAATATCTTACCCCACGTTCTATGAAGATTTTTTGGCGAGGGTCGCGTGAAGTTGGGAATATTCCGTCAAAAGGTTGGTCGTTCGAGCTCGCCAAAGCTGTTCAAGGCATTGGGAAAACTTTTAGGGAAGAAAATCGAGTACACGCCCGTCGGATTGGCCCGTGATGAGTTCGAGGGCGCAATGGCGAAGGCTCGTAAAGCTCACTGGCGCGGTGCCAACGTGACGATTCCGTTTAAAATCGACGCGGCGCAAGCCGCAAGCCGTTTGACGGCGGAGGCGAAGTCCATCGGCGCCGTGAACGTTCTGAGATTCGACGCCGATAAAAGCGTCGGCCACAACACCGATGCCGAGGGATTGAGGGACGCTTTAAAATTCGCGGGCGTCGTAATGGGCGGCATAACAGTCCTGGTCTTTGGCGCCGGAGGCGCCGCACGCGCGGCGGGCTATGCGCTGGCGAAGAGCGGGGCCAAGAGAATACATTTCACGAACCGAACGGATTCAACGGCAAAAAGACTAGTACGCGACTTAGCTCCATCATTTCCCGGGACGAGCTTCTCGTCGGGGAAACCCAGGAACGCTCAACTGTGGATCAATGCGACGCCCTTGGGCCAGGAAGGTCACCCTGACGTTTCGCCTGCGCCGAAGGCGCTACGGCCCCCGATGACGGCGGTGGATCTTGTGTACGGAAAGAAAACGGCGTTTCAACGTCATGCCGAACGAATGGGGGCGCGGACGATGGACGGCATGCCCATGCTGGTCTTTCAGGCGCTGCGCGCCTATGAGTTCTGGGATAAGCCTTTCGGCCCGCGCAAGAAAGCGTTATTGGCCGAGGCCTTAATGAAGGAGCTGTCATGAATCTTCGATATTTAACCGCCGGAGAATCCCACGGTAAAGCGCTCGTGGGAATATTGGAAGGACTTCCCGCGGGCCTGGAACTTGCCGCAGCCGATATCCAGGCCGACCTGTTGCGGCGGAAGAAAGGCCACGGTCGGGGGAATCGACAGAAAATCGAAGGCGACAAAATTGAAATTTTGTCGGGCATTCGCGCGGGCAAAACCCTCGGCTCGCCCTTGGCCCTGCTTGTGCCCAACCAGGATTTCAAAAATTGGGAATCCATCATGGGCGCGGAATCCTCCGACGCGGCCGCTGCGCGGCGCGTCGACGTGCCGCGACCTGGACATGCGGACCTCGTGGGGAAGATCAAATACGGGTTCGACGACATGCGTAACGTTCTTGAGCGCGCGTCGGCCCGTGAAACGGCCATGCGCGTTGCGCTGGGCGCGGCGGCACGGAAATTTTTGAATGCCTGCGGCATTAACGTCGCCAGTCGCGTAATCGCCATCGGCGGCGAAACCGACGACACCCCGTTGCCCTGTCCTATCTCTAAGCTCAATGCTCTGACCGATAATGATCCGGTCCGCTGCGCCGACCCCGCCTTCTCCAAACGCATGGTGACGCGTATCGACGAAGCCAAAGCCGCTGGCGATACCCTCGGCGGTATTTTTGAAATCCTCGCCGACGGCCTACCCATCGGTCTCGGCAGCTACGCTCAATGGGATCGTCGCCTTGAGGGCCCCCTTTCGGCGGCATTAATGTCTCTTAACGCGATCAAAGGCGTCGAGGTCGGCTACGGCTTCCGCGGCGCGGGGGTTCCCGGCTCGCGGGCGCACGACGCGTACGAGCCGCGCGGCAAGAAAGTCGGCTACCGTTCTAATCGTTCCGGCGGTCTCGACGGCGGCATGACCACCGGTCAGCCTTTGATCCTGCGCGCGGCGATGAAGCCGATCGCGACCTTGATGAAGCCCCTCGATTCCGTCGACCTCCGAACGATGAAGCCCGCCAAGGCGCACATCGAGCGGTCCGACGCCTGCGCGGTGCCGGCGGCCGCAGTCATCGGGGAGTCCTTGGTGTGCCTGGTGCTCGCCGATGCCATCCTGTCGAAGTTCGGCGGCGACTCGATGAACGAAATTCTCCCGAGATTGGCGGCGTGGCGGAAATGAGGCAGACAATCTACCTGACGGGGTTCATGGGCGCGGGTAAATCCGTCGTCGGCAAGGAGCTCGCCCGCCTTCTGCGCCGTCCGTTCGTGGACCTTGATCTGTCCATCGAGCGCGCGGCGGGCTCGAGCGTCGCGTCGTTGTTCGCGCGCCGGGGCGAGGCCGCGTTTCGCGCTCTCGAGCGCAAGGCGCTTTTGCGCGCGGCCAAGCGGCCGGGCGTCGTGGTGGCGCTCGGCGGCGGAACCTTGCTCGATCCGCGCAATCGCGCGGTCACGAAGAAGGGCTATCTGGTCTCGCTGTCGTGCTCGAAGGCGGAGCTCGTCCGCCGTCTCGGCCCCGTGCGCGAAAAACGACCGCTGCTGGCCGGCGGCGCCTTGGGGGCGAAGGTCGGCAAGCTGCTCGCTGCTCGGCGCGAGGCCTACGGCGGGGCCGATTGCGTCGTCTCCACCACGGTTAATTCCCCGCAGGACGCGGCGCGGCTGATCGCGCGGAGGCTTCCATGAGCGTCGAAAAATTATTCACCGAGCCCGGCGCGCGCCTGAGCGCGCGCGCGTGGACCCGGGGCCTGGCCCCGTCGGGCCGCGTGGCACTCGTCTCCGAGGCCGGCGCGTGGCGCCGCTTCGGGCCGGGAGTCGAGAAAAGCCTTAAGCGCGCGGGCTTCAAGGTCCACCGCCATCTTCTTCCGTCGGGCGAGGCGGCGAAAAGCTGGGACTCCGTCTCCGCCTTGCTGATCTCCATGCTCGACGCGGGCCTCGGCCGCGACTCGGCGCTCGTCGCGCTTGGCGGCGGTTCTGTCACGGACGCGGCGGGATTCGCCGCCGCGATCTATCAACGCGGCATTCCTTGGGTGAGCGTGCCCACGACCTTGCTGGGCCAGCTCGACAGCGGCCTCGGAGGAAAGACGGGCATCAATCTCTCCGGCGGCAAGAATCTGGCCGGCTGCTTTCACCGTCCGCGCGCGGTGGTTTGCGATCCACAGGTGCTGACGAGCCTGCCGCCGCGCGAGCGTATCTCGGGCTTCGGCGAGGCGTTGAAATACGGACTGGTCTTCGAGCCGGCGTTGTGGGCGTTCATTACGGGCCATTGGGATTCCCTCATGGCCGGCGATCCCGCTCTGACGGGCAAGGTCGTCGAGCGCTGCGCCGCGTGGAAGCGCAAGATCGTCGACAGCGACGAGCGCGAGACCGTCGGTCCGCGCGAGCTGCTCAATTTCGGCCACACGCTCGGACACGCGCTCGAGTCCGCCTCCGGCCTGGGCGCCTTGCGCCACGGCGAGGCCGTGATCTGGGGCATGCGCGCGGCGTTGAGGCTCTCGCACCGCTGCTCGGGCCTGAAGGCCGCGTTCGCGGCCGACGCGGACCGTTTCCTGGCTGCCCTGCCGGTCCCGCTTCCGCGTCGCATTGAACCGCGCCGCCTGCTCGAACTGGCGCGGCGCGACAAGAAGGCCCGCGGCGGACGGGCGCGCTTCGTGCTCCTGCGCGCGCCGGGCCGTCCGGTGATGGCGTTCGTATCGGATAAGGAGATACTGCGCGCCGTCCGGGAGATTCTGTGAAGAACATTCTCATCTTGAACGGGCCCAACCTCAACCTTCTCGGCGAGCGGGAGCCGGCGGTGTACGGCACGATGACCTTGGCCCAGCTCAACACGAAGCTGGCCGCGCACGCCAAGAAAAAGGGCGCCCTGATCCGCGCCCGCCAGTCCAATCATGAGGGCGAGCTGATCGACATCCTCCACGCTCACCGCAAGTGGGCGGACGGCATCGTGTTCAATCCCGGCGCCTACAGCCACTACAGCTACGCGCTGCGCGACGCTGTCGCATCGATCGAAGTTCCGACGATTGAGGTGCATCTGTCGAACATCAAAAAGCGGGAAAAGTTCCGGCACGTCTCGGTGATCGCGCCCGTGTGCGTTGGTCAATATTACGGGAAGGGTTTGAATTCGTACATCGAAGCGATTGATGCGATATTGAATTCAAAGTAACTGTTTCCAGGAAACAGTGATTATCAGAAGTAAATCAAAGTGAAAACATTTAAGGTCGTTAAGCTCAATCTCGGCCTCAAAGGCCTCGACCCCGCGTCCTGCCTCGAGCGGCTCGCGGGCCCCGACGGCCGCGGCTACCTCATCGAGAAGGTCGAGGACGGTCGGCGGCGCGCATGGATCGGTGTCCAGCCGTTCGAGACACTTCGCGTGATCAAGGGCCGGGTGTATTCGGTCACGGACCGCCGCAAGAAAAAGATTCCAGGCGAGCCGTTCGCCGTGCTCGGCAAGCAGTTGGCCAAGTACAAAGCGCGGGGCGGGAAGCCGTTCGACTGCGGCGCGGTGGGGCTTCTCGATTACGAGATGATCCGGCACCTTGAGCCGGTCGAGATGAACGCGATGGTCGCGGAAGGCTTCCTGATGCTGTTCAACGCGACGATCGTGATCGAGGACGGCAAGGCGAGCCTCCACGCGCTCGTATCGGGGGCGAAGGCCAAGCGCCGGGCGGCCGAGCTGGCCGCCAGGCTGAAAGAAAGCCTTCGGGGCGCCGGGCCGATTCACGTCGCTCAACCGACGGGAAAGCTTCTGCCGATGGAGGCCCGCCGCGGACGCGCCCGCTACCTCAAGAGCGTCGCCAAAATCAAAAAGCACATCGGGGCGGGGGATGTTTTCCAGGCCGTCGTCTCTGAGAGTTTTACGGCTCGTCTACCGGGCGGCCCTTTCTCCGCTTACCGCGCCGTGCGCGCGGCCAACGTCACGCCTTACGGTTTCTGCCTGCTCGACGGCGGGCGCGCCTGGGTCGGCGCTTCGCCGGAGCGCCTTGTGCGCGTCGTCAACGGCGTCGCGCGCAATTGCCCGATCGCGGGCACGCGTCCGCGCGGGAAGACCCGCGCCCAGGATCAGCGCCTTGAAGCCGAGCTGCGCGCCGACGAGAAGGAGCGCGCGGAGCACCTCATGCTCGTGGATCTGGCGCGCAACGATTTGGGACGCGTGTGCGCGCCCGGCTCCGTGGCGGTCGAGCGGTTCATGATCACGCGGCGCTTCTCGAACGTCATGCATCTCGTCAGCGAGGTGGAGGGACGTCTCGACAAGGATAAAACGGCGTGGGACGCCATCGTGGCTTCCTTCCCGGCCGGAACGGTGAGCGGCGCGCCGAAGGTGCGGGCGATGGAGATCATCGCGGGGCTCGAGAAGGAGCCGAGGGGTTTTTATGCGGGAGCCGTGGTCCAGGCCGACTTCGCCGGAAACGTCGACTCGTGCCTGGCGATCCGTTCCTTAGAACTCGAGGGAGAACGGCTGAGGCTTCAGGCTGGGGCCGGGATCGTCGCCGATTCGAAGCCGGCGAGCGAATGGAATGAGGTCCTGCATAAGCTCGCGGGACTCCGAAAGGCTTTGGGGGGACTCAAATGATCCTCCTGCTGGATAATTACGACTCGTTCACGTACAACCTTTATCAAGCGGTGCGATTCTTGAAGCACGAATGTAAAGTCGTGCGGAACGACAAGAATTCGGTGAAGAACCTTCTGGCCCTGCGGCCGAACGGAATCATTCTGTCCCCTGGCCCTGGACGGCCTGAAGCGGCCGGCGTGTTGCTGGAACTCATTGAGAAAGCGCCGGTGACGATCCCTATTTTGGGGGTTTGCCTGGGCCATCAGGCAATAGCCTTGGCGAACGGCGGAACTGTTATTAGAGCTAAACGGCTTATGCACGGAAAAACGTGTGTGGTGGCTCATGACGGCAGGGGAGTATTCTCTGGACTGCCCAAACGGGTCACCGTGGCCAGATATCATAGTCTCGTGGCCGCGGAACCTCTGCCGACAAACATGGTCGTCACGGCGCGCGGAGAAGACGGGTCTTTGATGGGTTTACGTCTTTTGGACCGGCCGGTGGAGGGCGTCCAATTTCATCCGGAATCCGTGGCTACGCCGCTGGGCTTGAAGATGCTGAAGAACTTTCTCGACGGCGCAGCAAAGTCATCCCGACGCCGCCGATAATCAGCGCGATCCCGAAACCGGCGTTGGCCGAGAGCTTTTCGCCGAGGACCACCCAGCCTAGAAGGATGGCGACGACCGGAAAGATCAAAGTAATCATGCTGACCTGCGTGGCGGGAAGCGAGTGGATGAGCTTGTAGTACGACAAAAAAGCCACCACGCTGCCGAGCACGGCCAGATAGACCAGCGCCCCGGCGTTCGCCGTCGTCCAGGTCACGACGGCTCCACGCTCGAAGAGAAAGCTTAAGCCGAGTATGAGGGCCGAGCCCAAGGTCATGGACCACGCATTGAGTACGCGCGCGTCGTCCTTCTTAGACCAGAGGCTTTGCGCGACGAGATTGCCGGCGGCGCCGACGCTCGAGACGAAGGCGGCGAGCAGGCCCAAGGTGTCGGCGGACGCCGTTCCGTTTTGGGGCCAAAACAGGACGACGACGCCGACGATGCCGGTAACGATCCCGGCGGCCTTGCGGGGAGTCAGCGTCTCGGTGCGGGCGACGAAGGCGGTCAGCAACGCGGTGATGAGCGGCGCCACCGCGCACAGCACGGCGACGAGGCCGCTGGCGACCCGGGTCTCGGCCCAATAGACGAGCGAATAGCAGATGCCGAAGCCGAGTACGCCGGCCGTGAGCGCGGCTCGACGGCCGCGCGGCGTAAGACGGGGAGAGAGGCCGGCGGCATAAACGAGACCCCAGAGGATCGCCGCGGCCAAGGCGAAACGTAGCCCCGCCCCTAGAAACGGGGGCACGCCTTCGAGGCCGAACTTGATCGCGAGCCAGGTCGAGCCCCAGATTAGGCAGACGAGGGCGTAAAGAAGGGGAATCACGGGGCGTCTATGATATCATGCCGCCGTGGAAAAGCTGAGCGCGATGGCCGCGCACGCCGCACGCCGCGTCGAACGGCTGAAGGTCTCCGACCCAGTCGAGGCCCTGCGCGCGCTTCCCGGCTACGCGCGCGTCCCTCGCGATTTCGCCCCCGCGCTGGCCGGCATCGTCATGGACCTTCGCTTCGCCTCGCCCGGGGTCGGCCTGCTCGTCTCGGGCGGAGAGGTCACCGTCGAATACGCCGCGCGCCGGGCCGTGTCGGCCGTGGGCCGGGGCGCCACCGGTCTCGGAATCTGGACCGAGAGGAACTTCCACGCGGGCGACTACTCCCATCTCGATGCGGGCCGAGCCGCCGTTCCCGACGCGCTGATCGTCATGATGGACTACGTCGTGGACGTCTGGCAGCTGGAGCGCGCCCGCGCCGGCGGCGCCGACGCCGTGCTCCTGATTCCGGAGCTGCTCGGACCCTTCACTGAACGGATGATCGCCTCCGCCCGCGCGCTCGGCCTGACGCCGGTCGCTTGGGAGGACGGCGGAACGCCGCGCCTTCTCTAGAAAGACTTCGCGCCGCCGATAAAGACGCGCAGGGAGTCGCGGGAGTCGTGGCAGAAGGGGCGGAACTCGCCGCCGACCTCGACGCGGTCCAGGATGAAATTGCGCGGGCAGCGGATCTCGTACTTGGCCTTGAGCTTCAACGGGTCGCCGTCGAATTTCGTCGCGACGCGCTCGATGCCGGACACCCCGATGCGCAAGCGGCCGTGAAAGTCGCCGTCGCTGGAGCCGGTGATCCCGCCGAGGCCCGGCGCGTGTCCGCGGTCGGGACCGACGCCGAAATGGTCGTTGAGAGAGTCATTGACCTCGAAGCCCAGAACGTCCAGGATTGAGCCGTGGTCGAACCGCTCGAAGAGCTGGAGTCCGCCGACGAGCAATGAGATGGGCTCATCCAGCCAGGGATGCGCCTGCACGAAGGGGTCCTTCGACAGCGAGGTGAAGATCACGTCCGCCGAGGCGAGCGCGTCGCGGCCGCCGAAGGAGCCGAAGTAGCGGCGCGGGTCCTCATCGAAGCCCCGGCGCAGGGGCGCGTCTTCCTCCCAGCGGCGTTCGAGGTCCCGGTAGCGCTCGAAGGTCCGGCGCGTCATGGACAACGTCGCCACGTCCTTCCAGCCGCCATCGCGGTCCTCGAAAGAATAGCGCAAGGTGACGCGCGTCTGGGTCGAGATCTCAGGCTGAAGAGACGCGGGTATTTGGGGCCGGTTTGCGAGTTCCTGAAGAAGCTCCTTGCGCCATTCGGAGCGGATCGTCGATTCCGCCGAGTTTTGGAACGACTCTTCGGCTCTGACGGACGGGTTGAGGAGCAAGGCAAGGAAGAGAATAATCATTGTGGTATGATAGCGGCCGCGACGAGGACGGCGCGCAGGTCCCGCGGCCCTTTTCCCGGCGGGATTAGGTCCAGACCGCGCCGGGCTCGACGCCAGCGTTTGCGCAACCGAACCGGTCACCATATGAGCGCCTTCTCCGAAGCCCTGCTGGATCTGCGACGCGAAGCCGGCTTTCCGTCGGCCTACCGTTTTTACCACCGCAACGGCGGCCGCCGTCACTTCGGTTTCACCTACGTCCACTACCTGCGGCTCGAGAAGGGAGCCAAGGCTCCGCGCTCGGAGGCGTTCGGCGCGATCCTCAAGGCCTTGCGGCTGGCTCCCGCGGCCGACGGCGCGCGCCGCCTGTTCCGCGCCTATCTTCTCGACGTGCTGGGCTCTCCCGAGGCGTATGAGCTCATCGTCGGATCAGTCAGCGCCTCCGTGCCGTCGGTCTCGCCGACGCTCGCCGAAGGCGGCTTCGACCGCCTTAAGCGCGAGCACTTGATGCACATGAGCATCGAACAGTTCACCGCGGTGTCCTACGACGAGATTTCCTATTGGACCTCTGAGTTGCTGCTCAACGACGGCGGCTCCTGGGG
>CALRXP010000067.1:0-10714 GCA_943372155.1 Candidatus Endomicrobiellum trichonymphae | reverse complement strand
CCCCCCCCCCACGGCATCGCCTGCCCCGTCACGCGCGTGGGCCTTCGCTCCTTCGGCGAGTCCGCCACGCCCGAGCAGCTGTACGAGAAGTACGGCTTGACCGCGCCGTCGATCGCCGAGGCCTGCCTCAAAAACCCGGCGTGAGGCTCGCGGCGGCCCTGACGGCTCTCGCCGCGACCGCGGCGTTGGCCGCCGTCCCGCCACCCGCGCCGTTATCCTCGCGCGCGCCCGAGAAGGGTTGCGTCTGGAAGCTGTTCTCCTCAGCCGCGCTCGGCATCTCCGTGCCGTATCAGCGCTGCGACTTCGGCTATCGGGTGATCGATTTCTTAGAGGGGGAGAAGCAGCTTCTCCAATCGATGAAGGACACGGACAAGAAGGAGGACCTGTTCCCGGTCATCCTCGTTTATGAGAAGAAGGCCGACGAGGGACCGGACGAAGCGATTCGGCGCATCGCGTTCAAGGACCTGACCCGCTACAAGCGCAAGCACTGTGTGGTCGTCGCCAAGCACATCGCCTACTTGGGGCTGAACAAAGCCGCGTTCACGATCTCGCCCGACGCGGAGTACGCGGCCAAAGCCGCGAAAGAAGCGGGCGACGACATTCCGGAGCCGCCCTGCGGGAATTTAGGGGAGGCGGCGGATTACGCCAGCCACTTCGAGTTCCATCCGCTCGAAAATCCGCGCCGCTTCGTGTTCGTGTCCGAAGGCCAGGACACGCCGCTGTTCGACGAAACCGCGATCAAGTTCCTGCCTTAATCGGCGGCGACGACGCGCGTGTCCGCCATCAGGTCGTGCCACCCGCGGCGCTGAGGCTCCCAGAACGCCCACAGGTAACCGATGCCCGCGGCGTACCCGGAGAGCAAGGACACCGCCGCCCGGGTCATCCGCTGCTTGTTATCAAGCGGTCCGCCGTTGACCGAGATGACCTTCAGCTTCATCAGGCGCTTGCCGGGGGTGGTGCCGAGCTTCTTCAGGAAGACGAGGTTGTAGACGAACCAGACGAGCGCGAAGCCCCAGTCCCGGCCCTTGTTTTTGGAACCGCCGTCGTCCTCCGCGCCGTCTTCAACTGAGACCTGCAGGCCTTTCTTGTCGTCGTAGACGACCGAGTTACCTTTCTCGTCCTTAACGGCGAAGCCGCCCTTGGCCTCGACGCCCGCGTCCTTCATCGCCTTTTTGACTTCGACGTTGAAGCCCTTCAAGTCGACGTTTACGTTGGGGCGAGCGGTTTTCTTGCGCGCGTGAATGGTGGCGCCGCCGCCCATGATCGCGCCGAGCAGGAGGCTGCAGATCAGGCCGTCGAGGCACAGCGCCCCGAAGCGCTTCCACGTCGAGGGCACGCCCGCGCTCGAGCCCGCGAGCGACGCCTTCGCGCCGGGCGCGGCCGCGGCGACGGGCTGCGGAATAAATCCAAAGAAACGAGACCGCTCGACACGCGCGGGCTCGCCGACCGGCTCCTCGCGACGGACCTTGTACACGCGGATCTTTTCGGGGATGCCTTTGAGCTGCATGAGGCCGATCTCGCTCGAGGGAACCTCGGCCTTGTTCATGGCGAGGTAGACGGCCTCGGTGAAATACACCTGACCCGCCTCGGCGATGCTCTCGATGCGCGCGGTGATGTTGACCGCCTCGCCGAACACGTCGTTCTCCATCAAGTTCACTTCACCGGCGTTGATCGCGATGCGGATCTCGAGGCGGTCGTCGGTGGAGCGGCCCTCGTTGAGCTTGGCCAAAGCTTCTTGCACCGACACGCCCGCCAGCACGGCATTGGTCGGGCTCTCGAAGGTCATCAGGAACGCGTCGCCAATGGTCTTTACGAGGTGGCCGCCACGAGCTTCTAAGAGGGGGAGCACCACCGAGCGATGCTCATCGAGCATAGTCGAGATCGCGGCGCGGGTTTTGGACGACGTCTTGTCCGTGAAGCCCTTGATGTCGGTCAGCAGGATCGTGAGGTGCCGCGTCGTCGGTTCGGCCATAGGTCTATTATACGAGTATTGCGCGATTGCGGCGCGCAGGGTATCCTTCGGCTATGTCCTGGCGTGAGCAGATCGAACCCGACTGGTTCCACGAGGCGCCGTTCTACCTCGCGGCGATCATCGCCCACGGCGCGTTGCTGAGCGCCAACCCCATGATCAACTGGGGCGGAATCGCCATGCCTGAAAAAGCCGTCCCGGTCGAGATCGTCTCCGAGATTCCGCTGCCGCCCATCGTGCCGCCGGCCATGAAGCCCGAGTTGAGTCCCGGCGGCGACGGCTCCAACGCGCCGCCTAAACATGGGCCGGGGGAATTTGAAAGGGAGAAGGTGAAGCAAGGGGCGATCGATCCGCCGCCCAAGCCCAAGCCGAGCCCCAAGCCGGCCGCGGTCAAGTCGAAGGTGAACAAACCCGGCACGACCGTCCGGAAGGCGAAGGCTGCGCCCAAGCCCAAGCCGCTCGCCAAGCCCGTTGCCGACCAGCGCGCGATGAAGTTCGCGCGCGAGGCTCAGGCCGAGTCCAAGCGTCTGCGCGCCGAACGCGACCGCGCCCAGCGCGCCGTCGAGTCCGAGAAAGCGGCCGCGGCGAAGGCCGCCGCCGACGAGCTCGTCGCGGAGAAGAAACGGATCGCGGCCGAGAAGGCCGCCGAAGCCAAGGCCGAACGCGACCGTTTCCTCGCCCAGCAGGCGGCGGAAAAAGAACGCCGCGCCGCGGTCGCCCGCGCCGAGGCCGAGCGCCGGGCCGAAGCCGCGCGCGAGGCGGCTCAGCGCCGCGCCGACGCCCTAGCCCTGCAACGCCGCCAGGCCGCCGAGGCGAAGGCGGCCAAGGCCGCCAAACGCGCCGAGCTGTCCTCCGCGCTCGCGACGATGGCCGATCCCGATGAAGCGCTCGAGGCCGCGCCCTCCTCGCCCGCCAGCGGCCGCGGCTCCGCGCGCAAAGGACGCCCCGCCGCCGGCGGACCCGTCGCCGGCAAAGGCGGCGACGGCGGCGCCTTCGGCGACGCCGATTCCGGCGACGGCGGAGGCAAGGGCGGCGGCGAAGCCGAACTGGCCGGCGCGCGCAAAGCCGGCGCGGCCGCCGCGCTGGCCGAATCCACCGACCCCGGCGACGCCGCCGGCAGCGGCGGCTCCGACTTGATCGACGCGAAAGCCAAAGGCGGGGGCATCGGCCCCGAAGGCGGCGGCGTCTCCTTCTCGGTCGACGGGCCCGTCGGTGATCGCCGCATAGTGACCCGCGTCTCGCCCACGAGCCCCGACTGGGTCGCCACCCGCAACCTTGATCTCACTGTCACCGTCCGCTTCCAGGTCCTGCCCAACGGGAGCGTGAAGCCGGGCGCCGTCATCCAGAAGACCTCGGGCTTTCCCGAGATCGACTCGCGCGCCCTCAAGGCGCTCGCCCGCTGGCGCTTCCAGCCCGTCAAGTCCGGCGCGGCCGAAGTCACCGGGCGCGTGACCTTCCGATTCACCTCCTGACCTCACACTCACTCATGTGGGCGCGGCGAAATGATTACCCATTCGACCTATTGAGCGGGGTCAAGGGCGACGCTTGATGGGTGTCGTCGAAGCAGACCGGCGAGACGCGGTATCATGAGGGCATGAAGACATTCGCTCCCATTTTCGTCGCTCTCGGTCTCGCCTCCGCGGCTCATGCCGCGAACCTTCCGGGCCGCATGCCGATTGTGCCGGCCAACTTGCCCGGAGCCAGCATCGGCGGCGTCGTGCCCGTCCTGAGCCTGTCCGCCCTGTCCCTGCCGCTCTCGGCTCCGATGTCCTTGCCGGGGCCGCTCTCGCCCCGGATCACGCCGACGATCCTGCCGGGCGTGCCTTCGCCGCTTCCCCTGCCGATGCCCGCCGCCTTGACGCCCGCTCGCGCGGTCGCGGCGCCGAGCATCATCGAGAAGTTCGTGCTCAACTGGAGCCTGCTTGACGACAAGGACGGCGACTCGCTGGCGCCCGCCTTGGTCCCCAGCGATCCCGGCCCGGGGCCCCTGCCTCCCGCCGGCTCCGCCTTGTCCATGCTGCGCGAAGTCTCGATCGGACACGAGCCGGTTCGCGTGAACGGCGGAAAGATTTTCGACGGCCGCCGCGAAGTGTCCCGCGAAGTCGTCATGCCCGGCGACCACTTCTAAACCGCGGTTTTCCGCTCGGATCGATCGCCCGCTTTCTTAATAGGCGGGCGATTGACTTTTAGTGGGGGGGCCCCTACACTTGACCTCATGAGACGGGCTTCGCTCGTCGTCTTCGCCTTTTGCCTGGCCGCCTCCGCGGCGCGGGCGGCTTCGCCCAAATATAAGGCCGCCGAGGACGCGCCGTCCCGCGACGGGTGGAACTCCATGAACATGGAGGCGCAGGCCGTGATGGGCGAGCTTCAGCTTCAGGCGGGCGACGTCGGCGGGGCGCAGAAGACGTATCAGCGCACCCTCGACCTGGGCATGAAGTCGCGCGGCGGCCCCAAGGCCGAGGTCGCAGCGCAAAGCCATTACCGTAGCGCCGAGATCGCCTTGTCCAAGGGCGAGTACGCCGACGCGCGGCGCAACCTCGAGATTCTGATCCAGCGCTATCCCGAAACGGAATGGGCCGAGAAAGGCCGCCGGCTCATGAGCGCGATGCCGGACAACGGCCCGGCCGCGGCGCCGGTGGCGGACGAGCCCTACGTTCCGGCCATGGCCTCGTCCTCAGCCGAGGAAGCGCTCGGCCGCTTGCGCGCCGCCGTCGACGAGAACCGCGTCGAAGCCGCGCTGGCCGAGGCCTACGACTTTCATCGCCGCTATCCCTCGCGCCCGGAGAACGCCGAGGTCAATCTCGCCGCCGGTGCCTTGCATCTGCGCCGCGGCGAGGCCGCGCGCGCCGTGCGGTTCCTGAAACCGATCGCCGCGGGAAGCGATCCGCTTCTCAAGAGCAAGGCCTTGCACCTCATCGGCGCGGCCCTCGCCACGCTGGGACTCGACGAGGCCACCCTCAAGCTCGTGCCCGAAGTGGACGCGGCCAACGCGCCGGACCGCTGGCTCGCCCTCGCGCAAATTTGGCGCGCGGCCGCCGAGGAACGCATGGGCAAGCGTGAAGAGGCGGCCGAGCACTACCGCTCGGTCTCCGCCTCCGGCCAGGATTCGCCGGTAAAGGCGTACGCCGTCGCCGCCATCGCGGCGGACTGGGACCGCAAGGGAAAGCCCGACCGCGCGCGCGACGCCCTCAAGCGCGCGGGGGAATCGGCCGCGAAATGGGGGCTCGTCGACCTGCGCGAGTCGACCGCGCTGTCCGAAGCCAACCTGCTCCTGCGCGCCCGCAAGCTCGACGAGGCGCAAAAATCCTATCAGGATTTTGCGGCGCGCTTTCCCGACAGCCCGTTGCGAGCGCAGGCTTTATATCAACGCGGCCTCTGCCTTAAAAAGCTTGAGCGTCCGGAGGACGCCGCGACGGTCTTTGAGGACCTCGCGACCCGCCATCCCAACTCGGCCTACGCCGCCGACGCGCATCTGCAATTGGGCCAGCTCTACACCGAGACGGGAAGGTCCGAAAAGGCGCTGACGCATTACCGCCTCATGGGAAACACCTCCGAAGCGCAGGACGCCGACCGAGAGGCGCTCCTGCTGATGGCGCAGGTGCACTACAACAAAAAGCGCTGGGCCGAGGCGATGCCGCTGTATAAAAAGTATTTGGAGGGCGCGGCGCCGGGGCCTAAAACAAAAGAGGTCGAGGGACTTCTGCTCGTGGCGACGTGGCAGAACAATAAAGAAGATCCCGATCTGCCGGCGCTCGTCGCCAAATATCCCAACCATCAATTAGCGGCGCAAATCAGATGGGACCTCGCGGCGAAAGCCTATAAGAAGCAGGACTGGGACTCGGCCGAACAGCTTTTCCGTAAGCACATCGAGGACAATCCGCACGCCTCCAATATCGCCGACGCGCGCTACTACCGCGCCGAGTCTTTACGCCAGCTCCACCGCACGGAGGACGCCGCCGCCGCCTATCGCAAGTTCTTGGCCGCGCATCCCAACCATCCCCGAGCCAAGGACGCGGCGATGACGCTCGGCGCCATGCTCTACGAAGAAGGCGACGCCTCGGGCGCGGCGGCGGCGTACGCGAAGGTCGGAGGCTCCGACGCGGCCTACAACCGGGCGTTGGCGCTGGCCAAGAGCGGCAAGGAGCGCGACGCGGAGAAAGCCTGGGCGGGATTTACCGCCAAGTACCCCAAACACGAAAAGGCGTCGTGGGCCTGGGCACAGCTCGCGCGTCTGCGCGAGGACCGCGGGGAGCTAGCGGGCGCGGCCGACGCGTACGCCCATGCCACGGGCACGGAAGAACGCATGAAGGCGCTGTACGCTTTGGGGCGTTTGCAGGAAAAGCGCAAGAAAGTCCGCGAGGCCAAGAACGCCTATGAGCGCCTGCGCGCACTGCTGCCCAAGAATGACGCAGCTCGGTTGTCGGGCCTGCTGCGGCTGGGCTTAATGCTCGAGCTCGAGGACAAGCCTCACGACGCGGCACCGCTTTACGCGGACGTGCTCCGGAATTCCGAACGCGGGAGCCAGACCTTCGAGACCGCGCGCAAGCGGCTCGAGTCGCTCTCCGGCGACAAGTCGCTGATTAAGCGTTAGGGCGTCAGAGTGTAGTCGACGCCTTTCTCGAGCTTGACCTCGACGGTTTTGTCGTCGCCGTTGGTCACCTTGATGCCGCCCAGCTGCTCGGCCCTCATGCGTAGGGGATAAAGCTTGTTCTCCGCTTTGTTCAAGGTGTCCTGCGCCGCGTTCAGGGCGTTGCCGTCGCGCGCGAGAACGCCGAACAGCGCCGCGATCCCGGCCACCGTGCTCGCCGACTTATACTCGCGACGCGCGTCCCAGTACGCGGCCACGGCCTTGGCCTTTTCCGTCAGCGGTTTGAAATTGTAGGCGTCGCAGACGCACTTCGGCTCGGGCTTTTCCACCGGCTTCTCGGGCCCGGACGGAACGGCCTGGACCTGGGCGCTGAGGGGGAGGGCGGAGGAAAGCAGCAAAGCGGCGAGGGCTAATCGGGTGTATTTCATACCTTAAGAATAGCTTCCGGAAGGCTTCCCGTCGGGGGCCGTCGGGCCTAACGGTGCCCCGGCGAACGGCCTATTCCTTAACAGGTCCGGCCTTGTCAGGTCCGCGCCCCTCCGCTATACTTGGCGCCATGAGCGGAATGACCTTTACGGAGATGCTCCGGATCAGCATCGCGATGCCGATTTTGTTGGTGCTGTCCTTGGTGATCGTCGCGCAGGCCCTGGAGCGGCTTTATTCCTTCTGGTTCGCCCAGAAAATGCCCACGTCCATGTGGGAACGCGTCCGCGACCGCCTGGAAGCGGGGGACCGGGCGGGTGCAATCGCCATCGCGCGCAAGGACACGTCTTTGATGGGTGAGGCGATCACGCGTCTCCTGGGTCTAGAGACCGCCAACACGGAAAAGCTTGTCGAAGCCTTCCAGCTGTACCGCCAGCGCCTGAGCCTCGGCCTCAACCGCCGGGTCGGCCTGTTCGGCACGGCCTCCTTCATCTCGCCGCTCATCGGCCTGATGGGCACGGTCCTCGGCATCATGCGCGCCTTCCACGACCTGTCCGCCGCCGGCGCGGGCGGCCCGGCCGTCGTCGCGGCCGGCATCTCCGAAGCCCTTGTCGCCACGGCCTGCGGCATCGGCCTGGCCGTCGTCGCAGCACTCCTGTACAACTACTTCACGCTGACCGCGCGGCATCGCCTGAACACCGCGGACCTGTGGGTGCTCGAGATCGCGCAATTGCTGGAGGACCATGGCGGGAAGCCCGTTTCATAAGGACGACGAGCCGGCGGCCATCGCCGACGTCAACGTCGTGCCTCTGGCCGACGTCTCGCTCGTCCTCCTGATCATTCTGCTCGTCCTCTCGCCCATGGCGGCGCAGTCCATGCTCAAGGTCCAGACCGCCGCGGCGAAGGCATCCGCGGCGCCTCTGCAGACCGAGGTCGTGACCTTCCGCGATCCCGAGGCGGTCATGGTTTTGGCCGTCACGGCGGGGGGCTTCGTGCTGGACGGCAAGCTCATGACCGCTCCGGAGCTCGTCGCGTTTCTCAAGCAGAAGCTGGCGCCGCGCACCGACCGGAAGATCTTCGTTTCGCCCGAGCTCGAGGTCGAGCACGGCCAGGTCATCGCCGCGCTCGAGGCGGTGCAGGACGCGGGGGGGACCGTGGCGCTGGTGCAGATCGCGGACCCGGAGGCGCGTTAATGGCCAAGTACGCGCTGATGCGCATGCGGGCCAACTCGCCCGAGCCCGAGCCGGTCACCGAGGTGAACATCATCCCGGTCATCGACATCTCGCTCGTGCTTCTCGTGATTCTCTTCGTCACGGCGCCGCTGCTGGCTTATCCGACCTTGCCCGTGGCTCTGCCTCCGGCCTCGGCGCTCCCGAACCAGGAACTCACCATCGCTTTGACGTGCGCGCTCGACGGGGCGCTCTCCGTGCGGGCCGCGGCCACGACGTGGGACAACGTCGTCTCCGACCTGCGCCGCGAGGTCGAGAAGAAAAAAGGCGCGATCGTGCTCATTCGCGCCGATAAGTCCGTCCACTACAAGACGATTCAGCGGCTCATCGCGGTGGCCAAGTCCGCGGGTGCGGCGCAGATCGCGCTGGCGACGGAGCCGGTAAAGAAATGATCGCGCCCCTTTTGCTGCTGGCCGCGCTTCCGGCCTGGAGCGCCCCCGCCAAGTCCGAGCTCTCCCAGGACATCACCGTCAAATCCCGCGCCTCCGGCGCCGCCGGCGTCCAGGTCGCGCCCCCGACCGCGTCGAAGCCCGTCATCGACGAGGTCCTGCACTCGCTCTCATTGGGCCGAGGAGCGCACGCGCCCGCCGCCGAGCGCATCCGCTCCGGAGGCGACATCGCCCGCTTCGAGCGTCCCTTTCCGGAGCCGCCGTTCCTGGCGCTCTCGCCCGCGAACATCGTCGCCGTCTACGATGAGTGGGCCTTCGAGGTCCTCGACAATGAGGGGGACATCGTCTGGAAGTCCGACGGCGTGGGCATGCTCAACGAGAAGGTCGACTGGGACGGCGGCGGGCCCGAGGGACGCCTCGCCGTGGTCGCGGGACGCTCCTACCACTACCGTTTCACCGGCCGCCGCGCCGGTCGCGCCTTCGTCATCGAAAGCGACCCGGTGCCGCTCAAGTCCTTCACGCACCGCGAGTACGCGGGCGAAACACGCCTCGAAGCCGACGCCGACCTGTTTTTCGAGGACGGCAAGGTGGATCTCAAGAAGGACGCGGGGATATGGATCGAGGCGATGGCCAGTCGCCTTCGCCTCGGCGAGCCTCGCGCCGACGGGACCTATAAGGTGGAGCTTTCCGCCAAGAACATCCGCGGCAAGCTGCCGCCCCTGCGCGCGAAGCTCCTGACCCGGCGCCTGGCCAAGGCGTTGGTGGTCGCGCCCGAGAAGGTGAAAGTCTCCTTGATGCCCGCCATCCGCGGCGAGGCCGTCTCCGCCTTCCTGCCGCCCTCCAAAGGCGCGGCGCTCCGAATCGAGTAGAATAGACGTATGAAGCATGAAGTCACCCTTATTCCCGGCGACGGGATCGGTCCCGAAGTCGTCGCCGCCGTCCAAGCCGTGCTCGCCGCCGCCGAAGTCAAGATTCAGTGGGACGAGCGCCACGCCGGCGCCCGCGTCTTTAAGGCCGGCGTCGCCTCCGGCGTCCTGCCCGAGACCGTCGAGTCCATCCGCCGCACCAAGTGCGCGCTGAAAGGCCCGCTCGAGACGCCGGTCGGCTTCGGTGAGAAGAGCGCCAACGTCACGCTCCGGAAGTACTTCGAGACCTACGGGAACATCCGCCCGGTCCGCGAGCTGCCGGGCATCCGCACACCCTACTCGGGGCGCGGCATCGATTTCGTCGTCGTGCGCGAGAACGTCGAAGACCTGTACGCGGGCATCGAGTATCTTCAGACCCCGGGCGTGGCTCAGGCGCTGAAGATCGTCACCCGGAAGGGCTCCGAGAAGATCTGCCGTTTGGCGTTCGAGATCGCCCGCGCCGAGGGCCGTAAAAAGGTGACGTGCGCCACCAAGGCCAACATTCTCAAGTTCACGGAAGGTCTCTTCAAGCGTGTATTTGAAGAAGTGGCGAAAGACTATCCGGAGATCGCCTCCGAGCACCAGATCGTCGACAACTGCGCCCATCAGCTCGTCATGCGGCCCGAGCAGTTCGACGTGCTCGTCATGACCAACATGAACGGCGACATCCTCTCCGACCTAGCGTCCGCTCTCATCGGCGGCCTCGGCTTCGCCCCGTCGGCCAACCTGGGAGACGGCGCTTCGATCTTCGAGGCCGTGCACGGCTCCGCTCCGCAGATTGCGGGCAAGGACATGGCCAACCCCACGGCGCTCCTGCACAGCTCGGTACTCATGCTCCGCCACCTGGGCGAGATGAAGGCCGCCGACGCCGTCGAGAACGCCCTGCTCGTCACCCTCGAGGAGGGCAGAATCCTCACCGCCGACATGGCGGGCGGGGGGCGAGAGCCTTCCGGCACCAAGGCCTTCACCAACGAAGTCATTAAGAACCTGGGCTCCGCGCCCAAAGCCTTCCCGCGCCGGGAGTACAAGAAGGTGCACATGCCCGAGGTGTCGCACGACGCCGTCAGCGTGGTCGCCAAGGATCAGCGCGCGATGGGCGTCGACATTTTCGTGGCCACCGCCATTGACCCGGCCGTGCTCGGCAAGTCGGTCGAGGATGCCATCAAGGGGCTTCCCGTTCGCCTGGCGCAGATCTCAAACCGCGGCACCAA
>CALRXP010000066.1:0-10716 GCA_943372155.1 Candidatus Endomicrobiellum trichonymphae | reverse complement strand
GAGGGGGGGACGAGCCTTCTACATGACCGGTCGCGATGAGGGCATGCGCGAGGGGACAGAGGCGTCGCTCGCCAATCACCGCTTCCCGGAGCCCGACGGCAAGGGCGCGACGTTGGTGCTCAAGCCGCGCTTCGATACCCCTGATTTCGCCTTCAAGGACGAGGCGCTCCATAAGATCGGAGAGCTCGGGACCGTCGCGGGGTCTTTTGAAAACGAGCCCGCGCACGTGAACATGTTCATCGCGCACTTCCCGAAGGGGAAGCACTTCCTGCTCGAAACCAAGCACTCCGGACGCCCGGTCGAGCCTCATCCCGCCATTCTCCGCATCAAAGATTTCCGGCGCTAATTAGGGGGGGGACCCCCTTGTAATTCCGCGAAGCGGGGCTATACTGGGGTCGAAGGTCTCCAAACCCCCTATGTCCCGAGAGATCGTCGCCTTACTGCTTCTGCTGGCCTCGCCCTTCGCGGCTTCCGCCGCGACGGAGGACGCGGTCGGCGGAGTCCCGACCTCGGTGCTGTCCGGTCCCGACGTCGAAAAATCTGCCCTCGGACCTTTGACCTGGACCGTCCCGTGCAAATTCGCGCACGCCGGGGGGCAAGCTTTCGAGGGCACGGTCGAAGAGTATCACTGCGACTACATCCTCGCCTCGCTGAAAGACCCCGTGGGTCAATTCACGCGCCTGCCGACCTTGCCGGCCCAGATCACCTTCCTTCAGTCGACCAAATGGGCCGCGAGGGCGGCCAAGGAAAAAGCGAAGACCGAAACCGAAGCGCTCCTGAAGAAGACCGATCCGAAGACCGTCGACGCGAAACTCGCGCCCGCCGACCGGCTGAAGGCCTTCATGGCCCTCAGCGACGAGGTCGCCAAAGGTGTGGAGATCTGCAAGCCCTTCCTCTGGCCCGCGCGCGAGGCCACCTCTTACCTGGAAAAAACTCACGGATTTTGGCCCGAGTCCTGGAAGCCGTGCATGTCGCCTTTTTACGATCGCTGGGACGAGCTCTCGGGGCTCATCAAGCCTCTCGAGAAGACCGTCATCGACTACAGCAGCCTCGCAGCGGCGGCCCGGCTCCGGGCCGCGGAGCGCAACGCGGAGCACAAGACGCCGGCGGCCTTCCCGGCGTTCGTCCCCGGCGGCAAGGGCGCGGCCCGGCAGCTCGACAAGCTTTACGACGGCGGAGAAACGGCCAAGGAGCCGGACGAGTTCGCCGACCCCGAGGCGGCAGCGCCAGGCAAGGGTCAGTACGTCCTCGCGGCGCCGAAAAAAATATCGGATCTCAATCTCGCGCCGCCGCCCATCCCCGAGGAAGGGGAGGCGCGCAGCCGCCGCAACTATTTCGCCCGAGGCTACCAGGAGGCGCTGACGCGCCTGACCGACGAACGTCGTATCGCCTACTGGCACGCCACCGGCCAGACCGCGACCGTCGGCGATCCGGAAGGCCGGTCGAGCCTCACCATCCGCCAGCAGGGCCCGACGTGCGGCGTCGCAGCTCAGTATCAGGCCATGAAGGCCCGCGGGTTGAGCGTGACGATGACCGATCTGGCGAAGGAAGGCCTCGCGAAGGGGTATTATTCCGAGTACATGGAAAGAGACGGCGGCCTCGAAGGCGGGACCCCTTCCGATCAAATGAACCATCTGCTCACCGATCACGGGGTGCGCTCCCGCTATGTCGCCTCGACCACCCCGGAGGCGCTCACCGAGTCCATCCGCGTCGGCGGCGACGCCCTCGTCTCAATGCAGACCAAGCGCTTGTGGAACGACCCGAAGCTGTCCGACGGCTCGGGCCACACGGTTTACGTGACCGGCGCGGAAGTGGACGCGAACGGCAAGACCCGCGGCTTCTACATCAACGACACCGGCACGGGCGAGGCCAAGCGCTTCGTGCCGATCGAACAATTCCTCCGCGCCTGGAAAGGCCGGAACAATACGGCCGTGCTCTTCGATGCCAATAACGATCCGAAAAAATAGCCTGTTCGCCGTCGCATTGCTCGCCGCGCTCTCCTCGTGCCAGGACAGCGGCAAGTGGATGGACCGCCTCGACGCCGACCCGCTCCACGCGCGGGCCGACGCGACGCGGCGCGCTGCGGGCTGCGCGAATATGGCCCTCGAGCTGGGCCGCAGCTTGCCGGTGCCCGAGCACGGGGGGACAAGCCTCGCCGTTCTCTACTACCCCTCCAAGAGCGAGCCCGGCCGCTCGATCGTGTTGACGCCCACGGTGAAGGCCGTCTTCGCCTTGGAAGGGGCCGCCGGCGAACGTTGCGCGGCCCTCCCCAAGTCGCCCTCGAAGGAGCTCGGAGCCGCCGCGCCCGACGGCCTCTCCATGACCGCGTATTACCGCGACCAGCTCGCCGTCTACCAGGCGCTTCCCGCCACGGCCGCCCTATACGGCAAGGGGGGGACGCCGGACGCGGAGGGCCTCAAGTCGCTGAAGTCGTTCGCCGCGAGCTTCCAGGCCGTCGCCGAGCCCGGCCTGCGCGGCGACTACTACCGCCTCAATCCCGAGTTCTGGGAGTGGCTGCGCTCCGCGGCGGGCAGCTCGCTGCCGAAGGCTTAACGGCCCAGCAGATCGGCGAAAAACTTCTTGCGGTTAGGCACCGCGTGATACGCCGCGACCTTGTCGAGCCGCGCGATGAGCGTGATATAGGTCCCCGCGTCGAAATACACGCCGTGCTTGTGGAGGACGCTGAGCACCCGCGCCTGATCCTTCTTCAGGAGCTCGAGCAAGGTCGGAAGCTTCTTCTTCGCCGCTACGCCGCCGTGTTTTCTTTTAGCCATTCAAAGGGTCCTTTGGGGAAATTCATAGCGAGACGAATTGCCGTATCCACGTCTGAAGGCCCCGCCGTTCCTTCTTTTACGACTAGCTGGGCTTCTTCGATGATCGCCGTGCGAATCCGAGCCCACACTTCGTTGCCGTTCAAATCCGTTCCTTTCCCGAGAAGTTTTGCCGCTTCGGGATTCTCTTCCGTTTTCTTCCCGTCCTGATAAACGTAGAACCCTTTGCCGGTTTTCTTCCCGGTCATGCCCTTCAAAACCAATTGCTTCTGAATCTCCGGCGGCTTAAACCGTTCCGGCCGTCCTAAAGCGCCGTAGATCGCGCCCGTGATCGCGAAATTGGTGTCCAAGCCGATCAGATCCATGAGTTCGAACGGTCCCATCGGCACGCCGCCGGCGCTTCGGCAGCTCTCATCGACGGCGGCGTAGCTCGTCTGTGAACAGACAATACGTTGAGCCGTGACGTAATAAGGCCGCATCACGCGGTTGACGATGAATCCCGGCACGTCTTTGACGTCCACCGGAGTTCTCCGTAATCCGGTCAGCAGGAAATCCCACGCCGCCCGGAAGGCATCCGGAGAGGTCTCCTCCGTCCGGATCATCTCGACGAGCTTCATCGCTACGGGCGGATTGAAGAAGTGGACGCCCATCGTCCGCTCCTTGCCCGAGGCGCGCGCCATGATGTCTTTGACCGCGAGCGATGAGGTGTTGGTCGCGAGCAGCGCGTCGGGGCAGATCGCGGACAGCTTCTCGAAGAGATCCTGCTTGAGGGTGAGGAGCTCCGGCGCAGCCTCGATGACCAGGTCCGCACCGGCGAGGTCCTCGAGCTTGGCGACGCCCGAGATCGAGTGGAACGCGCGCTCCGCCTGCTGGGTGGACATCTTGCCCTTGAGCACGGCCGCGTCAAAGGACTTCTTGTGCTTGCCGGGCAGGGCCTCGAGCGCCGCGGGCATCGGGTCGTGAATCTTGACCGAGAAGCCCATCTGCGCGCACAGCTGGGCGATGCCCGCGCCCATGGTGCCCGCCCCGACGACCGCCACGCGTTGGATCATGGCTTCAGAATAGCGAGGACGGGAGAGGGTGTCAATGCCGCCACAGGACGTCCTTGGCGCGCAGCGCCAGCTCCCGGACCTGGCCGGAGCAAAGCCAGACGGCGAGGTTGAGCGCGGTCCAGCCGCCTGCCCACGCGCGGAAGCGTCCGCGGCCCGCCGCCTTCTCCGCCGCCGCCAGACCCGCCGTCGCGAGCAGGACGATGAACGGCGAAACGCCCTGGCGATAACGCGACACCGGGCCGCCGAAGAAGATGAAAATTCCGATCGAGCACAGGACGGCGCCGGCTAAGGGACGGAGCTCCTTGCGACGCCAGGCCTCGCGCAGCCCCAGGAAGAAGAACGGAACGAGAACGACGTAGCTCCAGTCGTAGGCGGGGAGGAAGGGATAGAGGATGCTGGCGAAGTTGAAGGCGTAGGCCTTCACGATCTGCGCCCAGGTCAGGCGCGCGGCCAGCGCGCGATAGGCCGCGGCCATGGCGGCTTCGCGGTCGAGCTCGCTCATCGCGTCGGGCGGGATGAGGCGGCCTTCGGGGGCGAGGCCTTGGCGCTCGGCGGGGAGGAATAATCCCAGGTACTTGGTGGTTTGACCCATGGTGCTGGCGGGAATCACCCGCCCGAAATCAGCGAAATTTCGAGCGACCCACACGCCGACGATTAAAGTGAAGACGGCCAGCGCGGATAGAACTTGCTTGCGCCCGAATTTCGCCCACACGTAGGGCAAACATACAATCGTCGCCAGGATGTAGGGCAGGGGCTCAGGGCGGATCAGATACAGGTAGGCGGAAAGCGCGCCGAAGGCGAGGGCGCGCGTGCGAGGCTTCCAGTCCTCGTTGTATAAGGCCCAGGCGGACAGTACCAGGAAGAAGCTGAAGAGCGATTCGCTGATCGGGGCGGCGCACGGCGCGATCAGATTGAAGTAAATCGCGGCGATGAAGCCGCAGACCAGGGGCCAGGGACGGGGAAGCAGGCGCTCCGCCAGGCGATACAGGAGCACGCACGTCGCGGCGCCGAGCAGGCACTGGGCCACGATTACGGCGGCCGTCGACCCGCCGGTGAAAAGCCGGAGCCCGGCCAGGAACAAAGGATAGCCGGGCAGGCGCGTGGCCAGCTCGCCGTGGGGTCCGGCGTAGCGGCCGGTCTCGACGAGATTGCGCGCGAACTCGGAGTACTCGAGGGCGTCACCCACGACCGCGACGGGACGGCCCAGCCACAGCCAGTAGCCGAGCCTGGCGGCGAACGCGGTCAGGAAGACCGCCGCCGGCCTCATGCCTTGTTCAAACGGCCGGAGCGCCAGGCCTCGATCGGGAACGCCACGCAGCCGAGCAGGGGAATCGCCGTCGTGAAGAAGGCGGCGAGCGGACCCGGGACCAAGGTCCGGGCGAGGAACACCGTCGCCTCCTGGAACAGCCAGAATCCGCCCAGCAGCAGGAAGAAGAACCCGAGGTTTGAGAAGACCGAGCCGGCGCCGAGGCGGAGCGCGCCGAGCGCGCCGGAGGACTCGCCGCGGCGGGCCGCCGCGATCGCCGACGTCGCGCCGAGCGCGAAGGCGGCGAGCTTGCCGAGGCCGATCACGAGATACAACCCGCCGAGGGAGACCTGCTGGGGCAGATCCGCGTGCAGGAGCCAGTACACGAAGGGCGTGGTAACGAGGCCGAACGCGAGCAGGAGCGGATACGGAATCAGAAAAACGAGCGCCGTCTTGAGCAGACGCCACGGGTCGACGCTCCGGCCGTCGCCGATCCACAGCTCGGCGAAGAAGGTCGTCACGACCACCGTGACGAAGACCGACAACGCGGTCTTCACCGCCACGCCGCCGGGCCCGCCCGGCGTCAGCAGGAACACCACGTTCTGGGCGAGCAGCCCCAGCAGCAACGGGGCCAGAAGCCAGGGCCGCGCGAAGGCGTGGACGCGGACGTCGGTCATGAGGCGGCCCACGGCTAGCCGGGGATAAACGGCTCTTCGGACATCTTGGCCGCGACGGGGGTCCACGCCGGAACCTTCAGGCCGAACTTCGCCGCCTTGTCCTTGATGTCGGCGGCGAACGCCTGGCGGACCTCGTCGTTGTCGCGCTTCTTAAGGCCGTACTTGCGGTAGATCGCATTTTTCGGCGAGTTCGCGCGGCCGAAGATGTTCATCGTGCGCGGATACCACTTGTCGAACGCGGTCTGCAGGGCGTCGTGCGTCTTCGGGTCCGCGGACAGGCGCTTGGCCCATTGATCTCCGTGCGCCATGTGCATCTCCTCTTCCTTGAAGATGCCTTCCATGCCTTCGCACCACGGCTTGTACGAACAGTCGAGCGAATCTTCGAGCTGGTGGCCCGCGCCTCGGTCCATGCAGAAGTTGAACATGATGAAGTCCGACCACGTCTCGATGGGGTAGTAGAAGATGTTGACGCGCTTGTCTTCCGCGGCGCGCAAGGTGCCGATATCCTCGGAGTCGATGCGCAGGTTGAAGTTATGCGTGCGGTAGTACTCGTCGACGTCCACGCCCATGCCCTTGAGCAAGCGGTACATGACCGTCGCGTGCCGGACCTCGTCCTTGACGATCTGGGAGACGACGAGCGTCTCGTTAATGTCCGGAGCTTTCTGAATCCACGGCACGTAGCCGAAGGCGCCGGCGAGCTCAGAGTCGGCCTGCATGGACATGAGATTGGTGAGATGCTCCCGGTACTCGTCGCTCATCTCCGAGAGCTCGGTGATCTTCTGGCCTTTGGCGATCTTGGCGAGAAGTTTCTCTTCGCGGATGCGGTTCGGTTCGAGGGTCATGGTCATTCTCCTTTGAACTGCGGGGGGCGCTTCTCGAGGAAAGCGGTGACGCCTTCGGCGTGGTCCTTCGTGCGACCCAGCACTTCCTGCAGCTGGGCCTCGTACTCCATCTGCTCGTCGAGCGAGGCGGCCTCGAGAGACTTATTGACGGCGCGCTTGGTGAGCGCGAGCGCCAGCGGGGGCATCTTCGCCAGCTCCGCGGCGAACGCGTTCGCCTCGGCGAGCACCTGCTCGGCGGGGACGACCTTGTTCACCCAGCCCCACGCGAGCGCCTGCTCGGACGTGACGGGCTTGGCCAGCCACATGTGCTCGAGGGATTTGGAATATCCGGCGAAGCGGGGGAGGTAATAGGTCATGCCGGAGTCGGGCACGAGGCCGACGCGGACGAAGGCGTTGAGGAACGTCGCCTTCTCGGCGCAGACCTTGAGGTCGGCCGACAGGATGATGGACGCGCCCGCGCCGGCGGCCAGGCCGTTGATGGCGCCGATGACGGGCTTCTCGAGCTTGCGGATCTGGGCGACCAAGGGATTGAAATGATCACGGAGCTCGTCGCCGAGAGAGAACGTCTTCACGCTCTGGCGCTTCTTGAGGTCGCCCAAGTCCGCGCCGGCGCAGAAAGCGCGGCCGGACGCCGTGAGAACCACGACCTTGATCGTCTTGTCGGTCTCGGCCTTCTTCAGCGCGTCCTTGATGCCCTTCATCATCTGCATGGTCAGGGCGTTGAGGACGTCGGGACGGTTGAGGGTGAGGGTGAGGACCCCGTCCTTCTGATCGATCAGGAGTTCCTGCGTCGCGGTGGTGGTCATTTTATTTTCCGGTCCAGACGGGTTTGCGCTTCTCGGCGAAGGCGGTCATACCTTCCTTTTGATCCTGCGTGTCGAACAGGGCGTAGAACGACCGGCGTTCGTCGGCGAGGCCCTTGGTCAGACCCCGGTCCACGGCGGCGCCGACGGACGCCTTCACCGCCTGGACGGCGAGCGGCGGCAACGCCGCCACCTGGCGCGCGAGCTTCATCGCCTCGGACAGGTACGACTCGACCGGCACGACCCGGTTGACGAGGCCGTGCGCGAGCGCCTCTTTGGCGGTCAGGCGCCGTCCCGTCAGATTCATCTCCATCGAAATCGCCTTGCCCACGGCTTTCGTTAACCGCTGGGTGCCGCCGGCGCCGGCCATCACGCCGATCAGGATTTCCGGCTGGCCGAACACCGCGGTCTCCGACGCCACGATCATGTCGCACGCCATCGCGAGCTCACAGCCGCCGCCGAGCGCGAAGCCCGACACCGCGGCGATCACGGGCTTGCTCATCTGACCGACGAAATCCCAGCGCGCGAGATGCGGGTCGAGCGCCGAAGCGGCCGCGGCCGAGTCTCCGATCTTCAGGAACTCGCCGATGTCGGCGCCGGCGGCGAAGGCCCGCGCGCTTCCCGTCAGGACGACGGCGCGGATCGCGGGGTCCTTCTCGAAGCCGGCCAGCGCCGCCACGACCGCCGTCATCAGCGGCATGGACAGCGCGTTGAGCGCCTGCGGGCGGTTGAGCGTGACGATTCCGACCGCCCCTTCGGTCTCGACCAGGACTTCGGACATCAGTTCAGGTCGACCCACACCGATTTCACCGAGGTGTAATTCTCGATCGCGTACGGGCCCTTCTCGCGCCCGTAGCCCGACTGCTTGACGCCGCCCCACGGGGCGGCCGCGTCGACGAACTGGTAGCAGTTGATCCAGACCACGCCCGCCTTCAGGCGCTGCGCGGCGAGATGGGCCTTTTTAATGTCCTTGGTCCACACCGCGGCGACGAGGCCGTAATCGGTGGAGTTGGCGCGGTCGATGACCTCGTCGACCGTATCGAACGGGAAGAGGCAGACGACGGGCCCGAAGATCTCCTCGCGGGCGATCGTCATGTCGTCCTTCACGTCGCCGAACACGGTCGGCTGGAAGAAGTAGCCGGCGCCGGGCTGGGCGGCGCCGCCGGCGAGGAGCTTGGCGCCCTCCGACTTGCCCTTCTCGACGAGCGCGAGAACGCGCTCGCGCTGCTCCTTCGAAACCAGCGGGCCCATGCCGATTTTCGGGTCGAGGCCGTTGCCCTGCTTGATCTTGCCGGCGCGCTCGGCGACCGCGGCGACGAGCTTGTCGTAGGCGGGGCGCTCGACGAACACGCGCGAACCGGCGCTGCAGGTCTGGCCCTGGTTGTAGAAGATGCCGGCGAAGATGCCGCGCGCGGCGGCTTCCATGTCGGCGTCGGCGAAGATGATGTTCGGGGATTTACCACCGAGCTCCATGGTCACGCGCTTCATATTGCCCGCGGAGGCCTTCACGATCTCACGGCCGACCTCGGTGGAGCCCGTGAAAGTGACCTTGTCGATGCCCATGTGCTTGGCGATCGCCGCTCCCGCGGTGGGCCCGAGGCCCGGGACCACGTTCACGACGCCGGCGGGCACGCCCGCCTCAAGAAGAAGCTCGCCCAGCCACAGCGCGGACAAAGGCGTCTGCTCGGCCGGCTTGAGCACGACGGTGTTGCCGCAGGCGAGGATCGGAGCGAGCCGCTCGGCGGCCATCAGCAGGGGGAAGTTCCACGGAATGATCGCGCCGACGACGCCGATGGGCTCGCGGACCGTGTATTGGAGAAACTTGGCGCCGGGATAATAGGGAACGGAGACGGGCGTGGTGTCGCCGGTGATCTTCGTCGGCCAGCCGCCGTAGTAGCGGAACAACGCGACGGAGAGGGGGAGGTCGCCGGACTTGGCCTCGCGAATCGGCTTGCCGTTGTCGAGCGTGTCGAGCTGGGCGAAGGCCTCGGCGCGGGCCTCGAGGAGGTCGGCGACCTTATGAAGCACCTTCTCGCGGTCCGCGGGGGTCATCTTGCCCCACGGGCCCTCGAGCGCCTTGCGCGCGGCGGAGACGGCCGCGTCCACGTCGGCCGCGTCAGCCGCGGCGACCGAGCCCAGGACCTCGCCGGTCGCCGGGTTCGAGGTCTCGAACGTCTTGCCGGAGACGGCGTCGACGGGTTTGCCCTCGATCAGCAGCTTATGGACCTTGCGGGCCAGGAATTCCTTCAAAAGGGGGTGAACGTCGGGCAACGCGGCGGTGGTCATTCGTCCTCCGGATCTCGTCGAGCGGCTGTCTTTATTCAACCAAATTCGGAGGGGCTTGGCACCCCGCCCGGGCCGGACCGTTGCTCCGCCGCGTTCGCCGCCGCTTGACAAAAACCGCGCGATCCGTTAAACTTAATCAGTTGATAATAGTTATCAAACAGGAGAGACCATGATCCGATTACTCGCCGCCGCCTTGCTCTGCGCGTCCGCCCTCGCCGCCCGCGCCGACGATTTCGGAGGCCCCGAGTACCCGTATAAGGTCCCGCTGGGCCTCAAGGCCCCGGACGTGCCCGAGGACAACCCCGTCACCGACGCCAAGCGCGATCTCGGCAAGGCCCTCTACTTCGACAAGCGCCTCTCCGCCGACGGCACCGTGTCCTGCGCCACGTGCCACGCTCCCGATAAGGGCTGGACCGACGCCTCGCCCGTCTCCGCCGGAATCCACGGCCAAAAGGGCGGACGGTCCGCGCCCACCGTGCTCAACTCCGCCTACATGGCGGTGCAATTCTGGGACGGCCGGGCGAAGTCCCTCGAGGACCAGGCCAAAGGTCCGATCCAGAATCCCATCGAGATGGGCTTCACGCACGACGCGTGCGTGGCGAAGCTGAAAACGATCAAGGGCTACCCGGTCCTGTTCAAGAAGGCCTTCGGTGACGAGACCATCGACATCGACCGCGTGGCCAAGGCCATCGCCACGTTCGAGCGCACCGTCCTGACCGGCAACGCGCCCGCCGACAAGTGGGAGGCGGGGGACAAGAAGGCGATGTCGGCCTCCGCCGTGCGCGGCCGCGAGCTGTTCCACGGCAAGGCCAACTGCGCCATCTGCCACGACGGCTTCAACTTCTCCGACTCCGATTTCCACAACCTCGGCGTAGGCATGCAGAAGGAGATCGCCAAGCCCGACGTCGGCCGGCGCGACCAGACGAAGGAGGTCGCCGACACCGGCAAGTTCAAGACCCCGACCTTGCGAAACCTGAAATACACGGCCCCGTACATGCATGACGGCTCGCAGAAGACCTTGGCCGAGGTCGTGGACTTC